>JBHHXO010000127.1:0-9424 GCA_046757125.1 Thiogranum sp.
CAATCGCTTGCGTTTTCATTCGAGCGTCGGGTTAATAACCCGACAGTCCAGCAGTGCCAATTTCCAACGCATGGTTAAGTCATAGCCTCGCTGCAATGGAGTATTCTGGTGAAATTTACAATTCGCCACGGATAGGCTGTCAGAAGAAAACCAGAGTGAAGCCTGATATGCTTGGAAACAGAGAAATTTCATGGGAGTAGGGATGATGTCATCGGTCATGCACGATGTGAAACAACTAGTGGATCATTTACCTGATGACGCAAGTATCGAAGACGTTCAATACCACCTGTATGTATTGGAAAAAATACGCAAAGGACGTGACGACATCAGTCAGGGGCGACACTACACCACAGAAGAAGCCAGAGAACATTTAAGTCGATGGCTCAAACCGTAATCTGGTCACAGGAAGCCCTGGACGATATAGACAGCATTGCCGAATATATCAGCCGAGACTCACGCTACCATGCTCAGCAAGTCGTCGAAAAGTTTTTTGAACTGGGTGACAGCTTGCCGGAACAACCGGAATCCGGCAGGGTCGTCCCTGAACTGCGTGATCCTCATGTACGGGAGCGTTTCATCTACAGCTATCGGCTGATTTATGATCTCAAGGATAATGGCATACATATCCTGGGCGTCATTCACGGAAAACGCTTGTTGGAATCTGTTGAACGATTTGATTGATAAACCAGTTGGAACGGCGCTTTGATGACCACCTGCCCCGAACACCGAAGAAGGGCAGAAAGTGAAAGGAGAATATTATGGCCAGGATATTGAGTGATGAAATGAAATCCGTGAGCAGCAAGCGTCGCAAGAAGATCGAAGTGCGCGCTCAGCAGCTTATTGCGGAAGAAATGGCCTTGTGCGGGCTGCGTACACCGATCATCCGGCACGGTAAACGCTGTGCGTGACTTTTGACGGGATCAATGATGCATTGTGGTGCAATGTGTGCAACGGGTGCCCCCACAACTGCAGCGGTAGCTGCCGAGGTTGACTCATAACCCGAAGGTCGCAGGTTCAAATTCTGCCCCCGCTACCAATATTTGAGCAGTAAAATTAACAGGTTATAGATTTATTCTCTAACCTGTTTTTCGTTTCAGAATTGTTGGTGACGGGACTTTGCTGGGGATAAACCCGACGGTCGGGGATTCGAACCCAGGAGCGCAAAGCACGACGACAGCATAGCGAGGAATCAATCTTCCTGGTACCCCATGGCGCGATAACCTGCACGCCGTTTTTCAAACATTCTTGCGAGCATGGACACATTGCTATCAACGTAGTCGACGATTCGCACTTCACGCTTGCCGGGGTGCAACCGGTGTAGTCGTCCGGCGTATTGCACGAGCGTGCCTTTCCACGACACCGGTAACGTGAGGAACAGGGTATCCAGGCGAGCATCGTCGAATCCCTCTCCGATATATCTTCCGGTTGCCAGCAGTAGGCGCTCTTCTTCTATTGGAATAGAGGCGAGTTGTTCCTGGACTTTTAGCCGTTCTTTCGTCGACCGTCCTCCCTTCAGAACAACGATATGCCGGACGAAGCCTTTTAACCGCTGGTAGAGATGCTCAAGGTGGTTCTTGCGTTCCGTCAGCAGGATCGGTGATCGACCTTCTTCCATGGCCAGCAGCACATCGTCGATGATCCGCTCGTTGCGCTTCTCATCGGCTGCCAGCAGGTTGTAGAGTTCCTGAATGGTTATATCGGATGCCTGCACGGGAGGATCAAAGCCGGTTTCCCTAACGACAAGTCGGTGTTCGAAGGGACGTTGTGCTGACTGACTACGTGGATCGACTCTGAATCGAATGGGGCCGATCTGCATATGAATGATGGGTTGGTGGCCATCGCGGCGCTGTGGTGTGGCGGTCAACCCGACAACGTATCGCGCCTTTATCTCGGACAGGATTCGCTCGAACGAAATGGCTGGCAGGTGGTGGCATTCGTCGATAATAACCTGCCCATACCTGGCTACGATGTCGTCCACCGAGTCTTTTCGGGACAGGCTCTGGATCATGGCTACGTCGACTTGCCCTGTCAGCTTACGTTTCCCACCACCAAGTTGGCCGATTGATTTTGCTTCGCGGTCAAGAAAGATGCCGATCTGCGATCTCCATTGTTCCAACAGCGGCTGTCTGTGCACCAGGATCAGGGTGCTGCACTTTCGCGCAGCAATCAGGCTGGTTCCGAGGACGGTTTTTCCGAAACCCGGTGGCGCCACGATTACGCCGTTATCGTACTCGATCATGATTTTCACTGCCTGGTGCTGGGCATCGGTTAATTCACCGAAAAAGCTGGCATCCATTGGGTCGCCGAGGTTTCTCAGGTCTTCCACCTGGAGGTGGATTTTGTATTTCTGGAGTAACGCCCGTACGTCATCGAGACACCCCCGCGGCAGGCTGATGTGCTTTCCATGATCTTCGGCGCAGGTGATTATGCGAGGCGTCAATGCCGTGGAAAGTCGGAGGTTCTGTTTCTTGTAGAACTCCGGGTTCTGAAATGCGGCCAGCCGCTGGATCTGATTAATCAGGGGAGATGGCAGGCCGGTCTTCTCAATGTAAAGACGCTGGGATAGAATACTTTGAACCTTGTGTGGGACAGGGTCGGTGATCGGAATGTGCTTCGGTTTTCGGGAAGGCGGCGTCAGCCACGGGCTGTCGTCCACAACATGTTCTTCGGTAATGTCAATCTGAAGTCCCGTTATCTGGCCACGTGTAGTGGCTTCCAGCGCGATCTCGTCAACTTTCTCGAGCTGAACTGGAACCAGCGATGAGAGAAATCCCCACTGATTCGGGAATGACTCCAACCTGTCATCCAGAAAAAGGGTGTTGCCGTCCTGTCGCGGGTGGTGTTGAAGTGGCAGTGCAATGAGGTTGCCGAAGCCGCCTTTCGGCAGGGTATCCTGGTTCGGGAAAAGCCGGTCATAGGACGCCATGCTGAGTTGGTGTCGTCTCGACATGGTTTCCGTAATCAGATAACTACCCATCTTCCTTGCCGTCGCGGCGGGGACCGGACAGTTGAAAAAGAACCAGACGTGGGCACCATTCCCGGAACGGGAACGCTCGATGGCATAGGGAACACCGGTATGCCGGCAGGTTTCCGTAAAAGCCATAACGTCTTCACGCCAGGCTTCCTTGTCAAAATCGGCGGCGAGGAACCAGCAGGTTTCGTCCTTCAGCATGGGATACACGCCAATAACGTGGCGTCCCTGGAGATGATCGAGGATCACCTCGGATGTTACCGGCAGGAAAGCCTGATTGGGGCACTCACCGCATTTTACCCGGGGCTTTTCACACACGCCGCGAATCCACTCATTCGAACAGGCAGGCGAATAACCCTTCTTGCCCGTTTTTCGGTTCTGCCACAGCTTCGGGTACACATCATTCCGGCCTTGAAAGAGGCGGAGAAAAAGGGCGATCTTTTCGTCCGGCGTTAGATTTGTCGCTGTTGAAACGGGTGCTTCTGCAGGATGTTCCGGTTTGTGCGGAGTCTCGTCGTCGCTTGATGCAAGGTGTTCCTGCAGCGATATGAGTGTTGACTCGGCTTCTTCTTGCTGTTTTCGGAGTTGAGTAATTTGCCGTTCGACTTCAGAAATTCTCTGAAGGATGATTTCGCGATCAGAAGTCTTCATCGTCAGATCTATCTCAGGTGTTCAGCCGGTCGCTCCAATACCACTCATGTTTTCTAAGGCGACCAGGCTGCCACACTCCGGTGGGCGAGTCTGGATTTGGCCATGGGTAAGCGGGTTGATTATATTTGTTCCAGGTGCATACCGACATGCTCCATCAAGGATACGCCCTGCAAGAGCCATTGCGTTGCCTGCTTTTCACCTATTCCTGCCTGGTCAGCCCTAAGGTAGGTGATAAGGGCCAGAGTTTCATCTGGCAGTAGACCTTTTTTTACCAGTTTGGCATCGATAAGGTCGATGGGGATCGGTGCTTCTGTTTTCCAGTCCCATCGTATGGCCAGGGCCTGCAAAGCTGTCTCTACGGCTTCCCGCATAGGGACCAGGGCCTCGGTCACAAAGCCGCCTTCGGCCAGCACCTTCGCCATGCGTTGTTTGTGTTCGCCTTTTGCAAGGTGTTCTTGCGCCTCGGCCAGTCGTTTTGCCCGGCCATCGTCTTCTTGTGGAGTGTCTGGAGTAGAGGCGCAGTACAGGGTTTTGACGCTACCCGTATTGGCGCTCAATACGCCGGCCTCGATCAGGCGCTGCAGAGTCTGGTAAGCCGCGCTATCCATCAACTCCAGTCGGGGTGTCAGGTTGGGAAGATACTGATTGAGTTGCCGGGTCAGGGTGTCACGCAAGGGATCGTCCACCCGGTCGGTGACGACCAGCAGGGTTTGCTGTTCTCCTTCGCCATGCAGTTCCAGTAATTGCAGGCGCTCACGCCATTGATTCAGGAGCTGGTCCCGGAGTTGCAGCAGCGGGTCTGCCGGCGGCGCTGGTTTCTTTGTCGTTCCATCGGCCATCAGGCTGTCGATCCGTTCCAGGAAGGCAGCGCGGCCGGAAGGCAGGCTCATCTCGCTTTTACCCTTGCCGTCTACCACGCCTTCGGCCAGGGAGCGCTTTTGCTCCAGCAGAGACAGCATGCGATGCTCGATGGAGTGCTCACACACCAGGTTAATCACCTGCACCGGCCGCTTCTGGTGCTTGCGCCAGGCGCGGGCAATACGTTGCTCCAGCTTGGCGGGGTTCCAGGGCAGGTCCAGGTTGATCACGACATCGGCGACCTGAAGATTAAGCCCTACGGCGCCGGAGTCGGTGGAGAGGAACAGGCGGCATTCGGGATCATTCTTGAAGCGGCGGATCTCGGTGCGGCGTTTTGGCTGGGGAACCGTTCCCGTATGCCAGGCATAGCCCAGTTCCATGCCTTCGGCCTGCTCCCTTACCAGTTTCAGCATCCGTTCCCATTCAGAAAAGATAATGATTTTGTGATCGCCGTCAGCCATCAGTTCCTGGAGTATGTTGCCCAGTTCCTTGAGCTTGGGGGAGATGCGGCAGGTCTGGTCGAGAATATACGGGGTATCGCAGAGCATACGCATACAGGCCAGATTGCGTTGCAGCCGTTCCATTTCCTCTTTTTTCAGTGGTCGCCGTTTGGCGAGCTGGGTTAGGCGGGCGACCCGTGTTTTGTACTCGTCGTAACGCAGGGATTGTTCCGGGTGCATGGCGACGAAATAGGTTTTCACCGTACGGCCCGGCAGTTGTCCCTCGACCTCGTCCTTGCGCCGGCGCAGCATCAGCGGGCGCAATCGCTCGTGCAGTTTGTCCAGATTTTTGTAACCGACGGCGTGGCCGCGTTCGTCCAGTTGGTAGAAGTCGCGGTTAAAGCGGAACAGCGGCCCGAACAGGTGTGGGTCCAGGAACTGGGCGATGGAGTAGATCTCGTCGATACGATTTTCCACCGGAGTGCCGGTGAGGACAAAGGCGTAGCGGCTGGTCAGTTGCTTGACCGCCGTGGCGGTTTTGGTCTGCCAGTTTTTGATGCGCTGGGCCTCGTCGAGAATAATCACATCCGGCACAAGGGTCTGGTTGATATCTTTCGCGTCGGGCCGGATTTGTTCGTAATTGGCCAGATAGAAGAAAGCAGATTGTTTGTATTGGCGCAGACGCTGGGCGCGCGTGCCCTGGATGATCAGCGAGGGCAGGCCGGAAAATTTGGTGATCTGTTCTTCCCACTCGGCCTTCAGTGAAGCGGGCGCGACCACCAGTACCCGCCGGATTCCGTGCAGGCGGCGCAGCAGGGCGCAGGCGGCAACGGCCTGCACCGTCTTGCCCAGGCCCATTTCGTCCGCCAACAGCGCACGGCCGGTGAAGGCCAGGTGCAGCATGCCCTCCTGTTGGTAGGCGTAGAGCGGCATCTTGACGGCATCCAGGCTTTCTCTACCCGCCGCCACGGCGGCTTCGAAGTGCTGGCGGGTGCGGATCTGTTCCGCGCGTCGATCCTGAATTTCGAGCCAGGGCTGTAATTCGTTCGAGAGGCGGATGCGCCGCCTGACGCCGGCAGGTGAGGCGGCAATGGCGCGCTCCAATGCCGGCAGCTTGTCGAGCGGATCACCGGTCAGGTTGCCCTCATCGTTAAAGAAGGGGGTCAGGAGGCTGCGGGCCCTGGAGCGTTGACGGCTGGCTTGTGGCCAGAGTATTCGTACCCGGTTGCTGCGCCGATCCAGAAAGATTTCGATGTCGGGGCTGCCCGTCCCGGCTGTTTTTTTGAACAGGCGCTTGCGCCGCCGCTGGAGTCGTTGCAGCGTGGCCTCGATGTGTTTGCAGGTGCCCAGGCCATTGACGCGGTGATCCGGGCAGTCACAGCTGTTGATGTGTTCGGTGAGCGAGCGTATCTCGACACGGTAAGTATTTCCACCATTGGAGTGGGCCAGGAAAGCGCCGTAGAACCCATCGGCCCGATCCAGGGGTTCAATACGAATTGCCTCTTCACGGCCACGTAGCCGGCGGCGTTCGATTTCGTCGGCGTCACTGGTTGACCAGCCCGTAAAACGCGGGCGCTTTTGGGTTTTCCGGGGGCGTTTTCTGGATGTTGTCATTTTCGGGGTGTGTTGTTTGGCTGTTAAGGTGCAAATTCGCGACAGGGGGATTATTTTACGGGAATTCAGTACAAAATAATTCGCATTATGGCATTTGAAAAAAAACCAACAAGCTATGAAAAAACCGTGCTATCGGATCTGCAGGGTGCATGGCAGAATCTGCGGGATGCGGTGGTGGAGCATGCGGGTTTTGGCGGATGGGAGCGTGCATTGCTGCACATCGACGAAGCGATGAGTTGGGAGTCGGTCAGAAATCTTCGCTATATGAATAAATGCCTGCTCCTGGTGCGCAATATTCTTGCCCAGAGTGATGCGCCGGAAGCAGTCGCTTTCTGGCTGGAACAAGTGGACACGGTGATGGATGAGGCGCTCCAGGCGCTCGGAGAGGGCAGGATCGATTGAGCCGTTCGTGTCAGTGTGATTTGCGCCCCAACCGTATGCAAAATTCTTGCTCTTCCGTAGGTTTTCGCTTATAACCGGGGAATGGCTTCTCTTGATCGCTATCTTGATGAACTGCTTTCCCGCGGCCGCGCCTGTTTCTCTCGCGAAGAGGCATTGGAAGCACTTGGCCTGAGTTCGGCAGCGTTCATCGCTGCCGCCAGTCGTTTGGCCAGGAAGCACCGACTGGCATCTCCCCGGCGTGGTTTCTACCTGATCCTGCGGCCGGAGGACAGGGTGGCCGGGGCGCCTGACCCGCTGCGCTGGATCGACCCTCTGATGGAGTACCTGGGTCTTGATTACCGAATCTCCTTGTTGCGGGCGGCCGCTTTCCATGGCGCCTCGCATCAGGCGGCCATGGTCTTCCAGGTCATTGTCCCAAAACAGTTGCGGGCATTCGATATCGGTCGCCACCGGCTCCAGTTTATTTACCAGGCCCCGGCGGCCTTCGCTAAAACCAACGTGCCCGATTGGCTTTCGCAAATGAAAAGCGAGGCGGGTTTCGCCAGGGTGGCCGGTGTGGAACTCACCCTTCTGGATTGCGCCCGCTACTTTCACAAAGCCGCCGGCATCAATGGCGTGGCCCAGATCGCCAGGGATCTCGGTGCCGGCGCCGACCCACGTAAGCTGGCGAAAGCAGCTCAGGCCTACGAGAATTCCGCTGTACGCCGGCTGGGGTATCTGCTGGATCACGCGGGGCATGCGCGCCAGGCCAGGATTCTGGAACCGTTCGCCAGGAAGGCTAAATCCATGAAGCCGCTGGACCCTTCCGTTAAGCCGCTGACTGAATCACTTGCAGAGCTGTACGAAAAAGATGCCAGGTGGATGCTCGTGATCAATGAACCCGTGGAGATCGACTATTGATTCCGGCCGCATATATTCAGGAGTGGAGCAGCAAGGCGCCCTGGCCGGATTCGCGGTTGGTAGAACAGGATCTGATCATCTCCCGCGCATTGTGTGATTTATTCAATTCGCCGGCATTGGCGGGGAAAATGGCCTTTCGCGGTGGCACCGCGATCAACAAGCTGCTTTTCCAGCAACCTCTGCGCTACTCGGAAGACATCGACCTGGTGCAAACGCAACCGGAGTCCATCGGCGCCACTATCGATGCCATTCGTGAGGCGCTTTCGTGGTTGGGTAAATGTAGCCGGCATCAAGCAGGACACTCGATGCACCTGGTGTTCAAGTTTGCACCCGAAGCCGATCCCGAAACCACGCTCAAACTGAAGGTCGAGATCAATACACGTGAGCACGAAAGTCTGTATGGCGTCAGGCAGTATCCCTTCGAGATTGACTGCCGCTGGCACCAGGCGAAAACCGGGATCTTGTCTTTCGAACCCGAGGAACTGTTCGGGACAAAGCTTCGGGCATTGCTGCAGCGGCGCAAGAACCGCGACCTGTTCGATTTACATGAGGGCCTCAAGCAGCGCTCAATGGATCCCGACAAGCTCATTGCCTGCTTCGAGTATTACCTGTCGCTGGAGGGAAAGCCGATCTCACGCGCCGTCGCTGAGCAGCGGATGTTGGAGAAGCTGGGTCGAAGTCTGACGGAAGATATCGCGCCGCTGTTGCCTGCGGGCATCCAGTTCAATGATGATGATGCGCTGGAGGCTTTCGGGAATGTCTGGACAGAACTGGTGGCACGGATCAAAGGCGAGCCATGGAAGCTTTCCGGGCAAGTGATCGATGAGTTACGCAAGGGGAAGATGCCGGCTTTGCTTCGATAGTTCAAATGCCGTGCGTGACTTTTGACGGGATCAGTGATGCATTGTCCTGCATTGTGGTGCAATAGTGAGCAACGGGCGCCCCCACAAGTGCTTGATTTTAAAAGAGCGGTAGCGGCAGAGGCTGGCTCATAACCCGAAGGTCGTTGGTTCAAATCCAGCCCCCGCTACCAATATTTAAGCAGTAAAATTAACAGGTTAGAGATTCATTCTCTAACCTGTTTTTCGTTTCAGAATGGTTAGTGCGGGAGTTTTGCGGGGGATAAACCCGACGGTCAGGGGTTGGAACCGAGGAGTGCAAAGCGCGACGACAGACACCAAAGGCGCCCCGCAGGGGTGACGAGCGTAGCGAGGAATCAATCTTTCCTGGCTGTAAATCGGCATTCAACTTTGACCCACCTGGCGGCCACAGATTCAAAGAGTCAGGGCGTCGATATACAGGCATGAAATTCCACCGATCTACCAGTCGTTAATGGCTTGCTCGATTTCCTGGATGTCGGAAATAATTTTGTCGAATGGCAGTGGACCACCATACATCATCCCTGCGCTCAACATTTTTTCGTAATCTGTTCGAAGCGCTTTGATGAGCTGATCACCGGGTATCAGATGCAGGTCACTGGTCAGGCAGGCATCATAGTTGGCATAGGACGTATTGAAAAACACCTGCTTGTGTTGGACGACATCTTCAAAAAGCCCCCTGTTGTTGAGCGCAGTCTTCCCTGCAGCAT
>JBHHXO010000128.1:0-9399 GCA_046757125.1 Thiogranum sp.
ATCCGGCTTTCCACCTCGGTGCTGACGGCCTGCTGAACATCTTTCACCAGGCCAGTGTAGCTACCGGCGCGATCCGCCCTGGCACGGGCTCTTATGCTCGCGCCGGCCACATCCGCCACGGCCGTGTAATAATTTATCTTGGCCACCCCGTTGGTAATCAGCCGCCGGAACTGGTCATCGGAAAGACCGCTGCCGCCATGTATAACCAACGGCATAGCCAGTTCTTCATTGATCTGTTTCAGGCGCTGGTAGTCCAGCCTGGGCTTCCCCTTCATATGCCCGTGCACCGTGCCGATGGAAACCGCGAGAAAATCGACACGGGTTCGTTCCACATATGCCCGCGCTTCTGCCAGCGTGGTATAGGCGAGTTCACCCGGGTGGCGCTCGGCATCTTCTCCCTCGATACCCGGCACATAACCCAGTTCGCCTTCCACCGGTACGCCGCAGGCACGGGCTGTCCCAACGACCGATTTTGTAATCCGGATATTCTCCCCGAAGTCGGTATGAGAGGCATCCACCATCACCCCGTTACAGCCGAGTCTTATGGCCCGCACCGCTGATTCGAGACTGACGCCGTGATCCAGGTGAACAGCCACCGGCACCGACGCCCGCCTGGCGGCGGCCTCAACCGCCGGCATCATCAGATCGAAATCAAAATACCTGAAATGGGATTCCGCCAGGCTCAGAATAACCGGTGCACGGGCCCGCTCCGCCGCCGTCAGGATGCCTTCCAGGAAATCCAGGCTCACCAGGTCGAATGCCCCCACCGCGTAACCGTGGTCATAGGCATGCTGGAGCATATCCTTCATATCAACGAGTGGCATCGTACCCTACCTTAATAGTTGCCTCGGCCGGTTCGCCCGGCGTCCGTTTCCGGATGGCGGCGAAAGACGGTATACCGGTCATTCGGTGTCCCCGCTACCCGGTTTTTCAGACCCGGCCGCTGCAGCATCACTCAGCCGGGCTTCCAGATCTTCAGCCATACGGGACAACACCTTCTCCCGCAGGTGGCTGGCCATGTAATGATAATAGTTCATGGTGCAGGCAACCGGCGTGTGCAACGTGCTGCGGCCGGCATCCCGGAAATCCAGCCAGGCCAGTACCGGCAAATCGTACTGGCACTGGTCGACCACGACCCAGCAGTCATCTTCGAGTATCAGCACCATCTGTTTCAACCCCGGCAGATCGATGCGCAGCGGCATATCCAGGTGCAGGCGCGCACGCCGCCACAGATTGTACAACGAGGCTTCCACCTGGTCTGTTCGCGCCACGTAGACCGGCATGTCATGGATGCGTGTGCTCATCATCCCGTCAGGCTGGCAAACAACAGCGGCAGCTGCTCCGGCAGGCGATCCACGTGCTCGATCACGGTATAGTTGTTTTCACCGAAGATGCGCTTGACGTAATTATCCGCGTGAGGATCGAGCGTGAGACAATAGGCGAGCACGCCGTTTGAATACAGTTCTTCAACTGCCTTTTTGGTATCGTGACGCAGGTGCTGCGGATCGGTTTCGTCGATATCGGCGGGTTCACCATCAGTCACCAGCAAAATGAGCTTGCGCCTTTCCTGCTGTTTCAGCAGGTGGTGACCTGCATGACGCAGTGCCGCACCCATGCGCGTGGACAAACCGCCCTTCATACCGGCGAGGCGGGATTTCGCATCATCGTCGTAGTGCTGGTTAAAGTCCTTGAACCGGTAGTACTGCACATCATGGCGACCGTCCGAGGCAAAACCATGCAGGGCAAAAGGATCGCCGATACCGTTAATGGCCGTTGCCACCAGGGTGGCAGCTTCACGGGTCAGCTGCAGGATGGTTTTATCGGTATCACCGACCTGCTCGTTGGTCGACTCGGACAGGTCCAGCAACACTACAACGGCAAGGTCGCGCGTCTTGAGCACATTGCGCAGCGTGATGCGCGGGTTCGGTTGCTCACCCATGCGCAGCGCAACCATGGCATCGACGGCGGCATTGATATCGATTTCGTCACCGTCTTCCAGGCCACGCTGGCGCTGCACACCGGCCGGGGTCAGCAGATCGATAATCTGCCGGATACGGTGGGCAATCGGCTTGTATTCAGTCAGAATCCGTTCGATATCCTCCGGGTCGCCTTTCGGCATACGGCGCTCATAAACCGTCACCCAGTCCGGGCGATGCAGCTGAATCTGGTAATCCCATTCATGATAGTGGTAAGGCTCGGAGATCGGTTCCTTACCCCATGCCTCATTGAATGTTCTGGACGTGTCGGTCAGGTCGTCTTCGTAGAAACGCATCAGGTCGGAGCAGGTCCAGATTTCCTGCGCGTCATCACCGGCGAGCTCGCAGTCCACCTCGTGGGCCATCATCAAAGGGCTGACCTGTCGGCGCACCTGACGCTGGCTCGCGGCGATATACTCAACACCGGCATTCCAGTCGATGTCCTCGAAGTGCCAGACAATACGATTGTCATCCCGGTAGGGAATGCGGTAGCGCTCCAGAATACGCAGACTGGGGACAGCCTTGCGGCCGGCAAACAGGTTGTACAGCTCGATACCCATCAACCAGGAGAAATGGTTGTCGTCCTGGTTGGACTCGATTTGCGCATGGAACTTCTCGACAAACCGGTTGATCTGCTCATCGTCGCCCCTGACGCTGCTGTCGAGTAACTGCAACGCCAGCCGTTCAAGCACCGGAACCGTTTCGTGTTCGACCGGCTCATCATACTCCACCAGCATCAACGACTTCCATAGCCGTTTCAGACCCGGAAAGCTGTTAACAGCCTTGTATTCGACCCGCGCATCCTCCAGCAGACCGACGAAGAACATCTGCGCCGGGCTGAGCTGTTCGGCGGACACCGAGCTGCGGGTATAGACCATGTGCGCAGCCATATGCGCAGCAGTGGCGCGATACACTTCCAGGCCCGCGATACCATCGATATCGTCCAGTGCATCCGGCACATGCAATATACGATTATCGACATAGGGTCGGAAATCGGTGTAATCCGCACCCGTGGGCCGCAGGAAAAAATCCCGTCCCCACAGGGCACGCAGGTAGAAATTCAGTTTGCGCTGGATTTTCACGAACAGCACACCGCGGCGTTCTTTTTCCAGCATGGCGCGGCTGTCGGCGGATTCCAGGTTGAAATAGGAAGTCAGGTTGTTGAAGTCACGGCGATACGCCTGGGCGCCAAAGTTGGCCCAGCGACGCAAACCGCTCAATGTCAGTTTTGACAGCAGTTCGTCGATATGCGTCAGCATCGGGCGCAAGCCACGCGCAGCGGTCGATGCCAATTGATGGATCAGGGTAAGATAACCGCGTACCAGCTGCGCATCGCCGAGATGTCTGGATACCGTGGGCAGACTGGAAAACAGCAGCGTGATGACCTCGCCCGAAGTCATGGACGAGACTTTCATGGCGGCGCTGATGCAGTCCGGAATGATGTCCTCGCCACATTCCTTGGCGACCAGCGGCATTTCCTGGATGTAGGTAATCACCAGGTCCTGGCCGCGACCCAGATTAGTCAGCGCCTTGGCACCATCCAGATAATCTGCCAGTCCCGCCGGTGACATGATACGTGCGGCATCATGAAAGGCGCTATCAAGAACATCCCTGACTTCCGGAACGGCCTGCTCCAGAAATTCCGAATAATCTTCAAGCTTGATAGACGACATTACCGCACACCTTCAATCAGCCCAGAAATGTCTGTACCGCCGCGTTCAGTGTATCGCGCATATCGGGGTCATCCGTCAACGGCGTTATCATGGTTATGCTGCAGGCCGCCTCGGCATCGACCCCCTTGCTGATCAACTGCCCCGCGTAGACCAGCAAACGCGTCGAGATCCCTTCATCGAGACCGTGTCCCTTGAGGTTGCGTGCGCGGTGTGCGATCTGCACCAGTTTTTCCGCGGTCTCCTTGTCGACTCCGGATTCCCTGGCCACAATCGCCACTTCGAGCTCTGTTTCGGGGTAGTCGAAATCCAGGCCGCCGAAGCGCTGCTTGGTGGACTGCTTGAGATCTTTCATCAGGCTCTGGTAGCCGGGGTTATAGGAAATAACCAGCTGGAAATCCGGGTGCGCCTCGATCAGTTCGCCCTTCTTGTCCAGCGGCAGCGAGCGGCGATGGTCGGTGAGCGGATGAATGACGACCGTGGTGTCCTGGCGCGCTTCGACCACTTCGTCCAGGTAACAGATTGCACCTATACGGGCAGCCGTCGTCAGGGGACCGTCCTGCCACTTGGTGCCATCCTTGTCGAGCAGAAAGCGGCCCACGAGATCGGATGCCGTCATATCTTCGTTACAGGCCACGGTGATCAGCGGCCTGCCCAGTTTCCACGCCATGTATTCCACAAAACGGGATTTACCGCAGCCGGTCGGACCTTTCAGCATCATCGGCATGCGCACATTGTACGCCGCTTCATAGAACTCTATTTCCCTGCCTACGGCTTCGTAATAGGGCTCATTTTTAATGAGGTACTGCGTTGGATCTACTGTTGAATCAGACATAATCATACCCACTTGTAATTCCAGAAAGTTACGCTTCTTCATCCCCTGTTTCGTGCTCGCCTGACCAGCCGGCAGCTTTTGCCTTGCGCATTGCGCGCGCATGTATTTCAGCATGGCGCTGCGCCAGTGGTTCAGGCAGTTGACTGACCATGCAACCGTGCTTATCCCACTCGGCATTCACTTTTTGTAACAGGGCATCGATCCCGGCCAGGTTCCAGCCTGCACAGGTCTCGGTTTCAGGCACGAGTCCGAATACCCAGGCATCCCTGATAATCTTTCCAATACTGGTCATGCCGCCGTTGATATCGTTATCGATCCCGACATAGCGATCCGGTTTACTCATATCTTCAGATACCTGTTTCTGACCACTTCGAAACCCTGGTCACACAGCCGTGTGACCAGGGTCGTTCTCCAAAAAAACCGCCTAGACGGTCTTGCCGCGGTAAATAACCATTGAGGCACCGGCAGACTGGGCAAAATTGTCAAAACCCAGCAAGCGGACGTGATTATCCGGGTGCGCTGCATGACAGGCCTCGACTTCCTTGAGAATGGCATCCACATCGGTTTCGCCGAACATCGGCAGTTTCCACATGTACCAGTAGTGGCCATTGGCGTTTTCCGGTTCCGTGTGTTCAATACCCGGGTTCCAGCCCTTACTGACAATGTACTCGATCTGGGCACGGATCTGCTCAGGGCTAAAAGCCGGCAGGTACGAGAAAGTTTCAAACTTCCGGCTTGAGGTATCGCTCAGGCTCGATTGGTAATCTTGCATGTTACAGCTCCTAATTTATGTACAGCTATCACTGTGTGAACCAGCGGGGTGCATCAGCACCCCGGTCTGGGGGCTACGACTATTTGTGTGAGACGTCGAGCTTGTCCACGGTGTCAAATTCAAACTTGATTTCTTTCCAGGTTTCCATCGCTGCAGCCAGTTCAGGACTGCTCTTGGCAGCGGCTGTCAGGATATCCTTGCCTTCCTTCTCAAGCTCACGACCCATGTTGCGCGCCTCGACACAAGCCTCGACCGCTACGCGGTTTGCGGCTGCGCCTGCTGCATTGCCCCAGGGATGGCCCAGTGTACCGCCGCCGAACTGCAGCACGGAATCATCACCGAAGATGCTGACCAGAGCCGGCATATGCCATACGTGAATACCACCGGAAGCAACCGGGAACACGCCGGGCATAGCGCCCCAGTCCTGGTCAAAGAAGATACCGCGTGAACGATCTTCCTTGACATAGGAATCACGCATGATATCGATCCAGCCCAGCGTGGCATCGCGGTCGCCTTCCAGCTTGCCAACAACCGTACCGGAATGCAGGTGGTCACCACCTGACAAACGCAGGATCTTGGTCAGCACGCGGAAGTGGATACCGTGGTGCGGGTTGCGATCGAGCACCGCATGCATGGCGCGATGAATATGCAACAGCATGCCGTTGTCCTGGCACCATTGCGCCAGCTGGGTATTCGCTGACCAGCCACCGGTAATGTAGTCGTGCATGATAATCGGGGCGCCGATTTCTTTTGCATACTCGGCACGCTTCATCATTTCATCAGACGTCGGCGCAGTTACGTTGAGATAGTGGCCTTTACGCTCACCCGTTTCGGCTTCGGCCTTGTGAATCGCTTCCATGACGAAGTCAAAACGATGGCGCCAGCGCATGAACGGCTGCGAGTTGACGTTCTCGTCGTCCTTTGTGAAATCCAGGCCACCGCGCAGACCTTCGTAACAGGCACGGCCGTAGTTCTTGGCCGACAGACCCAGTTTGGGCTTGATGGTACAACCCAGCAGCGGACGCCCGTACTTGTTCAGCAGGTCACGCTCGACCTGGATACCCTGCGGCGGTCCATTACAGGTCATCACATAGGCGACCGGGAAGCGGACATCTTCCAGACGCAGGGCGCGCAGCGCCTTGAACCCGAACACGTTACCGACCAGCGAGGTCATGACGTTGACCACCGAACCCTCTTCAAACAGGTCGATCGGGTAAGCGATAAATGCGTAGAAGCACGTGTCATCACCCGGCACGTCCTCGATCGCGTAGGCACGACCCTTGTAGTAGTCCAGGTCGGTCAACAGATCGGTCCAGACCGTCGTCCAGGTACCGGTCGAAGACTCTGCTGCAACCGCTGCAGCCACTTCTTCACGCGGCACGCCATCTTGCGGCGTCACCTTGAAACAAGCCAGAATGTCCGTTTCTTTCGGGGTGTAGTCTGGCATCCAGTACGTTTCGCGGTATTCTTTTACACCCGCGTCATAGGTTTTGGCCATAGTGCTCTCCAGTAGTTCAGTGAATGAAATATGGCGCGGCAGTAACCGCGTGGTGGACATTATTCGGATATAGAGGTATAAATTGAAATCAATAGTTTCTATCTACTCTATAGAGTATTAGCTATGGCTTATGCAACCGCCGAGAACCTCATCCGTCATGTAACCCTGCGCCAGCTGCAGATCTTCGAAACCGTGATTCGCCTCGGGGGCTACACCCGCGCGGCCGAGGCGCTGCATCTGAGCCAGCCCACCGTTTCCATGCAGGTCAAAAAACTCAGTGATACCATCGGCTATCCCCTGCTTGAAAAAGTGGGCAGCCACCTTCATACCACCGCCGTTGGCGACGAGGTCTATACCTCGGCCCAGAACATCCTCGGCAGCATGGTGTCGCTGGGCGAATCGGCGGCGGCCCTCGAAGGCGTGGTCAAGGGACCGCTGCGCATCGCGGTCATCACGACGGCCAAATACTTCATGCCACACCTGCTGGGTGCTTTTATCTCACAGCACCCGGAAGTGACGCCCATGTTGAAAGTGACCAACCGTTCCCGTGTACTCGAGCGCCTGAAATCCAATGAAGACGATTTACTGATCATGGGTCAGGTCCCCGTTGAACTGGATGTAGAAGCCCACCCGTTTGTTGATAACGAACTGGTAGTCGTCGCGAGCACCCGCCATCCACTTACGCAGTGCTCATCCATCTCACTACGGCAATTGAGCGAAGAACGTTTTCTGGTACGTGAAGCGGGTTCAGGAACACGCCTGGCCGTGGATCGGGTGTTTGCCGAACAGGATCTCGAGGTTCAACCCTACATGGAGCTGGGCAGCAGCGAGGCCATCAAACAGGCTGTTATGGCAGGGCTGGGTATATCCGTTTTGTCACGCCACAACCTGCGGCTGGAGCTTGCCGGCAACCACATTGCGATACTGGATGTAAAAGGCTTCCCGCTATTCTACCGCTGGTACGCCGTACACCTGAAAGGCAGGAAACTGTCGCTGGTGAGCCGCACCTTTCTGGACTTTTTGTTGCGACAGGGCAAAGGCATGTTGCAACACATCCCCGAGCGGCAACCGGGCACCGGTTCGGCATAAGCCAATGCAGGTGATAAACATGAAACCAGTACTACCGAGCCTGCTGGCCATTCTGTTCGTTATAAGCGGCTGTACAACCATGTCTGCGGCTGAAAAGGAACAGAAACGCCGCGCGCTCGATATTATGGCTGGAGGCACGATTACACGCCTGCTTGTACAATACCGTGAACTGGAATCCGAAATCGAAAACGCCCCTGGCTATATAGTCGCCCACATAAATGCGCCGGCTGCCAACGGTGGCGAAGGCGTGCTTGTTGTCAGTGGATCAGGGGAACGACGTTATTTCACCATCGGCAAGGTCGAGGTTGGCAGTGGCTGGGGAACCCGCTCGTTCAAGATATTACTGGTTTTGAACACGCAGGAAATGCTCGACCGTTTCAAAAACGGAACGCAGGGATCGCAAACAGCCACCACTTCCGAAAAAGCACCTTCACGTAACAACGAATACATGGTTTATATAATGTCCGACAGCGGGGTTGCAGTAACCGCTGCCGTGAAAATCATTGATTTCAGTGTGAATCACAAGCTGACGACTATGTGACGGGCAAAGGCCGGCCGGGTATTCCCCTGGTTCCGGAACCATCAAACTGCCAACCGACAGTCAGCGCAGAAATACCGAAGCAGCTCTACCGAATCTTGCGGTCCTCGATCCAGAAGGCCTCGATCAGCTCCAGTGAGGTAGCCCCCGGTTTCTGGACACGTGGCGCAATGTAGTCGGCCTGCGGCTGGTAGCCTGATTTCGAGCGCGGATGGTGCTCGATCCTGCCGTTGCCGACCCTGAAGTCGTACGATCGCAATGCGGCCTTGTCGGACATGCGGTTGACACGCAGTTCGTAGATCCCGTCAACCAGCCAGTCCTTCAATACGAAGGGCTCTGCATTGGCGGACCTGCCTTCCGGGTGAGGATGGTACAACGGGCTCCTGACCCGCCTGAAATGCCCGGGCTGAATCACTCCGACGCCACGCTTGCTGTGCGCCACGAGCTCGCCGTCCCTGAACAGCGAGAAAATCAGCGTATCACGCCGCTTGCCTGCGGGAAGGTCCATACCACCGGCCCAGGCATGGATATTCGGAAACTTCTCCCCCTTCCACTCCTTGTCCGTAGTGATGAAGGCAAAGGTACGCCAGTAACCGTCAAAGCTGAATTTCTTCTGTGGATCGAACGGGTCATCCCCGGCTGAGGTCTGCACCAGCCTGACCGGCATCCGTGTGGCCGGCTTGTTATTGACCACATAGGCAATCGTATAGACACCCGGTTTGGTCAGGGTAACATCGGCAGGCGCCTTGACCGGCGCCACGGCATATACGCCTTCCCTGCCCCTGTAGTCCTCGTAATAGGAAAAATGGGCAACTATCTTGTTGTCAGCGTCCAGAACAGCCACCTTGCCAGCAAACTTCCCTTCCGGGGCAAAAATGATCCGGGCATCCTGGAAGCTGATGAGGCCGTTCTCGTCATCGAAATTAGGTATCGAGCACGTTTGCGTAATCGATGGTCGGGGAATATTGCCCGGCTGACAGCGGGGTAATCGAAGCCGTCAGGATTACCATGGTGGATAGCA
>JBHHXO010000129.1:0-9382 GCA_046757125.1 Thiogranum sp.
CGTGTAGCCGTTGGCCCATGCCGCCTCAAGGAGGAGTTCCTGCAGGCCGATGCCGCCACGGTCTTCCAGCTGGAACTGGAAGCCGCCGGCTACGCCCAGTCCGGGGATGGCGGGTGGCAGGAAAGCATAGACAATGGATTCCTGGATGGCGCTGAATTTCCCTTGCAGGCTGGCGAGTATCGATTCCTGGTCCAGGCCGGGTTCGTTCCTTTCTTCCCAGGGCGTCAGCGTGACGAATACGATGGCGGTATTGGATGAAGCCGTGCCGTCGATCAGGTTATAGCCGCCGAAGATAACCCAGTCCGCGACACCCGGTGTGCCGGCAACGACAGCGTCGATGCTGTCCAGTACTTCGTTGGTGCGTTCCTGTGACGCGGCGTCGGGCAGTTGCACGTGTACCAGCATATAGCCCTGGTCTTCGGTCGGCAGGAAGCCGGTCGGTAACTGCGTGAACTGCCAGCCCGTCAGTGCGGCCAGCCCGAGGGCCAGTACCAGCATTACGCCGGTACGCCGCAGCAGGGATCTGACCATGTTGGTATAGCCGTTTTCGGACTTGCGGAAAAAATTGTCGAAGCCGCGAAAGAAGGCGTTTTTATGCTCGGACGGCAGGCGTAACAGCAGTGCCGCCAGCGCGGGACTGAGGGTCAGTGCATTGATGGAGCTGAAAATGGTGGCGACCGCGATGGTCAGCGCGAACTGCCGGTACAGTTCGCCGGTGATGCCGGGCATGAAGGCGGCGGGCACGAACACCGCCAGCAGCACCAGTGTGGTGGCCACTACCGGTCCCGATACTTCGCTCATGGCCTGGATGGCGGCCGCGCGCCGGTCCAGGCCGCGTTCCATGTGCGCGACGGTGGCCTCGATGACCACGATGGCGTCATCGACCACGATGCCGATGGCCAGTACCAGGCCGAACAGGGTCAGCATGTTCAGCGAAAAGCCCATCGCCAGCATGACGGCGAGGGTGCCGACGAGGGAAACCGGGATGGTTACCGAGGGTATCAGCGTGGCGCGCCAGTCCTGCAGGAACAGGAACAGTACCAGGGCCACCAGTGCCGTTGCCTGAAACAGGGTGATAATCACCTGTTTGATCGAGGCATCGACAAACATGGTGGTGTCATAGGGGATCGAGTATTCCAGGCCTTCCGGGAAGTAGGCGTTCATTTCCTCCATCGCCGCATGCACCCGTTTCGATACATCCAGGGCGTTGGAGCCGGGTAACTGGTAAACGGCGATACTGGCCGATGAAGCGCCGTTGAGACGTGAGGTGATGTCGTAGACCTTGGCGCCCAGTTCGATGCGGGCGACATCCCTGAGACGGGTGATGCGCCCGCCCGCACCGGTCTTGACGATGATGTCCTCGAATTGCTCGATGTCCGACAGGCGCCCGAGTACGTTGACGGTGTACTGGAAATTCTGTCCCTCGGGTGCCGGCGGCCTGCCGATCTGGCCGGCGGCGACCTGCGCGTTCTGTTCGCGGATGGCCGCAATCACCTCGTCCGTGGTCATGCGCCGGGACTTGAGCTGTTCCGGGTCCAGCCAGATACGCATGCTGTAGTCGCTTTCGGGGTAGATGCCCACATCGCCCACGCCCGGGATGCGACTCAGCGTGTCCTTGATGTTCAAGGTCGCGTAATTGCTCATGTAGAGCTCGTCGAAGCGCTCATCAGGGGAATACAGCGAAGCAATCAGGATGATGTTGGGCGACTTTTTCTTGGTGTTTACGCCCTGCTGGGTGACTTCCGCCGGAAGTTTCGGTTCGGCCAGGGTGACGCGGTTCTGCACCAGGATATTGGCCATGTCCAGGTCGGTGCCGACTTCAAAAGTGACCGTCAGGGTATACGAGCCGTCGCTGGCGCTGACCGAGGACATGTAGATCATGTTCTCGACGCCGATCACTTCCTGCTCGATCGGCGCGGCAACGGTTTCGGAAACCACCGCCGCATTGGCGCCCGGGTAGCTTGCCGTGACCGAAACCGTGGGTGGCGTGATTTCCGGAAACTGGGCGACGGGCAGTGCGCCGGCCGATATGGCGCCGGCAATCAGGATCAGGATCGATATGACGCCGGCGAAAATCGGGCGTTCGATAAAGAATTTCGAAAACATGGCCGCTCAGTCCCTGGTCCTGTTATTCAGAGCCGGATTGCCCGGACCCGGCACCCGGGTTTGAACCTTGTGCCTGTGCTTTCTTTTCCGCTTCCCGGGCGGCCTGCCGCATGGCGGACGCCGTAAGGCTGCTCATGTCCACGGACTCGGGTGTCACTTTACGGCCCGGGCGCGCGCGCTGTATGCCCTTGACAACCACCCGGCTGTCTTTCTGCAGGCCTTCTTCGATAACAATGAGACCGTCCTTGCGCTGACCGGTTTTGACAGTGTGTCGTTCTACCATGTCTTCGGAATTGACTACCAGCAGGTAGGTGCCACCCTGGTCATTAGCGACGGCTCGTTCGCTTACCAGTGGCATATCCGGGCGCTTGCCGAGCGGCATGCGGATGCGGGTAAACAGGCCGGGCAGCAAGGCCGGTGTCGCGCCGGGGTTTGCGAAGCTGCCGCGCAACTGGAGTGTTCCGGTCTCCGGATCCACGCCGGATTCGGCAAAATCGTAGAGGCCTTCATGGGGATAACCCGCTTCATCGGCCAGTCCGAGGAAGAGCGGTAATTCAATTTCGCTGTCGCTGACCTTGTCCGGGTCGAGCCCCCTGGCCTCGACGGCTTCCCGGTAGATTTTCATGACGCGCAGCAGGTCGCGTTCATTGAGGTTGAAATAAGCAAATATCGGGTTGTACTGGGTGACTTCGGTTAATATGGTCGCTTCGCCTTCACCGACCAGGTTGCCGATATCGACCTTGTTACGCCCGACGCGCCCGGTCAGTGGTGCCGTCACCCGAGTGTAGCCCAGGTTCAGTTCCGCGCGTGCAACTTTTGCTTCCGCGCGCAGGATATCCGCGCTGGCCAGTTCTTTTTCCACGCGCCATTTCACTACGTCCGCTTCGGCACCGGCCTTTTTCTTGTAGAGTGTCTGCGCCCGGCCGTATTCAATCCTGGCGCGGTCATAACTTGATTTTGCGCCCGCCAGTTCGGCCCGGGCGGCCTGCAGATCAGCTTCGTATTCAGCCGGATCGATAACAAACAGCAGGTCGCCCTCCGTGACCAGGGTGCCGGGGACGAAATGCATGCTTTGCAGTACCCCCGATACCCGGGCGCGTGCTTCGGCTTTTTCCGACGCCACCAGCGTTCCCGTAAATTCAAGAAAATCGGTTATATCCTGGATAAGCGGTTGGGCGACGGTAACTTTGGGGGGAGGGGGTTCGACGTAGGTGTTGGATTCGCAGCCGACCAGCAGCAGGGCGGGCAGGAAAGCGTTGATGAGTAGAACATTTCCGGCAAATTTCCTGAACAAGCTACTTCCTCCGAATCCGGTAGCGATGGTGCAGACAGGTCCACGACGACCGGTGCAGCGGGCTACTGTACCACCTATCAATGATGTGAGTAAGCCCGGGCTGCCCAGGTGCCGGCACCCGGGTCGGGAGTGGGAATGTCAACAGGAACGGGCGTCCGGCAAATCCTCCGGGGCCGTGGATGCACTGAAATCCATACTGCCGGCAGGGCGTGAAAACGGTGTGCGTTACACTTTCCTTGCGCGTCGTATGCTAGACTTCCGCGCCCGTCCCGGCATACGGGGCAGGGCGCTTGCAGCGCCAGGTGTAATGGTTAGCCAGGAGAAAATGTATGACACGGCCCACCCGGGTATTTATGTGGATGATTCCCTTTCTCGGCCTGGTCGGCCTCGCGGTCGTCCTGTTGATCGGACCGCTGTCCGATGCATTCCTGTCCAACCCGGTATTCAACGCCATCATTCTTGCCGTGTTCCTGGCCGGTATCGCCATCAACTTCCGGCAGGTCGGCATGCTTTCGCCTGAAGTCGCGTGGATCAATCATTTTCGCGGCAAACGCAAACGCTTCTGGCGTTCCGCGCCCGGCGCTCCGCGCCTGCTGGCGCCACTGGCGAAAACGCTTGGACAGCAGGACAGCGAGCTCGTCAGTCTATCGCCCCTGTCGCTGCGTTCGTTGCTCGACAGCGTGCGCCTGCGGCTCGACGAGTTGCGCGATGTATCGCGTTACATGATCGGGCTGCTCATTTTCCTGGGCCTGCTGGGTACCTTCTGGGGCTTGCTGATAACGGTGAGCGCCGTCGGCGATATGATCGGCGGACTGGGCAGCCGCGGCGGTGACAACAGCCTTATGTTCAGTTCACTGCTGGAAGGGCTGAAACAGCCCCTGTCGGGTATGGGTACTGCGTTCAGTTCCTCCCTGTTCGGCCTGGCCGGTTCGCTGGTGCTGGGTTTTCTCGACCTGCAGGCCGGTCATGCACAGAACCGTTTCTACAACGAGCTGGAAGACTGGTTGTCCGGCGTTACCCGGCTGAGTGGCACGCAACTGATCGGCGAGCGCGAACTCAGCGAGCCGGCCTACATCCACGCCATGCTGGAGCAGACCGCGGAAACGCTGGACAAGCTGCAGCGCAACGTGATGCGCGACGACGCCCAGCGGCATCTTGTGGGTGACCAGATCCTGAACCTCGGGCGCGAACTGGCGGCCTTCGCCGACATTTCCCGGGAAGAACAGCGCGTGGTAGCGGCGCTCGCCAAACGCCAGGACGAACTGGTCCCGGCGCTCGAACGGCTGGTCGATACGCGCAGTGAGATCGATGCTTCCATGCACGACCATGTTAGAGAATTATCCAGGAATATCAATAAATTAACAGAAGAACTTGAGATAGGGCGCGAATATATGGCGGAAGAGATCCGGGATGAGTTGCGGCTGATCGGCCGGGCCATATCCGCCGAGACCCACGAGCGCTCGCGGCTGCACAAGAAGAAGGCCGGGTAGGGCGTATCGTGCTTGTCGCCAACCGCCGCCGTCGCACGGTAGACATCTGGCCAGGTTTCGTGGACGCCCTCGCTGCCTTGCTGATGGTGGTGATGTTCGTCCTGTTGCTGTTTTCGGTCGGGCAGTTTCTGTTGTCAGATGCCCTGGTGGGGCGCGATGCAGCGCTGGATCGTTTGCACGGGCAGATGGCCGACCTGAGCGAAGTGCTGGCGCTGGAGCGCAAGGACAAGGCGGCGCTGCAGCAACGCGTGTCCCGGTTGACGGGGGAACTGGAGGTCACACTGAAGGCGCGCGATACCCTGCAGGCACGTGTCGGTGAGATGACGCTGCAGGCGCAGGATACCGCTACTGCAATAGAACAGCTGGAAAGTGAACTGAAGGTTGCGCGCAGTTCAATTGCCGCGGGTGAACGGCTTCAGCAACAGCAGCGCGACAGCATTGCCGGGCTGGAAGCGGACCGGCAGCGATTATCGGCGGCCCTCGATGCGAGCCGGGAAGATGCCGCCAGGCAAAAGGAAATCGGTGTCCAGGCACAGCGCAGGGCTACCGACCTGGATACGCAGATTGCCGCGTTGAACGAGCAGCTGGCGCGACTCAACCAGGCGCTCGAAGCATCAGAAGCGGCCGTGCAGGAAAAGGACATCAAAATCGAGGATCTGGGCCGGCGCCTGAATCTGGCCATGGCCGACAAGGTCGAGGAACTGGCGCGTTACCGCTCGGAGTTCTTCGGCAAGCTGCGCGAAGCCCTGCAGGACAACCCGGACGTGCGTATCGAGGGTGACCGTTTCATACTGCCTACCGAAGTGCTGTTTTCATCGGCATCGGCTGACCTGGACAAACAGGGGCGGCAGGGAATCGGAACCGTGGCGCGGACCCTGAAGGAGATTAGCGCGCAGATCCCCGACGATATCGACTGGGTGCTGCGGGTCGACGGGCACACCGATCGCAGGCCGATACGCAAGGCCTTCCCGTCCAACTGGGAACTGTCTTCCGCGCGCGCCATCAGCATAGTGAAGTACATGATCAGGGAAGGTATTCCCCCCGAGCACCTGGTGGCGGCAGGGTTTGGCCAGTACCATCCCCTCGACCCGGCGGATACGGCAGATGCCTACCGGCGCAACCGGCGCATCGAGCTGAAACTCACCAGCCGCTGAAGCGAGGCCGGTCCTTATTCCCGGCCGGGCGCCGCACGTCCCCTGGCCAGGTAGCCCTGTACCAGGCGCAGGATCAGGTACAGGAAAGCAAGCGCAAACAGGGCCAGCAGGACCGCCAGCCAGGCAAACAGGTCCGGTGCCTTCATCAGCATGGTCATCAGCGACTCCTCGTAGTAGAAGAACCACTGGTGTCCCGCCGGGAACACCAGGGTGTGCCACTGGTAGAACAGTTTCTCCGCGCCGGAAGCGGCGACGACGATGGCTATGAACAACAGTGTCAGCACAACAGCGGCCAGCACGCGCCCCGCCGGCGGGATGTTGATGTTGCGCCGGCGATAGAACGTGATCATGACGATCAACAGGACACCGCTGAGCAGGGCTGCCCGCTGCAGCCTGTCGAGCAGACGGGCGACATCCCCGAGGTGGACGATTTCCGGTTTGCGTAGCAGCAGGCCCAGCGGTTGACCCTGTGCGTCGAAATAGCGGATGGTGTCCAGTCCCTCGCCATGGTTGTTTATGCCCCGCACAATTTCGCGAAACAGTTCGGCCCGCTGCTTGCGGGTGGTCCGGTCGAACGATTTCCTGTAGCTATTCCTTGGCGCGTATTCCGCTATGGTCGCGTCGATCCCGACGACGTCGTGCAGCACGGGATAGAAGAAGTTGCAGGCGCTGAGTGTATACCAGGCCAGCAGCAGGCTGACGAACAGCGCCGACGTGATGAGTATCGCGTTTGGCAATGCGCGGTGATAAAAGGATTTGAATCGCAACATCTGTCTGCCGGCGCGGTCGTGAGTTCAGTCAGGCCGTCGCCCCGTTGTCCCTGTACAGTTCCAGTACCGCCACGCTGCGCGCACGGGCCGGGTACCGGTCTTCGTTGACAGTTGTTTGTTGTGGCAACGCCAGCGCGGTATCGACAGCCAGCTGCCATTGACCGTCGCGGGCCGGCGGTATCTGCATATCGATCGCACGGTCGGACAGGTTCAGCATGACGTGGAGGTCGGTATCCGCGTCGCCGGTCGCGGCCAGGGTAAAGGCGAGTACCCGCGCCGAGGGGTCGTGCCATTGCGGGGCGTCGAGGTCGGCGCCGTGCCAGCGTATATCCGGCGCGTCCCCTTCGGCGGCCGGTGTGCCGGTCAGGAAGCGGCGCCGCATGAGCGCGGGGTGGCGTTTGCGCAGGGCAATCATGTGGCGGACAAAATGCAGCATGTGCGCATTTTTCTTTGCCAGCGACCAGTCGATCCAGGTCAGTTCGTTGTCCTGGCAGTAGCCGTTGTTATTGCCCTGCTGGGAATTCAGTATTTCGTCGCCCGCCAGCAACATGGGCACCCCCTGGCTCAACAGCAGTATGGCGATGGCGTTTTTTGCGTGTTGCAGGCGCAGTGCGAGTATTTCCGCGTTGTCGGTTTCACCCTCGATACCGAAGTTGACGCTCAGGTTGTCGTTGTGTCCGTCACGGTTGCCTTCGCCGTTGGCCTCGTTGTGTTTGTGCGTATAGCTGAACAGGTCATGCAGGGTGAAGCCGTCGTGGCAGGTGACGAAGTTGATGCTGTTGATGGGCAGCCGGTGCTGCGGCTGGTAGAGATCGCTGCTGCCGCTCAGGCGCGTGGCCAGTTCGGGCAGCAGGCCCCTGTCGCCGCGCACCGCGCGGCGGATGACGTCCCGGTAACGCCCGTTCCATTCCGCCCAGCGATAACCGGGGAAACTGCCGACCTGGTACAGGCCGGCGGCATCCCAGGCTTCGGCGATAAGGCGCGTGGCGGAAAGCCGGTCCGAGAGTTCTATGCCCCACAGTACCGGTGCATCGTGCAGCGGTGCGCCGTCCTCGCCACGCGCCAGCGCGCTGGCGAGATCGAAGCGGAAGCCGTCCACGTGCATTTCCCGCACCCAGTATTCCAGGCAGCCGATAATGAAGTTGGCGACAATGGGGTGGTTACAGTTGACAGTGTTACCACAGCCCGTGTAGTCGCGGAAGACGCTTTTGTCCTTGCTGTCCAGGTGGTAGAAGACACTGTTGCCCATGCCCTTGAAGTTGATGGTGGGGCCGCCCGTGCCGCCCTCGGCGGTGTGGTTGAACACCACGTCCAGGATGACGCCGATGCCGGCCCGGTGCAATGCCTTGACCAGGTCGCGGAATTCCCGCAGGTGGGTGCCCTGTTCGGGCGTTACGCAGTAACCGGGGTGGGGCGAGAAAAAACTGTGGGTGCTGTAGCCCCAGTAGTTCTTCAGTCCCAGCTGCGCGGTTGCCCGCGGCACATCCTGTTCGTCGAAAGCCATTACCGGCATCAGCTCGACATGGGTGATGCCCAGTTCCTGCAGGTAGGGAATTTTTTCGCCCAGTGCGGCGAAGGTGCCCGGGTTGCTGACACCCGACGAGGCGTGCCGGGTAAAGCCGCCTACGTGCAGCTCGTAGATGATAGCGTTTTCATTGGCGATGCTGAGCGGTGCATCGCCTTCCCAGTCGTAGCGCTCGTCGACCACCATGGCGCGCATGGCGGTCTGGCCGTTGTCGCCCGGCCGGCTTGCCGCCTGCCGGTCCCACAACGTGTGACAGACGGCGCGCGCCCAGGGGTCGAGCAGGTGTTTTTCAGCATCGAAACGCAGCCCGGAGCGGCGGGTGTCGCTGTCGCCGTCCATGCGCCAGGCGTACCAGCTGCCGACCGGCAGGGCTTCCACGTGGACGTGCCAGGCAAAGAAGGTGCGGTGTACATCCGGTTGCAGCGGGATGACCTGGAAGGGCGCCGGGCTGTCGGCCGCGTCGAACAGCAGCAGTTCGACCTGCGTCGCGTGGCGGCTGAACACCGAGAAATTGACGCCGTCGCTGTCCGGTTTCGCACCGAACGGGTAGCGTGTGCCGGGCGTCGTTGTGTAGATTATGCTCATGCCTGCCAGGTTTATCCGGGCGCGCCGGCCCGTGTGCAGGCAGCGACCGGCCGCACGCTTTGCATAACGGGCGCGTCAGTGAACCGTGCGGTCTTCAGGGCCGATGTCCTGCTGCTTACGCGTGGTTTCGCCGGACGCTGACTGTCCCGTCGCGGCTGCTCCGCCGTGCCATTCGGTGACACACTCCTCATTGCGATCGACGGTTGCGACGCTTACCGGTTCCGCATGCCAGATATCGCGGCAGTAGTCCCGGATGGAACGGTCGGAAGAAAACTTGCCCATGCGCGCTACGTTGAGAATGGACATCCGGGTCCAGTGCTCCTGGTCGCGGCCGGCCGCGGGCCAGGGCTCGCCGGATGCGATCCGATCCTCCAGGATCGCCGGGGACCTGAACCATGGCATGATCGCGGCGTGCATTCCCTCAAGGCCTTGCGAGACGGCCGCACCGCCACCGGCAA
>JBHHXO010000130.1:0-9346 GCA_046757125.1 Thiogranum sp.
CCGCGCTGGGCGAACACGTCAAAAAAGGGCAGGCGCTGGTCACCCTGTTCAGTGAGACGGCCGCCGAAGCACAGGCAGCATTCCGCATCAGTCACGCCGAATGGCTGCGCGCACAAAAACTGGGACGCAAGACCGTCGGCGACAAGCGCTACATTGCCGCACAAACCGACCGTGAAGCCGCCTATGGCCGTCTGAAAGCTTTTGGCCTGTCAGACAGCGTGATCCAGTCCATCCCGCAAAACGCGTCGACACTCGGCGAGTACACCCTGAGCGCGGAAATAAACGGCGCCGTACTGTCCGATGATTTCCAGCAGGGGCAACGGGTCGAGGCCGGCGAACCCCTGATGGTACTGGCGGATGAGCGTGAACTGTGGGTGGAAGCACGGCTGGCACCGAATAAACAACTGCAACTTCCTGCGGGTACCCCGGCTGAAATCAGGGTGGGCAATGATGTGCTACCGGCCCGCGTCACGCAGGAGGCCCACACCATCGACCCGCAGACCCGCACGCGCGTGGTTCGCCTGCTGGTGGACAACACCTCGCACCGCCTGCACCCCGGCATGTTCGCCGATGTGTTTTTTAACTTTAAAACCGACCGGCCGGTACTGGCGGTACCCGAGACGGCACTCATGCGCAGTCCCGACGGTGACTGGACCCTCTTCGTGGAAGACCATCCGGGCGAATTCAGGCCCGTGGAAGTGGAACTGGGGCGCCCGCTTGGCCAGTGGCGCGAAATATCCGGTGTCGAGCCAGGCACCAGAATCGTGATGGAGGGCGCCTTCTTTGTTGCTTCCCAGATCGCCAAGGGCGGCTTCGATCCGCATAACCACTAGGCCCACGGAAGGATAATCCCATGTTCAATCGTATTATCGACTGGTCGGTTGCCAACCGCCTGCTGGTGGTCATTGCCCTGCTGGCATTAATCGTATCCGCCGCATTCATTATTCCACGCCTGAACCTGGATGCTTTCCCAGACGTCACCAATGTCCAGGTGGCGGTCAATACCGAGGCACCCGGCCTGGCAGCGGAAGAAGTCGAACAGTTAATTACCTTTCCCATCGAGGCCGTGATGTACGCCATGCCGGATGTGGAAGAAGTCCGTTCCATTTCCAAAACCGGCCTTTCAGGTGTGACGGTCGTATTCAAGGACGGCATGGATATCTATTTTGCCCGGCAACTCGTGTTTGAACGACTGCAGGCGGCAAAGGAACTGATACCCGAAGGTGTCGGCACACCCGAGATGGGTCCGAACACCTCGGGGCTGGGGCAGGTATACCAGTACCTGCTGCTGGCTGAACCGGGCTCCGGTTACGATGCCATGGCCCTGCGCAGCCTGAACGACTGGGTCGTCAAGTTACTGTTGATGCCGGTTGACGGTGTGACCGATGTACTCTCGTTCGGTGGTGAGGTCAAACAATACCAGGTGAATATCAATCCGTCCCGCCTGCTGGCCTACGAATTGACCCAGGATGATGTTATTGCAGCCCTGCAGAACAACAACACCAACGTCGGCGGCTGGTACCTGGACCGGGGTCAGGAACAATTGGTGATTCGTGGCACAGGCTGGCTTGGTCACGGACAGCAGGGCTTGCAGGAGATCCGGCAGGTTCCGTTGAAAGTTGTAAGCGGTGCCGTGGTTACTGTCGACGACGTGGCAAGCGTGGAACTCGGCAGCGAGATCCGTCAGGGCGCGGTTACCATGACCCGCCGCGCTGCCGATGGCAGTGCTGAAGCGCTGGGCGAAGTGGTTTCGGGCATCGTGCTCAAACGCATGGGTACCAACACCAAGGCAACCATCGACGGGATCAACAAGCGTATTGCACTCATCAACCAGGCGCTGCCCGACAAGGTGAGCTTCGAAGCCTTTTATGACCAGGCGGACCTGATCAGCAAAGCGGTACAGACGGTGGTCGACGCGTTGCTGCTGGCCTTTGTTTTCATTGTCATCGTGCTGGCGCTGTTTCTGATGAACCTGCGTGCCACCCTGCTGGTACTGATCTCCATCCCCATTTCCATTGGTATCGCGTTGATGGTAATGGCCTGGTTCGGTCTTTCCGCCAACCTCATGTCGCTGGGCGGCATCGCGGTGGCGATCGGCATGCTGGTGGACGGTTCGGTGGTGATGGTGGAAAACATGTTCAAGCACCTGACTCACCCCGATGCCGAACACGATGCACTGGTCCGTGAGCGCGTCGCTATCGACGACGATGACCCCTATGACGTAGCGCGCGACACCCACGGCATCACCCTGCGCCTGCAGGAAGCCGGCAAGGAGGTGGCGCGCCCGATCTTCTTCGCTGCGCTGATCATCCTGGTGGTATTCATGCCCCTGTTCAGCTTTGAAGGTGTCGAGGCCAAGCTGTTTCAGCCCATGGCAGTCAGCATCATGCTGGCCATCATGGCCGCGGTGCTGGTGGCGCTGGTGATCGTACCCGGCCTGGCGACCTACCTGTTCAGGCGCGGTATCAAACATCGCGAAAGTTTTGTGGTGAGGCCGATCGAGAAATATTACCGGCTCGGGCTGGCCTGGGCCATGCAACGGACAAAAACCGTCGTGGCTATCGCTGTCGCGCTGGTCATTGCCTCGCTGGCCCTGTTGCCACAACTGGGTACCGAGTTTGTACCCGAGCTTGAAGAGGGCACCATCAACCTGCGCGTCACCCTGGCACCTTCTTCCAGCATGGACACGGCCCTGGAAGTGGCGCCCAAGCTGGAAGCCATGCTGCTGGAATTTCCTGAAGTCACCTATGCGCTCAGCCGTATCGGCCGTGCCGAAGTGGGCGGCGACCCCGAACCGGTCAATAATATCGAGATCTATATCGGCCTGAAGCCCGTGCCGGAGTGGACCAGTGCCGGAAGCCGTCATGAGCTGCAGACCCTGATGGAAATGAAGCTCGAACGACACCCGGGCCTGTTGCTCAATTTTTCACAGCCCATCGCTACCCGGGTGGACGAGCTATTGTCCGGTGTGAAAGCCCAGCTGGCGATCAAGCTGTTCGGGCCGGACCTCAAGGTGCTGGTTGAAAAGGGCCAGGCTATCGAGGCCGTGGTCAAGCAGATTGAAGGCGCCCGCGACGTCGCCATGGAGCAGATCGCCGGGGAAGCGCAGCTGGTCATCAAACCCGACCGCCGTCAGCTCTCCCGCTACGGCCTGTCCGTGGGCGACGTACTGGAAGTGGTAAGCGACGGTCTGGGGGGGCGCGAAGCCGGCCAGGTCATCAATGGCAATGAGCGCTATGATATTTATGTGCGGCTGGCAAAGCCTTTCCGCAAAAACCGTGAAGCCATCTCCGACCTGCGCCTGCAGTCCCCGACCGGGGCCTGGGTGCGCCTGGGGGATGTAGCCTCGGTCGCCATCGAGTCGGGCCCGCCGCAGGTGCGGCGTGACGATGTGCAGCGCCGGGTGGTCATCCAGGCCAATGTCCAGGGTCGCGACATGGGCAGCGTGGTTGTCGATATCCGTCAGGCTATTGCTGACCAGGTAGACCTGCCACCGGGCTACTCGGTGGATATAGGTGGCCAGTTTGAAAACCAGCAACGCGCCCAGAAACGCCTGTCGCTGGTAGTCCCGCTTTCCCTGGCCCTGATCGCACTGCTGCTGTATTTCGCCTTTGGCTCGGTCGGTCAGGCCATGCTGATCCTGGTCAATGTGCCGCTGGCGGTCATCGGCGGGATTTTCTCTCTTTATATATCCGGTCAGTACCTGTCAGTGCCCAGCTCGGTCGGCTTCATCACCCTGTTCGGCGTGGCGGTGCTCAACGGCGTGGTGATGGTGGAGAGTATCAACCTGCGGGTCATGGACGGCCTGAAAGTCCACGACGCGGTATTTGACGGCGCCGTGTCCCGCCTGCGCCCAGTATTGATGACAGCGATCACTTCGGCGCTGGGCCTGATCCCGATGCTGCTGTCGCACGGCGTAGGAGCGGAAATTCAGAAGCCGCTGGCGACCGTTATTGTCGGCGGGCTGGTGACAGCGACCTTCCTGACCCTGTTCGTACTGCCGGTACTCTTTACCCGATTTTCCAGGGGTAAGGTAGCCGAACTGCGCTGAGCACCCGTTGGCAGCAGCACAAAACACATTGTGGAGAACAAGCGCATGAAGAAATTGATGGCAAACAGCATACTGTTGGCGGCCCTGTGCACAGGGCCGGCAGCACTGCTGCCTGTTCAGGCCGGAGAGGGCGCCGGAGCAGTAGCCGGCAGTCTGGAAATGACTGCCGCCAAACGTCAGGCACAGGGCATTCGTACGGCAATCGTTGCACCACACGTGCTTGCGGGAATCATCATGGCGCCGGGCGAAGTGCGTATCAATACGTACGCGTCGTCCCAGGTCACACCACGCATCAGCGCCCAGGTCGTTGCCCGACACGCGCGCCTGGGTGACGAGGTAACAAAGGACCAGCCCCTGGTCACCCTGTCCAGTGTCGCGATGGCCGAGGCGCAGGGCGCGCTGGTCGAAGCCGACCGCGAATGGAACCGTGTGCGTAAACTCGGCCGCAAGGTGGTCTCGGAAAAACGTTATGTAGCCGCCCAGGTGGCACGCCAGCGCGCCTATGCCACGGTGCGCGCCTACGGCATGACCGGGGTACAGATCAAACGACTGCTCGCCGAAGGGGATGCCGCGCGCGCCACTGGCGGGTTCGACCTGCCGAGTCCGCAAGCGGGTACGATTATCCACGATGACTTCGTGGTCGGTGAGCTGATCGAACCGGGCAAGGTGCTGTTCGAAATCAGCGATGAGTCAGTGTTGTGGGTCGAGGCCATGCTCAACCCGGAAGACGCCGCCCGGATCGTAATCGGAGCGCCGGCACGCGTCAGCGTGGACGGCGTACAGTGGCTGGACGGCAAGGTCATACAACGACACCATCGCCTCGATGAAACCACGCGCACCCGCTCGATCCGTATCGAAGTGGACAACAGCACTGACCGGCTGCACCCGGGCCAGTTCGTGCAGGCTGCCGTGCAAAGCAGCACGGCCGCAGCGGTGATGGCCGTACCCAGGGAAGCGATCGTACTGTTCCAGGGCAGCCCTTCGGTGTTCAGAGTGGAAGGCGATGCGCTGAATCCACAGCCGATCGAGACAGGCGTGACCCGTGTTGGCTACACCGAGGTCAAGGCCGGGCTGACCGATGGCGACGAGGTGGTGGTGCAAGGGGCTTTCCTGATCAAGTCCCTGCTGCTGAAATCACAAATAGGCGACGAGCACTAGGAGCGACCTCATGCTGAATACACTGGTAGAAGCCTCGCTGCGCTACAAGTTTCTGGTGATCATCCTGTTTGTCGTGGTGGCCCTGGCGGGCTGGCAGGCGGTAACGACCGTGCCAATAGATGCTTTCCCGGACGTTACACCGGTGCAGGTCAACATCTACACCGAGGCGCCGGGCCTGGCCGCGGAAGACGTCGAGCAACTGCTCACCTTCCCCGTCGAGTCCGGCATGGCCGGCCTGCCCGGTGTCACCGAGATCCGCTCCGTGTCACTGTTCGGTCTGTCCTACGTAGCGGTCTATTTTGAAGACGACATGGATATCTATTTCACCCGCCGCCTGGTCATGGAACGCCTGCAGGAAGTCGGCGACCGCATCCCGGAAGGCTATGGTACGCCGGAAATGGGGCCCAACACCTCGGGGCTCGGCCAGGTGTTCTGGTACACCGTCGAGAAAATCGACGAAAAACTGGAAGCGGCCGGGCACGATGTACAGGAGCTCATGGACCTGCGCACCCTGCAGGACTGGACGGTACGACTGATCATGCGCACTGCACCGGGTGTGGACGACGTTATGTCCTGGGGTGGCCACGAACGGCAGTTCCAGGTGGTCCTCGACCCGCTCAAACTGGTGGAATACGAACTGAGCTTCCGTGACGTGATGGAAGTCATCGAAACCAACAACCGCCAGGTGGGCGGCCAGTATATCGACCAGGGGCCGGAGCAGTTCCTGGTGCGCGGCCTGGGCCTGGTGGCAAACGAAGCCGATATCGGCCGCATGGTGGTCAAGGTCGCGGACGGTACCGCGGTGTTCCTGCGTGATGTCGCCAGCATCGAACAGGCACCGGCACTGCGTTTCGGCGCGGTCACGCGTGACGGCAGGGAGGTGGTTTTGGGCATGGCGCTGGCGCGCATTGGCGAGAATGCCAAGGATGTCGTCGACGCCGTCAAGGACAAGGTCGAAATCATTCAATCCGCGCTACCCGAAAACGTAAAGGTACAACCCGTCTACGAGCGCACCGAACTGGTGGAAAAAGCAGTGAACACGGCCGTCAAGGCGCTGGTGGAAGGCTCCATTCTGGTCGCCATCGTGCTGTTCCTGTTTCTTGGCGAGCTGCGTTCGGCGATTGTGGTGATCGCCGCCCTGCCCCTGGCCATGCTGATCGCTTTCATTATGATGGAGCAGACCGGATTGTCAGCCAATCTGATGTCACTGGCGGGACTGGCCATCGGCATCGGTATGATGGTCGATGGTGCCGTGGTGATGACGGAGAACGCATTCCGCATCATGGCCAAACGCCGCGAGCAGGGTGGCGAAGTCAATCGCACCGCGGCGGTACTGGCGGCGGCGCAGGAAGTCGCCAGCCCTGTTTCCTTCGCCATTCTCATCATCATCGTGGTATTCCTGCCGCTGTTCTCCCTGCAGGGGCTGGAGGGCAAACTGTTCAAACCCATGGCGTTCACTATCAGTTTTGCCATGGCCGGCTCGCTGATCCTCACCCTGACCATCATCCCGGTGCTGGCCGCACTTATCCTCAAGCCCCGGCAGGAACGCGACACGCTGCTGGTACGCTGGATCAAGAGCGGCTATCTGCCGCTGCTGGCCTGGTCGCTGGCCAACAGGAAGGCTGTGGTGTTTGCCGCCGTGGCGCTTCTGACCGGCAGCCTGGCGCTGTTTCCGCTGCTCGGCAAGGAGTTCATGCCCACGCTGCAGGAAGGTTCTATCATGTGGCGGGTGACGTCCATCCCATCCACCTCACTGGATCAGTCGATAGCGATTTCCAGGAAAATCGAGAACGCGCTGACGGAATATCCCGAGGTAAAGACAACCGTGGCCATGATCGGCCGCGCCGAGAAGGGCGAAACCGCCGACGTCAACTACATGGAGATCTACACCGAACTCAGGCCACACGATGAGTGGGCCTCGGATCGTTCCATCGAGGCACTGGCTGATGACATGCGCGAGACGCTGGAAGAGGTTGTGCCGACTGCGGTGATCGCCTTCACCCAGCCAATCCAGATGCGCGTCGAGGAACTGATCTCCGGAGTGCGCGCCACGCTGGCCGCCAAACTGTATGGCCAGGATCTGGCCGAACTCGACCGACTCAGCCAGGCAATCAAGGATATCGTCTCAAAGGTGCCCGGTGTGGCCGATCTGTCACTGGAAGCCAACCTCGGCAAGCCGCAGATCCGCATCCAGGTGGACCGGGAGAACCTGGCCCGCTACGGCCTCAACGCCGATGAAGTGCTGACCGTCGTACGCAGCGGGATCGGCAACGAGCCGGTGTCAACGCTGATCGACGGTGTGAAGCGCTTCGATATTACGGTGCGCCTCACCGACAGCGCCAAGGCCAGTGTGGAGGATATCCGCAACATCCCGCTGCGCACCCCGATCGGCGCCATCGTGCCCCTGCACCGGGTAGCTGATATTTCGGTAGCGGAAGGCTATTCTTTCGTACGCCGCGAACAGTTGCAGCGCTATGCCGTGGTCCAGATGGACGTGCGCGGCCGCGACGTGGACAGTTTCGTGAATGACGCGAATGCCCTGCTGGACAAGGAACTGAGCCTGCCGCCCGGTTACTGGATCGAATGGGGCGGCGCTTTTGAAAACCAGCAGCGCGCACTGAAGCGCCTGTCGATCATCGTGCCGGCGACGATCTTCTTTATCTTCGTGTTGCTGTACACGGCGTTCAACTCGGTGAAATATGCGACACTGATTATTGCCAACGTACCCTTCGCCACCATCGGCGGACTGGTGGCACTGTTCATCAGCGGCCAGTACCTGTCGGTGCCCTCGGCCATCGGTTTCATCGCCGTATTCGGTGTAGCCATGCTGAACGGCATCGTGCTGGTCAGCTTCATCAACGAGCTGCGGGAAAAGGGCCTGTCGGTCACTGAAGCGGTACGGCGCGGGGCCGAGCTGAGATTGCGGCCCGTACTGATGACCGCCAGCGTTGCTATTCTGGGTCTGGTTCCCATGCTGCTGTCCTCGGGGGTCGGCGCCGAGACCCAGCGACCGCTGGCCTCGGTGGTAGTAGGCGGACTCATTACCTCAACACTGCTGACGCTGGTGCTGCTGCCGGTCATCTACGAATGGATCGAAACCCGCAAGGAGAAATCCGCATGAAAGAGATAAAGGCCTTTATCCATCGCAATCGGGTGAGTGACGTGCTGCACGCCCTGCAGGAAGCCGACTTGTGTGGTGGCAACTGCAACCTGTCTGTTATCGACGTCAAGGGAACCCTGGAGGCGCTGGATAACCTGGAACGCGACTACTCACTGGAGCTGGGCGGTATGGTCATCACCGAGGTGAAACTGGAACTGGTGCTGGCCGACGAGCAGGTCGATCAGGCCGTGTCCCTGATTCGCCGGAACGCCCGCACCGGCCAGGACAAGGCCGGCTGGGTGTTCGTTAACGATATCGGCCAGGCCTGGCCTATCGACAGTGGGAACTGAGGCGTTCCGGGATAGCAACGGAAAATCGCTATGGCCTGCGGCTGCGACAACGACGACTACACCGGCCCCTGGTGGGGCTTTCCTCCACTGCGCAACGCGCTGCTGGCGGGCATTATCGCCCTGCCGGCCTGGCTGCTCGCGCGTAGCGGGCAGATCGACATTGCGTTTGAAACCTGGCTGTACTGGCTCGCCATACCCGTCGGTGCCTGGTACTGGGCGCGTGAAGGCGTAGAGGAACTGGTCGAAGAACACGCGGTCGGTATCTCGTTGCTGATGATCGCAGCTACTGCGGGTTCCGGCATTCTCGGCCTGTGGGAAGAGGCAGCCGCGCTGGTGGTGCTGTACGGCGCCGCCGAAGGTATCGAGGAATACACCTTCGCCCGTACCCGTACCGCGATACGTGCGCTTCTGGATCTGGCGCCGAAAGAGGCGCGTGTACTGCGTAACGGAGAAGAAGTCACCGTACCCGCCGAATCCCTGCAACCCGGCGACCGCTTTGTGGTGCGACCCGGCGAGTCACTGCCTACCGACGGCGTCATTATCAGCGGTGAATCGGGCCTGGACGAATCGCCGGTAACAGGTGAATCGGATCCTGTCGACAAGCGGCCGGGCGACCAGGTATTCGCCGCCAGCATCAACGGCCAGGGCATGCTGACCATCGAAGTCACCGCCGGTTTCGCCGACAAC
>JBHHXO010000131.1:0-9280 GCA_046757125.1 Thiogranum sp.
GAATTTACTTTAAAAGATGCTGTCTGACGTTTTCAATCTTCCACAGTAATGCCGGATATCGAGCCAGTCTCTTTGCCAATTCCTCATCATCGGGAAACAGCAACTCCGGCAACAGTTCACCGGCATGTACCCGGTCAATGTATTCCCGCTCGGCGTCATCAAGCGTAACCAGCGGTTCCACAACATACCATGCCCGTTCCTTCAATTCATTAGCCACCGGCCGCTCATTGCCATGAATCATGGGCACAAGCTGTTCCTCGATGCTCCTGTCGGTCACACGTTCAAACCGGTCGCCCGTATTGGTAGAGCGGGTGCGGCAGTGTCGCCGCCAGCGCCACATGAACCCGGCGCAAGCGCTGGCTGGCCCACAACTCCGCCCCATATCCGGGCAAGCGGATAGTATCGAATAGATCACGTGGCATCGCCCGATCCAGGGTGGCCCGCAGCTTTCCGGTGAGCAGTTCCTCCAGGGGAACGACCCGAACTTCAGAAGATGCCACCCCAGGTGGTTGCCAGAGTGGCCGCGTTGTGACTTCACCCAAGGGTATACGGAACAGAAAATTGAGATCAACCTCAATCCGGTCCGGCGTACCGGCCACACTGGTATAGGAAAGGTAGATCTTCCGGCCGGCATGGGCATCGCGGGATTGCTGCACGCGGTATCCCTGCCCCTCTCCGATGATCACGATGGCCCGTTCAACCTCCGGGCGATCGGTCTGCATGCCTGCCCGATCCTCCTGCCCGATGTAATTGAAATCCAGATCCACCGATAACCGGGCCGGTGTGCCGAACATCAGGTTCAAAGCCGTACCACCCTTCAAGGCCAGCACCCGTGACAGCAACGGGTGACGCCCGACGTCCGCAGCAAATTCACCCAGGCGGATCACCTTCTCCAGCGTCTCCGGACGGAAACCGGTCTCCGACGCCAGCCCTTCAACGTGCTCAGCGCTGAGATTCATCAGGCTCCTTACCTGCGACCAGCGCGTCAGGGACGATCAGGTTCCATCGCCGCACCAACACACCGCCACGCTGATCCCTGGCAAGATACAGTGGAGCTTTTGGGACGTGTTTGTCTATGACGGCAAGATCCTCATCACCGACATAAAAGGTTGTACGGTAAGTCTCCAGAAACCAGCCGACCGCGGCCCACAAACCCTTTTGCCCGAAAGCATCCAGCAACTCGAATAACAATGGCAACTCCAGCACAGAGAATCCCGCCACCGACTCGACAAACTCCGCGAGTCCCCCAACCAAGTCCGGTCGGCGGAAACCGTCGATCAGCGTGCGTTCAGGTCCGGTAACATGCAGCTCACGATCCAGCCGGTGGATAGAACGTATGCCCAGTTTGACAACCTGATGACGCACCAACGATTGTGGGTGGGACAGGAAGCGTAATTCAAGGCCATCCAGATCGAACGGTTGCGAACGCCGGGCGCTGTATGCGGTGCATAACCGCCATTCGGAATGTGCAGCCCCCAGCAGTTCAAGCGCCGAGTGATGGGAAAAGACCGCATCGGGCCGCAGCGCCGCCGCTACAAGAAAACGATCCGGTTGGAATTTTGCGGGCTCGACACCCGGCGGTACCGAGGCATAGACCCCCCTTACCAGCTTTTTCAGTTTGCCGCGGGCAGCCGAGTATTTCAGACGTTCCAGTATCGACTTGCGCCCCCCGGATGGGGCAAGGACCTGAACAGCCTCATCCAGGTTGAAAACCCGATGCGTCTGCAGAAAGGTGCTGGTATCCATGGGTCGGCCTGCTACTTGTCAATATTTACGGATATTGGGGGTATATTCCCCTGTTTGCTACATTATTGTCAAACAGCTTTTCCCACCCTGCTCTAAATCACAGGCTGAACTGGACGTGCGGTCGATAATTTCCCCTCCTGGCGAACTGCCGAGAAATCCTCGGTTCTTGGCCAAATGAAAGTGTCCAGCCTACTGCCCGGCTATAAACAATCTGGAATCTCCGGATAGTTGCGGTTATCCAGAAACCAACTGTTGCATAAAATGCGACAACTGAGAATCACCATAACTAATTGTTTTTTATAATTTTTATATGCAACGGAATTTATGGCTCAGTTGGTAGCGAACCTGGCGTTTCCACTCCATACGAACTGCCAAGAAATTCTTAGTAGTTGCCGACCCCTCGTAGTTCCGGCATATTTACCGGCATATAATAACTGATTATCCGCCACTGAAAGTATTTAATAGTCTGTTATTATTGCCGTTAATCATATATATTAATCGGCATAGTTACCGGCATTATGAAAGCTTTTCTTATGGAACCGATGATCCCCGGTGACGACCGGGATGAACTCTCCGATCTGGCACTCGAGCTGGTATCGAAGGCGAGTGCATTGGCGGGACAGGTCCATGGGCAGGTTCGGGAAGGGATTGGCGACCTGGTGCGATCCATGAACTGTTACTACTCGAACCTGATTGAAGGACACAACACGCACCCGCGCGATATCGAACAGGCCCTCAGCGACAACTATTCCCAAAACACAGCGCGCCGGGCACTGCAGCTTGAGGCGCGCGCGCACATCGACCTGCAAAGAATGATCGACAAGGGCGAAGATCCGGCCGCTGCACCCACCTCAGCAGAATATATCCAATGGCTGCACCGGGAATTTTGCAGTCGGCTTCCGGAAGAACTGCTATGGGTCGAAAATCCCGACACCGGAGAGAAGACTCGCGTAACGCCAGGTGAATTAAGAACCGGTAGTGTTCAAGTCGGTCGCCACCTGCCGCCGTCAGCCGAAGAGTTATCGGCCTATCTCGCCCGTTTCGAGGAAGCGTATGTCCCGGACCGTTTATCCAGAAGCAAGCAGATCATCGCGGTTGCAGCCTCGCACCACCGGCTGCTCTGGATACACCCGTTTTATGATGGCAATGGCCGCGTCGCCCGACTCATGTCCCATGCCCTGTTACTTCGCGCAGGTGTTGGCAGCAGCCTGTGGTCAGTGGCTCGTGGCCTGGCCCGTAATGTTGAAGCCTACAAGAGTGCGCTGATGCTGGCCGATGAGCCACGTCGTGGCGACCTGGACGGTCGTGGAACATTGTCTGACAGGAGACTCCGGGAGTTCACGCACTTCTTCCTCAGAACCTGCATTGACCAGGTCGATTTTATGGAGTCTCTCCTGCAGCCATCTGAATTACTGCGCCGCATGAAACTCTATGTCGATGATGAAATTGCTGCGGGGCGACTCCCGAGCGGCTCCCTGGCGTTGCTCAGAGAGGCATTTCTGGCCGGCGAGTTGGCACGAGGCAACGCAGCCAGCCTGACCGGCTACCAGGAAAGACGCGGCCGTCAGATTCTGGCGAAACTGCTTGAGTGCGGATTGCTAATATCGCAGGGTCCGCGGGCACCGGTACGTCTTGGGTTTCCGATCGATGTTGTGGAAAGATGGTTTCCGAACCTGTATCCCGTGAACTAGGAAATACTGTGTTGGTTTCTGCTGGTTCAGCCTAAACCTGCATTACGCAGCCCATTGCTAATTCAGGGCAAAATCAGTAATTGCATCTCTGTTATCACAGCCAACGGTTCTAACCCCGATTGCCTGCAATTCTTTTTCAATATCATGATAGGCGGCCAGCCGATTGCCATCGGTTACCGGGCCAGCCAGCGTGAACAACACGCGATCTACCTCAATAAACCTGTCTTTAAGTTTATTGATTCTATAGACCCAGGCCGCGCTATGGTCGTAGATTTTTGTAGGCTCTTTATGTGCCAGGTGCAAAGGTTTAATTACTTTTACTGGCTGATTACCTTCATGATGAACAAATGGGAAGGTGACATGGTAGTTCTCGTCGCCCAACCTTTCTCTCTCAAATCTGTCACCGACATTTGCATGGAAAAGTAATTTTCGCACATCGCGCTCCAATAATTCTTCCTGATATTTTTTGGTGACAAAATTCCGCTCAACGTAAAAGGCAAACAGTTCTTTGAGTTTCTGATCTGGATCGTCCGTTAATACTGTACGCATTTCACCAAAACGCACAATGGTTTCACGTGGCCGCATGATTTCATTAAACAGGCCATTGGCAAAATCAATGTCATTGTTTTTTAATCGCTTGTCAAAACCGTGTCCCTTGAGGACATCAGCCACCCGGTCAAGTTCTTCCTTCAGGTTATGCAAGGTCTTCTTGTAGAGCTTTGCATCCACATCATATGGTGCAAATAACAGAACGCGTACTTTCAAGCCGCTTCACGATAGTAGAATTGAGCATACCACCAAGCCGTTCACGGCAATGAATTGGATCATCGATTGAACTGACCGTAGCATGTGGCTGCAACAATCTATTCCCAACGCCCTGATGATTTCTCTCGCCGTGATAATGTGCAACATATTCTCTGAGCGCCCGGCGAAGGGATTCCTCGCCGAAAAGGATCATGCGATCCAGACATTCCTCTTTTATAGAACGTACAAATCGTTCTGCGAATGCATTACAGTTGGGTGCTCGCGCGGGGCATCGAACAGGCTTCACGCCCTCTCGATCCAGATGCCCCCTGAAATCTGCCGTGTATTTGGTATCGCGGTCCATGATGAGGTACCGACTGTTTAAAAGAAAACCGTCACTCACGTCTGTCAGGTTGCGGGCTATTTGCTTCATGAATGCACTATTGGGGGCCGTGGTCACCCCGGCAATGTGTACGGAACGTGTTGAAAGATGGATAATAAACAGCACGTAATGAGTCACCAGTCCGCGCGGCGTCCAGACTTCAACCGTAAAGAAATCCGTGGCAGCCATCACCTCCCAATGCGCCTTCAGGAACGTCGTCCACGAGGTGTGTTTCTCTCGCTCTGGCGCCGGTTCTATGCCATGCCTTTTCAGGATATTCTTAACCGTGTTCGGTGCAATGATGTGGCCGAGACTGGCGAGAGCACCCTGGATTCGGTCGTAGCCCCAGGAGACATTCTCCCGCGCCATGCGTAATACCAAATCGGTGATCTCTTGCGAGATGCGGGGCCGACCCGGCCCCTTCCTGGCATAGGTCCACTTCTGCGCGATGAGCTTACGGTGCCAGGCAAGAAGCGTATCGGGTGTCACAAGCGTCTCGAACTCATCAAGTAACCGACGACCCAGCACCTTGGCCTTCACGGCCAGTCGTATCCGCTGTTCGTCGGTGAATCGAAGCCGCTGTCCTTCAAGTTGCTCCTTGAGAACACGGTTCTCTTCGATGAGATAGTTGATGACCGCCTGTTGGTGGCGGTTAAGCCAGCCGGCCAGGGCAATAACGAGGAGATGGAAAGGTTGTATGACGTTTGTCATTGCACGAACAGATTATCCATAATATTGTCTGATAACGACATCATACGAGTCGTTCGAATATTTGCACCATACGGGCGAGCCGGCCGATGATCTTGTTGATCCGGTCACCAATCCCTTGTCACCCTTGAGCTTGACCATGTCGGCAAAGCCGCCACCCGTTGGCACCTCGATCAGCGCGTCGGCCTTGCCGGCATACTTGTCCGACACGTACTTCATGAACAGCAGCGTGAGGACGTAATCCTTGTACTGCGAGGCGTCCATGCCGCCGCGCAGTTCGTCGCAGGACTGCCACAGGGAGCTGTAGAGTTGGGATTTTTTCAATGCCATAAGGTAGAACCTTTATAAGAGTCGTATCATTCCCGCCCGCTTGCTCACACCATCCAGTATCGGGCCGAATGTTGATTCCGGCAACCCGGCATCGGCGGCCAAAGCGGCTGCTTCTGCGATAGCATCATCCATCTGCGTGGCCAGACCTGAAAAGATGCTATCCATGTCCTGTTCACGCAGCCCTGCTTTCTGACCGGTCTGGTAAAAATGCCGGATCTGGATTTGTGTAAGACGATAATAGTTTTTGTTGCCAACGGCCATCGCCAGTCTGGTTTTCTGCACCGGAAATTCCGGGCAGGGTGCTGCGGACATCACGTCATAGAGTGGCGTCAGCCGGTAACCGCCCGGCGTGAGAAATATGGAAAAATTCTTGGCATGACCGTCGATGGCGGCCAGCAGCCAGAAGACGATCTGTGTCTTCATAAAGGCCATACGATCTTCATACGGGGCAATTGCGCCGTTCAGGAATTCCAGAACATCAACAATGCCTGGCCCCCCATCACTTTGGTATTTCCGCATCGGCGGTACGCCCAGTGCCTGACAGAGATCCTCCTGAGGTAACCGGTACAGCACGCCGTCCTGCCAGGTCCGGTCGAAGCGTTCCACAACGATCACCGGCTTGCCATCGAACAACTGCACTTCGACATTGGCCGCCTCAAGACCGAAGGCGCGGCACAGTACAAGGCACAGCCATTCATTCCAGGGCGTGTCAGAAAAATCCGCATCGTCCGGGCCTTCCTTCATGGCGGGTTTGAAGATATGGGAAGTGGGTGTCGGTCCGAGCGGTAGCTGCCACTGCTCATCGACACGCAAAAAGGCTGTCTTCTCCTGCACCCCGGCGATCGAGATACGAAAATCATCCTCATCGGCCTGAAGGCCGAGGGGATTGGTGGCGAGCTTTGCCAACCGAGCAGCGATTTCATCATCACTGACCGGGCGGTATTCCATTTTGGCAGGATCGCCTGGATCAAGACCTTCGGGCACAAAACGCAGCGCGCCTACGCAATCCCGTCCGATGACAGCCAGTAGATCAAAGATACCGGCACTGTCGGCATGTTCACGTGCGGCGATCTTTTCGCGGACCGTACGATCGTCGGGCAACAGCCCATCAAAGTAGCTGGTTGCCGCTTCCCCCGACCAGATCCGATCGGACAATGGCATGGATAACGAAATGGGAAAGGCGCGAGCAGACGATACCCAGTCCGGGTCATAGCGGAACGACGTGGCTCCGCCTGGCGCGCGTGCATACTGCCCGACCCTGCTTGAGCCAACATACACATCCAGCACACGTCCCTGGCGTTTACGTCCCATCAGGAGCCTGATCGGGAATAGAAGCCGTAGCGAGGGGAAGCCATTTTGAGTCCATTTTTTCGATCATTTGAGGCGAATAGTTATTCATATTTAACGAGAATGAGCGGGGAAATGGGCCAAAATGGATTTTCCGCAGTAGGCTTCTATTCCCGAACAGGCTCCTTTAATACTCCGTTGGGTCAAAACCGGTTTTGCGGCGTGAGATGATGGACAGGTCCAGATCGAGCGCCGCCAGCACCTTCATCACGGTGTCGAGCCTTGCCGTGGTCGCACCATTTTCGAGGTCTGAGACCAGGGCTTGCCGGACAGAGGCCTTCCGGGCAACATCGACCTGCCGCAGGTTCTGGTGCTTGCGTGCCAGGCGGATGGCCGCGCCGAGATCCTTGTTACTGCGAATAACCTTACCCATCGCCCCTTCCAGATTATACGATAAGACGTATATTAGCTATATACGCTTAGTCGGATAATGTCAAGATATACGTTAATTCGGATATTAGCGACGACTGATATCTGACCCGGAAGTCCGGGATGAATGTCGAAAAACGTTTGTTTCGGTCGAAAAATGCACCATTTTCAGGCCTGATGTCGAAAAACAATCAACAAACACAGCCCATTCACAATTCGGCCCTGGACCTTCAGAACCCAATCCTGCCTGAAATCAGGGTTCAGTGCCTCCGGCGCATACCCCCGCGGGTTGCAGGCCACCCATTTCCACACCGACGTCACCAACCAGAATCACGACATCGACATCGGTCGCTGGTGGCGCAAAGTCCTCGAACTCGATGTGCAGGTCGTTCAGAATGTGGAGTTTCACCCCACAAGCTTACCCTGGGAAATACCAAATATACTTGGTACTTTTCAGGCAAGAATTACCAAGTACACTTTGCATTTTTTGGCAGTCATCCATGTGCCTACACACCATTACCTGCCAACGTAGACCTTATTTGAGCTCTTTCATGGCCCAGTTCCTGGCTAATGGTTAATCGCGCAGACTGATCGATCTCTCGTTGTGGTGGGGTCAGCGACTTTTTGCCGGGGCCGCCTGCTGCCGGGCATTTCCAGCCGGTGATCTCTTCGTAGCGGTTTTGGGCATAGGCATGCCTGAGCCCGTGCATTTTAGAAAGTCCTGCCCTCAGGGTGTTGCCTTCGTAGATGCGCATTTGTTGAACGTAGTTTCGATTGCTGGGGATCAGTGAGCCTCGGCCTGCAAGTTTGTGTGCTCGGTTGAGCACTTCCCTTTGTGATTCGGTTCTCACCGGGATAACCCGTTCTTTCCCGCCTTTGGTCCAGCTACCCTTTAAGCGCAGTTTTTCCAGGTAGGCCTCGTGGTAAAAGGATTCCAGCTTCTCGAACACCAGCGGTAAATTGATGGCCAGCGCGACCAGCAGGGGGGGCAGCCCCAGCAACAGCAGGATCAGGGAAATTTGACTGCGCAGTTTCACGGGTAATGGATAAATCTGTGGTGTCGGCCGGGGTTGGGGATGCTCGGGTTCAATGTTAGCAAAGGTGACACATCAGCAGCTGCCACGTCATACAACCGTAAACGTATCTTAACATACCTGACATAAACGCCCGTTAGTCTCTCACCGGTCGCACGCAGTAGCGTGTTCTCAACCTGTACCAGTTCCGGGAGGACTATATATGAATTTTCGACTCCGCTTGCCCCTGTTGCACTGTGCTGTTGTGTGTATCGCGGCCGGTTTTTCTCTGCCCGCGCTTGCCGCCGATGGCGCCATGGACGATTTGCTCAGGGTTTTGCGTGACCGGGGTGCCATCAGTGCTTCCGAGTACGAAGTCCTGAAGAACTCGGCTGCAGCGGACAAGGAACGCGCCAGCCAGGAAGTATCCGAGGCGACGAAAGATACGGTCAAGGTCAGTACCGGCAAGTCCGGGCTCAAGGTGTCTTCCGGTGACGGTGGTTTCAAGTTCCAGCTGGGCGGTCGTGCGATGATCGATGCCGCCTTTTATGACAAGGATAAAACCCGCCTGGGCAATGGCGCGGAGCTGCGCCGTGCACGCCTGTTCGCCAAAGGTACGGTCTATCACGACTGGTTCTACAAGGCGCAGGTCGATTTTGCCGGCAACAGCACCTCGCTGAAGGATTTTTACCTGGGCTACAGTGGCTTCGATTCAGGCAAAGTCAAAATTGGTCATTTCAAGGAACCTTTCAGCCTCGAGGAACTGACCAGCTCAAAATATATCACCTTCATGGAACGTGGCCTGCCGAATGCATTTTCCCCGGGGCGTAATACCGGTCTTTCGGCAAGTACCCACGGCGACAAATGGGGTGCGGCAGCCGGCTATTTCTTCGAGGGCGTAAAAAACGACAACTCGCCGAAGAGCCAGGGCTGGGGTGCCACCGGGCGCG
>JBHHXO010000132.1:0-9248 GCA_046757125.1 Thiogranum sp.
AGTCAACGCGCGGTCGACAAACGGTTTCTTTTCGGCCTTGACGATATGGACGTTGCCTTCAAGCATGCACTTCGCCAGATCCTGCATGGATATGACAGAGGCCTTTACGCCCAGCTGATCCACGAACATGAATTTTCCGGTTACGGTACTGCGCCAGGACAGTTTGGCCCGTTTGCCGGGCTGGCCGGGTTTTGCAAACTCGAACCAGGTACCAAAGGGAATGCTTTTGAGTGCCTCGATCTGCGCCTGTTGCTCGGGAGTGACGCTGCTCTCTGCATCGGGCTCCTCGCTGACCGGCGCTTCCTCTGCTACGGCCTGTGCGGGTGCCTGCTGTTCTTCGGCGGGTACGATTTCCTCCAGGGCCCGGGCCTGGGCCTCGAACAGGGCATTGATCAGTTTTTCCTTGTCGGCCTGCTGTAATGTCCGGGTGGTATCACGCACCTCTTTCTGCAGTTCGTCCAGTTCGGTCCGGCGCCGGGATTGTTCGCTTTCGCTGGCGGGCGGTAACACCGAGCCCACGATACGCGCGGCGAATGCCGTGGCATTCAGCCAGTCTTCGCTCTCTTCGCGCTGGTCGGAACGCAGCAGGATAAATGTCAGCCTGTCAGCCCAGATGCGCTGCAGAAACTCGCACGTGGTTTCGGGTACCGCCTTGCCCCGGTACAGTGCGCGGACTTCCTGCTGTGCGCGATTGCGGGCCTGCTGGAGTTTTTCCTGGCCGTTGGCAGCCTCGGTGGTGCGTTGTTCGACCAGGTCTGCGCGGCGATCGAGATCGCTTACTGCCCGGGTGAATTCCTCCAGCAGGGTATCGAAAATGCTGACGTCTTCCTCGAAATCCAGTAACACCTTGTCGACGATTTCCTTCATCTTCGGGAAAATGCCGCGATCGATCCGGTCTTCCTCGACCCAGCGAATACCGGCCGACGTCATGTCGTTCAGCAACCTGCGTGCGGAATGCTGCGTGTGGGTAAAGAAATTACGGTCGACAACCGCGACTTTGAGCAACGGTGTATGCAGGCGGCTGAGCAGGGCCTTTACCACGTTCGGCAGGTCCTGTTCCTTGAGCATGAACTCGAACAGCATGCCGACCAGCTCGATGACGTTGGTATCCGCGGCCGGCAGCTTGCGCCGGTCGACGGCACCGAATATTTTTTCGCGTTCTTCGGCAAGCGTATTCTGCAGGCGATCGATCAGGCCCTGATCAATTTCGATATTCTCGATGAACTCGCTGCTGGACATCTGTGCCGATCCTGCCCCGGCCAGGGATTGCAGATTGCTGATCTGGCTGACCAGGGTGGTGCCGCCACCAGCCGGGCCTGCGCTTCCGCCGGCATCGCTGCATCCGGTGTCACCGCCGCCCATGGCCTGGCCGCCACCCGCATGACCGGCGCCCGGGCTGCCACCGGCGTATCCGCCCGGGCGGATCGGTGAGACATTGTCTGCGCCGGCGTGCCCGGTCGATGTGCCGCAGCGGCGCACGGCCATGAGTTCGCAGATGCGGCCGAATAATTCGTCGCCCAGTTCTGACGGGGTCTGCTGGTTCGACGATGCCTCGATTCCGGTTTCCCCGGCCGGTTCTTCTTCGGCAAGTGCCCCGTCCGCAACAAACTGTTCCACGATTTCCACGCCGCCCGGCTGTTTCCGGACTTCGTACTTCAGGTTGGGCAGGATGCCTTCCTGTATCAGCCTTTTGTTGAACTCGTCGTAGAGTGCATCCGCGTGATTGAACACGTACTTGTCAAACAGGGCAATGAATACCAGGCGAATCCTGTTTTCCAGTTCCAGTTGCTCGACCGCGTTTTGATAGGCATGGCCCAGCCACGCCGGACCACCCGGGATTTCGTTTTCCTCGATAGCCTGACCACTGTTGACGACAGCGAGGCGCTGCTTGAGCGCAAAGATCCGCTCCATGATGCGGCTGGTCAGTTTGCCGGCGGCGTTCTGGGTCGCCACCGCGGTTTCGAGTTCTTCGGTATCGATCAGGGACAGCCCGGAAAGGCCGGCGTCTTCCCCGGGGTCAGTCTCCTGCTGGCTCGGTTTGCAGGGGAATTCGTTGAAGCTGCGCTTCAGCTCGTTGTAGAAATGCTGTTCTATAACACTGCGCTTTTTGCGCACCTCGCTCATGGCCTCGAAAAACAGCGACTGAGCCATGTTGTTCTCCGCCTTTTCAGCAAAATCCAGTAATGCCACGTCAGCATTTTCAAACATGCGGTCCACGAGCGGGCGCAGGTGACTGAATTCCATTTCCAGGCAGCCATCCAGTAGTTTCCGGAATTGTGGTGCGATCGGCATTTCATACACTCCATTCTGGTGTGGCAGCTATAAAAGGGTGATTTCTTCGAGGGCTAGCGGCAGCGGGCATTTCCCTCTTAAGCCGGGCGGGTGCATCCGCCCCGGTGGACCGCCAGGATGATAAACGCACAAACATTGAAATGTTAAGAAGCCACTAATATACTGATAAGCGAATACACAGGGTCGGGCGAAGGCGGATAGACAACTGCTTGATTGCCTTGAAATTGACAGTGATCAATGTGCAGGGTGTTTGCGACCGGGTAGTGTCCTGTAGCGGGATGCAAAATTGAAATTGATGGATGGCTACTATGAAACTGTGTGCTGACTGCCGTAAGAAACCGTGGCCCTATGCCATCGCCCTGTTCATAGCTGTTTTCGTAGCGTTTGTAACCTGGTGGACACTTGCTGCCGCAGGTATGTCAGCGCAGGAGAATCGCTGGTGGACCGCGGCGGCGTTCCTGGTGGCTGCGGGGGTGCTGATCGGCTATATGGTGTCGTGTATGCGGCGCCACTGTGCCGAGGACCAGCACCGGCACAAGGCCTGAATTCCGGCATTCCGGCAAGGACCAGGCCGCTAACCTGATGAAGTGACGGGTGACACCGACGATTTTCTGCGGCCTTTTTGTCGACATTCCGATTGCAGCAGGCCCCGGGGCGGGATCGGGTCCCGGAAAATTGAATTAAAGAGCTTGCATATATTCGCATATTCTGAAATACTCTCGCTCGTGGTATAAAAATTCTGGTTTATTTATTCACGAAGTGGAGAGAGTCATGAAAAAAATTGCAACTTTTATAGCTGCTGCCAGCCTTGCGGCAGTTTCCGGTTCCGCCAGCGCCTGGTGGGGTAACAACAACGGTTACAACAACAACTGGAACGGTAACGGCGTCACCGACGGCGCCGCTGACGGTGATTTCGACGGTGGTTTCAGCATGAGTTTCAGCGGCCACGGTCGCGGACGCGGCCACGGTAACGGTTACGGCAGCGGTTATAACCGTGGCTACGGTTACGATGCCCCTTACTATGGTTATGCTCCCTACGGTTATGCCCCTTACGGCGCACCGGCTGCTTACCCGGCCGCTCCTGCGGTAAACGACGAGCAGGCCAAGGCCCAGAAGACGGCATTCGAAGCCCGGCAGAAAGCCCAGGCTGACTACTTCAAGCAGATGGAAGAACAGCGCAAGGCCATGCAGGAGTCCATGGAAGCACAGCGCCAGGCCATGCTGAAGTCTCACGAAGAGATGATGAAGAGCCGCCAGGCCATGTGGGATAGCCGCTACGGTGCGGCTGCTGTTCCGACTGCTGCTCCGGCGCCTGCCGCAGCACCTGCAACAAGCAAGTAATTGTTGCCGGTCACCTGAAAATTTGCAGATTTAAAATTCTTTAATACACGAGGAAATTGACATGAACTTCAAGAAAACTGTTTTTGCAGCAATGCTTGCCGGTGCTACCGCACTGTCCATGAGCTCCGCCCAGGCATGGTGGGGTCCTTTCGGAAACAATGGCTACAACAACAACGGCTGGGGCAACAACGGCTGGGGTGACGGCATGGGCGACATGTTCGGCGATGGCGACTTCAGCATGAACTTCAGCGGTCGTGGTTCCGGCCGCGGTTATGGTCGCGGTTACGGTCGTGGCTACAATGACTACTACGGTCGTAACTACTACGGTGGCTACGCTCCTTATGGCTACGGTGCTCCCTATGGTTACGGCGCTCCTTACGGTGCTGCTCCTTACGGCGCATATCCTGCTCCGCAGGCTCCGGCTGCGCCTCAGGCACCTGCCAAGTAAGCTTCCGGTTTATTCCGGCAGCAGAAAAAGGGGGCTCTTTGAGCCCCCTTTTTTATGGCGGATCGAAGCGGCCGGGACGGTTCAGCGCGGCGTGTCTTCCAGGTTGGTGTGACAGAGTACCGCCCGCATGCTGCCGATCAGCTCCAGTAAGGCTTCGTTGCGCACCCGGTAATAGATGCGATTGGCTTCCTTGCGGGATACCAGGATGCGTTTGTTGCGCAACTGGTCGAGGTGTTGCGACATGTTGCTCTGCGTTGTACCGATCTGCCGGGCAAGATCACCGACAGTAATCTCGTCTTCACCCAGCGCGCACAGAATACGCCAGCGCAGGGGGTGGCCCATCGCCTTGAGCGCGTCAGCTGTCAGTACAGCGTCTTCCGGCGAAACAGATTCTTTTTTCTCGTCATTCATTTGACAGTTCCTGAAAATTTCCGGGGTCAGTCGTCGTTGTCTGCATGCCGGAATCCGGTCATGTTTTTCGCGATACAGAGTATATCCGTAATAGTACCGTATTCATCGCTCATAGCGGTACGCGAGAACAGAATGGGTACCCGGGTTCCATCCCGGGTGATGAAACGGGCCTCGATACTGCTCAGGGTTCCGCTGCGGATCAGTGCTTCGAGCCACGTTCCCATAAAGGCATTGGCCTGCTCCGGCTCGGATTCCTCGAAAACATCGCCGATATTGAGGCCAACCAGGTCGTGTTCGTCATAGTCCAGCATGTTGCAGGCAGCCGGGTTGGCGGATTTTATATTGCCCGACGGCTCCAGCACCAGCAGTGCTTCGCCCATGGTTTCTATGATGCCCTGCAGGTACTGGTTGGCGGTGCGTAACTCGGCCGTGCGCTCGGCCACCTGTTCCTCCAGCCGGCGGTTCAGATCGCGTTCTTTCTCGATGAGACGGAAATAGGTGCTGATCTTGTTGATGAGCTGGTTGTCATCGATCGGCTTGAGCAGGTAGTCCACGGCGCCCACGTCATAACCTTTCTGCTGGAACTCGTCGGTCTTGAACGCGGCGGTCAGGAATATGATGGGGATGTCGCGGGTCTTTTTGCGGATTTTCAGCATGGAGGCGGTCTGGAAACCGTCGATATCCGGCATCTGGATGTCGAGCACAATCAGGTCGATCCCCTTGTCATTCAGCGCAATGTCCAGCGCCTGCTGGCCGGACGACGCTTCCAGTACCTCGACATCCATATGCGCGTTAACCAGGGTGCGCAGGGTAAACAGGTTGTGCTGATTGTCGTCGACAATCAGCAATCTGAAACCGCTGTAATGTTTCATGCCTGCTCCTGTTGCGTGCGGGGCCGGGCGGGCGGGTCGCCGGATTCCAGCAACTGGTCGAGTATCAGTTTCAGGTCCCGGGCCTCAACCGGTTTGGACAGATAACCGTTGGCGCCGAGCGCCAGTGCCCGCTCCCGGTCTTCGTCTGCTGCCCTGGCCGTGAGTACCACGACCGGCAGTTGCTCCAGGCCGGCATCCGCACGTATTTCGCGAAGGGTTTCGTAACCGTCCATTTCCGGCATCATCAGGTCCAGCAGTACCAGGTCAAAACATTCATCATCGTGTTGCAGTGCCTCCAGCGCCTCGTGGCCGTTGCCGGCGGCGAGGACTTCGATCTCCCAGCGCTCCAGCAAGGGGGTAAGTGCCAGCAGGTTGCGCAGGTCGTCGTCGACAACCAGTACCCGCTTGCCACCGTAATGTGCGTCGGGGATTGCTGCTGCTTCCCCGTCAGTCTCCTTTTGTATCGCCGTCGTCAGCGCAGGGCCGGCGCTGTCCCGGGCGGGTTCGTCCAGCGTCAGCGGTAACAGCAGGGTGAAGGTGGTGCCCTTGCCCGCGTTGCTGTCGATATCGATCCGGGCATCGATCAGGCGCACCAGTTCGCGGCTGATCGTGAGGCCCAGTCCGGTGCCACCATAGCGCCGGCTGGTAGAACCGTCTACCTGCTTGAAGGCTTCGAAGACCTGTGCCTGCTTGTCGTCCGGGATGCCGATGCCGGAGTCGCTGACACTGAGTGCCAGCGGCCGGTGTTCGGCGCTTGCGCCGGTATTGCGGGCCAGCCGCAGGGTGGCGCCGCCCTGCTCGGTGAACTTGAGTGCGTTGGACAGGAAGTTGGTTGTGATCTGGCGCAGTTTTTCGCCGTCGGTGACGATGGAAGCAGGCGCATCCGCGTCGATCCGTAGCCTGAGCGTCAGCCCTTTTTCCTCGAATTGCGGGCGCATGAGCTCGGTCTGTTCGTTCAGCATATCCGCCAGCTGGATGCTTTCAGGATTGAGTGTGGCCTCGCCGGCCTCGATCCTGGAAAGATCCAGGATCGTGTCGATCAACGATCTGAGATCTTTCCCGGCAGAGTGGATGACGCGGGCCTGCTGTGTCTGTTCGGCGGTCATCTGTTCGCGGTTACTCGCCAGCAGTTTCGATAACAGCAGGATGGAATTCAGCGGGGTGCGCAGTTCGTGACTGACATTGGCCAGGAACTCGGACTTGTAGCGGTTGGACGCCTCGAGTTCGTCCGCGTGGGTGCGCAGGGCGCGGGCATCCTCGACATGCTTTTCGCACAGGCGGGTCAGGCTGTTGCCCAGGTTGCGCAGTTCTTCGGGGCGTTGCCAGGAAAAGCTGACGTTCTGATCCCGTTCCAGCACGTTCGCAATCCCGCTCTTCAGGTCCTGGCTCACCTTTTCCATGCGTATGGCAATGGCGCGCGCAACGATGATGATGACCAGTACCAGTACGGTAATGATGCTGGCGACGCGGAATTCGAGTGTCCTGATAAATCCGGTAAGCGGAGACGGGTCCACGCTGCGTCCCACCCACAACGGGCCGGAATTCTGGGTAGAGAAAAGCGGCAGCCAGAATATCTGCTGGCCGGCCTGTTTCCACAGCGCCAGTTCCCCTTTCGCAAACAGTTTGTCGAGTCCCGGGAAATCCCGGAACGCGGTTGAGGCCGGTGCTTCGTCCATCTGGTAGGCGAGGTACTCGCCGTTGTTCTGCACCCAGTAGATACCGTTGTAGACGTGTGCGAGGCCGCCGACATCCAGGTTGAACACCACCACCCCGAGGAGTTCCGGTGCCCCGTCCCGCGCGGATGCCGTCAGCAGCGGGCTGATGAAGCTGAGTGTCATGAAGCGTCTCAGGTCATTGCTGTCGGATTCCATGTGGAAGCGAATCGGGCTGGTAAGTACCGCGCCGGGTGACAGCTTCAGGCCGGCGGACAGGAAATCCATGCCGGGAAGATCGGGCTGGTGATTGCCGGCCTGCAGCATGCCGCTTTCATAATCGCGGTCCAGCGAGAAGGAAACCTTGCCCTCCTTGTTGATGAAAATAACCTGGGTGATATCCAGCTGGTCGAACAGTACCCGGTTGGCCCATTCGGTATACGCTTCGCGTTCGCGTGTGAGGGAATCATGACCCGTTTCTTTGTTCGCGGACCGTGTGATGCCCGGTTCGGGCAGCTTGGCGAACAGCCGTACCATTTCCTGTCGCCGCGTGATGTGCTGGTCCAGGTCGTGAAAGTCGGTGCGCAGTTTTTCCAGGTAGGCATCGTGATAAAAGGATTCCAGCTTGTCGAACACAAGCGGCACGTTGATTACAAAGGACACCAGCAAGGGCGTCAGTCCCAGCAGGAGCAGAAACAGTGTGATCTGGCTGCGCAGCTTCACGATCAGGCGATGCCCCGGTGAGACCGGTCGGGGGCGGGAATCGTTATATCCGGTGTTGGCGGGAGGGACCGGGGAGTGTGTCTTGCTGCTTCGCTCGGGTAATACATCAGTGAATACCGTTCATACAACCGTAAATGCATCGTAACATATTTGACATAATCGCTCGTTAGTCTCTTCCCGGTCGCATGCACTGGCGTGTCACCAATCTGCATTCTGTCCCGGGAGGACCCTTCATGAAAATTCGACTCCGTTTGCCTGTGCTGCACTGCGCCGTTCTGTGTGCCGCTGCCAGTTTTTCCTTACCCGCGTTTTCCGATGACAGCCATGGATGATCTGCTCAGGATGTTGCGTGACCGGGGAGCCATCAGTACTTCGGAGTATGAAGAGCTGAAACATTCAGCCACTGCGGACAAGGAGCGCGTGAGCCGTGAAGTTTCCGGGGCGACCAGGGATACGGTCAAGGTCAGTACCGGCAAGTCCGGCCTCAAGGTATCTTCCGGTGACGGTGATTTCAGGTTTCAGCTTGGCGGGCGCGTGATGATCGATGCCGCTTTTTATGACAAGGACGAAACCCGGCTCGGCAACGGTGCGGAAGTGCGTCGTGCATGCCTGTTTGCCAGGGGGTACGGGTTACCACGACTGGTTCTACAGGGCGCAGATTGATTTTCCCGGCAACACAGTGAAATCCGCTTTCGTGAGCGGCCGGAGTCACATGTAACCAGCACCCGCCTGGCGGACACCGGGATGATTGCCGGTTATGACAACCAGACGCTGTTCGGGCTGGAAGCCGCAACCGTTTACGGTCCTTTCGGTCGGGTGAAGCCCGACAGCATGGTAGGCAAGGGTGGTCGGGTGCCTGGAAATAGCCGTGCGTTACAGCAGCATCGATTTCGAGGACAGCGGCTACACCGGGGGTGAGGAAGAGACAATATCACCGCAGGTCTCAACTGGTATGCAACGCCGAATGTCCGTTCTATGGTGAATTACGTGCGTGCCGGCACGGGTGACGAGGATGTAAACATCTTCCAGGTACGAAGCCAGATCGATTTCTGGTCCTCGATCACCCACAACAAACCGGTAACGTGCGCGATACCGGTTTTTTATTGGCCGCCTATTTCCCTTTGCAGCAATGCCTGAGTGTCACGGCTACGGCAATGGAAACGAATACAACGACAATCCCGCTGACGGTTAACAGGTCGAAAATCATGATATGCCCCCTTTCTCTCTAACTGCATTATCAATATTAGGGATTGCTTATAGATATATCAAGGGCGATCTAAAAATAAACATTTAACCTGTTGTTTTACATGCGCTATTAATTTCCCGGCTTGTAATGCCCGGAACTGGCGTGAGCGCCGGCTTTTGGGCAGAGCGCCAGCGCTGGAACCTGTGCGGCTGGAATGAACACTCCCCCAGGGACTATAATTGGGATAATAGTCCCAATATTAATAATCTCAAGTGACTGACTTCATGTGAATACCGGCGCGTGGGCGGCCGCAAGACCCTGCA
>JBHHXO010000133.1:0-9179 GCA_046757125.1 Thiogranum sp.
GTAATTCACGCTTGTCCATTGATCACCACCGGCAAGCTGCCGGGGAGTCCGGCTCGCAGTGGAAATCCAGGGCGCACAGGCAACCAGAAAAGTATTAATTTTTTTGGCTCTACCGATAGGTAAAGAGAATCTGTCGAGAATAAACCAAACGTCGATGATCTCCCGATGGCATTTGCAAAAACCGGGGGGTCGATGTCGCCAACTAGCAGGATGAAGTTTTGACTTCTGTCAGCAGTACTACTTCACCGATACTGGATATCACCAACCCTGTCACGGAAGAAGATTCGGGCCGCCTGCTGCTTGGCAAGGTGCAGATGCTGATCAGGCATTCCCCGGTCGGGATCGGCTCTGCCCTGCTGGTAGCGCTGCTCGAAACCGCTGTACTCTGGGGGGTAGCAGACCGCGACCTTCTGCTACTCTGGATCGGCAGCATCATGGCAGTGACAGTGATACGCCTGGCTGTCGTCGCCGCCTACCGGTATTTCCCTCCAGCCGAGGAACAGGCCAACCGATGGGTATGGCTGATCAGCCTGGGCAACCTGACAGGCGGCATTGTCTGGGGCAGCAGCATCCTGATGTTCGACCCCAACGGACCGTTGCCACAGCAGATCGTGATCATTCTCTCGCTGGCCGGCGTCTCGGCCGGTTCCATATCGCCTATGCCGTCATCTATCCCGCCTTCCTGAGCCTGCACCTGCCCACCCTCTCACCAACAGTCGCCTGGTTCCTGATGCAGGCAGACCCGGTACACCAGTTGCTGGGCATCATCCTGCTGATCTATACAATCGGGCTGGTCGTCATCGGCCATACACACTACCGCTCCATTCAGCGATCCCTGCAGCTGGCAATAGATAACGAACAACTGGTCGGACAGTTGACCGAAGCCAACAGCAGCCTGAAATCCGAGGTCCGCCAGAAACAACGCGCAATGGATGAACTGGGGCAGGAGAAGGAACGCGCCCAGGTCACCCTGCATTCCATCGGTGATGGCGTAATCACCACAGATCAGCGTAACCGGGTCTTGTCCATGAATGCTGTTGCCGAACAGCTCACCGGGTGGACGACGGATGAGGCGCGGGGGCGTCCCGTAACACAGGTATTCCAGGTCGAGGAAGGCAGCGCGAGCGGGCCCGTATCAGGAGAACGCCGTTCCCACAACAGCGGGAAACTGCAAAATGCGCTGGGCAGCCAGATCCTGTACCAGCGGGATGGTATCCGCTTCTATATCAAAAGCTCTCATTCCCCGATTCGCAGTTCTGATGGAAGCGCCTTTGGCTCCGTCATCGTGTTCCATGACGTTACCAAACAGCAGGAGATGGCCGAACGCCTGAGTTACCAGGCCAGCCACGATGCCCTGACAGGCCTGATCAACCGCATGGAATTCGAACGCTTTGTCGAATCCTCCCTGCAGTCGGCAAAGAAGAGCGGCTCCAGGTACTGTGTATGTTATGCGGATCTCGACCAGTTCAAGATCGTCAATGACACGTGCGGGCACGTGGCCGGCGATGAATTGCTGCGCCGCCTGGCGAGCGGGCTCCCGTCCCTGTTGAGAGAGAGCGATGTCTTCGCACGGCTGGGTGGCGATGAATTCGGCGTGCTTCTGGAGGACTGCTCACTCGAGGATGCAACCGAACTGTGTGAGCGACTGAGAAAGTATGTAAGAGAACATCGTTTCGTATGGGATGGCAAAGTGTTCGAGGTCGGCGTAAGCATCGGAATTATCGAGATCAGCAGTTGTTGTGAAAGCGTGGCCGGCATACTCAGCGCGGCCGATATTGCCTGTTATGCGGCCAAGGACATGGGGCGTAACCAGGTGCACGTCTACCAGCGCACCGACAGCGAATCCGGCCGACGGCACAACGAGCTCGAACTGGTCAGCAAAATTACGCGCGCCATCGAGGGCGACCGACTGGTGCTGTTCTTCCAGGATATCGTGGCTACCAGCGGGAAAGGCGATTTTTATCTGCACGGCGAAGTGCTGGTGCGCATGCACGACGAGCGCGGTGAACTGATACAACCGGGTTTGTTCCTGCCCGCAGCAGAGCGTTACAACCTTATGGAGTCGATCGATCTCTGGGTGATACGCAATACCTTCGCCTGGTGGTCGAAACAGTGTGCCCGCCATGCCGGAGACCGGCATGGGCTTGTGTCGATCAACCTGTCCGGAAGCTCGCTGGGCAGCGCATCTTTCCAGGACAGGGTGGTAGAACTGGCCAATGAGTACAACATCGTCGCCGGCACAATCTGTTTCGAGATTACTGAAACAGCGGCCATTTCAAACCTCGAATCCGCCACCCGCTTCATGAAACGGCTGCGTGCTTCCGGGGTAAAGTTCGCACTGGATGATTTCGGCAGCGGACTGAGTTCGTTTGCCTACCTGAAAAACCTTCCGGTGGACTATCTCAAGATCGACGGCAGTTTCGTGCGCGACATCGCGGATGATCCGGTAGACCGGGAAATGGTCCGCGCCATCCACCAGATCGGGCGCGTGATGGGCATCGAAACAATCGCTGAATTTGTCGAGAACAGGAACATCCTGCGACACCTGGCAGAGATCGGGGTGGATTACGCCCAGGGGTACGGTATTGCCCGGCCGAAGCCGATCGCGGAGGTCGACGCCTTGCACAACCTGGCCGCATCCTGCATCTAGTGGGCCATACGGCAATGTCCCCGGATTGCCGGGAGCAATCGGCTATTCAGGTTGCCGGCGTTCGATAAAATCACCTTTGGTTATGTGCTCATAGAGCACCGAAGCGGCCAACGCATGGCCGTTTTTGTTCCAGTGTCCGTCATAACGGTAATATAAGCGTTCCCGCTCTGTTTCGAGTCGGGCCGCCTCCCGCTGAAATTCCTTTGTCGGGTTCATGTATTCAATTCCCATAGCGCGGCATAACGATTCGAGCTCTGTCCCCGCTTTTTCTATGTCCCAGCGCTCTTCTGTAACCCCGTAGCGGCGTTTCATCGAGCGCCAGACGTCATCATGAATACTGGCCCGGTAGGGCACATAGAACACGAGGAAACGCGCACCACCGGCTGCAACATCGTCACGCAATGCCCCGACCAGAGCCGCGGTCATCTCCCAGGACCGCCTGATTTCCGGGTCGTACTCCCGTTCCCAGACCTTGTACACACCGGGAATGTCACCGCCGGATGGCTTCGGACCGAACAGACCGAGTTTCTCCATGACATTACGAATCACATACACATTGTGGGACGCTTCCGACACCATCGCCCATATATAGCTGTCTTCGAGGACGAACTGTTTGAGTTGGTGGAGCACCGACCCACTGCTCTTCGAAGGCGCCAAAGCTTCGCGTCCCTGCTCTTCAGGGGCCGGCTCGGGCGGCGGCACGGGAACATTGTTAAGCACCAGCCGATCATCGCCGCGGGTGAAAAACGGTTTCCCCCCGCGCCAGTACTTGTCCCGGGTGTTGTACCATACGTCGTTATGGGCAAACATCAGGATCACCAGGTCGGGGTTGTATTTTTTCCCGTAATGTCTGAAAAACAGCAATTCCTGGTCGGTGCTGTAACCGCCGGTGCCGGCATTGATTACTTCCACCCGCCGACCGCCCCCGGCATTCAGATCACGCTTCAGCAATTCGGAAAAAAGGCTCTCGAAACCGACGGAATATCCTTCTGTATAGGAATCGCCCAAAACAAGGATCCGGTATTCCCCTTCAGGTTTTTCATACGGGTATTCGGGGCCGCGAATACCCCTGGAGTTTATTTTCTCCCAGATCGAATACTCCGAGGTCACATGATTGCCGTTCTTGCCCGGTATCTTGCTCCAGCCAAGCAATTCATCGTACTGGACAAACAGCTTTTGATGATCCGGACGCTGGTCCGGATGAACGTAGAACTGGCGCACGACAAACTCGCCGACAACGAGTGAAACACCCAGGGACAGGGTAATCGCCAGTACGCGGTACAGCCACTTCTTCACCGGCTTGCTCGCCGTGACAATTTCTCCGGCGATGTAACGCGTTCGAATTCCATACCGGCAAGAGTAAACACCCGTTTTGTTCAAGTCTACCCGGCAGCGGACCGGCGACCGGTTTTCACCACCGCCGCCGGAACTGCGTTCGATCTCCGGGCATGCCCCCCTGCCACTGCCCGTCATTCACCAGCAATTCGCGAATGGCAGGACACGCCCTTAAATACATATTAATCTTTAATAAATTAATAAAACCCTGAATATAATAAGCGGGAAGCCGTTGTACAACGCACGCTTCCAATACAGGCCATCAGGAAGGCATAATCCGCAGGACGGTGGCAACTCAAGAAGATACAGCATGAAGCCGATAATGTGCGTGCCGGCAGGCCGGTTTACCCGGTTGCCAGACACACCATGAAAACGCCTATGAATACGGGACTCCACTTTCAATTCAATCTCGAGGATGCCAACAGGCTGCTGGTTGCGCTAATAAGCTTTGAGGTATCCCTGGCCGCGATCTTCGCGCTGGATGTTATCTCATTAATTCCCAGCGTGTTCCACAAGCCATTTGACCTGGATGGCGAGGGGACAATCCCGGCGTGGTTTTCTTCAATGCAGTTATTTGTAATCGGCATCCTGTTTCTTTTCTCACGACACTGGCCACAGACACATCAAATCGTAAAACCGGGATTCCTGCGAGTAATCGGCATCGGGTTTGTATTCCTGTCCATGGATGAAGCGGCCTCGATTCACGAAAGAATTACCGCCCTGTTAAAACACATCGAGTGGGTGCCGCGATTTGAGGGGGGACACGGGATATGGATTCCGGTCTACCTTTCCATTGCCGTCGTATTGCTCGGCATAGGCCGCCGCACAATCATTTCGATGCTGAACACGTACCCGCGCCAGATGCTTATTATGTTTTTCGGAGTCGTGCTCTTCATTATTGGAGGCATCGGAATGGAGATCATAAGCTACTGGTATTTGCGCGGCACGGGGTTGACGCTGCTGTACAAAGCAGAGGTTGCGATCGAAGAGTTCCTTGAAATGTCAGGCGCCAGTATCGTTCTTTACGGGGCTATATTGTGCGCTCTTCGAGAGCCCGCAGTTCCCGGCAGCGGGATACCCGCATCACCCGGCCAGGGCGCTCGTCAACCGCTCTGATGATGCCCGGGAGAGCAAGTCATCGTACTGTATATATCGTTTTACCCCGCTCCCGCGTCTCGAACTGGCTGTTGAACAGCTGCAGGAAGTAACCATCCGGACATTCGCGCAGGCCGGCCAGGCTTTCCCGTTCCAGCTCGTAACCCCTGTCGCCACGGACACAGAAGAACTCCTCTGTATCATCACCAGGGCTGGTAGCAAGCACCCTGTCCTTGTCACCCAGAACCCTGAGGATGGACAGGTAAATGGTTTGCTCCACCATATTGCCCCCGGACAGGACCTGCTGGCATTCCCCGGGTTCCAGGCGATGCCAGCCGCGCGACGTCCAGCCGGACCACAAAGCGTTACCCGAGTAAAATACCATGGCCACGCTGAGGGGTTCCTTATCCGCCGTGCGGTTGCACATAACGGTATCTGCACCGGCCTGGTGGAGCCACAGCATCAGCACCGTCAGCAGGGATGCCACCACCCACCGCCGGTATATCGATACGGGACTTCCGCTTCCGGAACCCGCTGTCTGTATGCGCGTTCTAGAATCCATAGACAACTTCCGGGTCTGCCTTGCGACCATCTATGTAGATCCATAGATCACCCCTGGTCTTGTATACAGCCTGGCCGTCTTCAAGGCAGAGCCTGATACAGGCGCCAAGTTTCATGGGTGTAATTTGCTCGCAATACCGTTTCATGAGCTTTGGCCCGCCGCCTTCGAGCTTGCCGCTTTTCAGCGCGCCTGCAAGATCCCTGGCGATGTCCCGGGCACTGAAATATGCCATGCTTGTGCGTTCCTCTTTCGGTACCTGTTCGAGGGCCTTGCGGTATTTTTCCAGGAACGGAATCCCTTCGGAAAATGGCGTATTGGTAACCTCAAAGCCGGCCAGCTTGACATCACCTGCGCGGAGGCTGTCGGTTGTCCAGAACTGCCAGCGCGGGGCCCGGTATATCAGCGGGGTCTGGATTATCCGGATCGAACCCCCGGGGGTGTCGATGGAGATGTTATTGACATAGTAAAAAAAGCTGATGCTATCGGTGAAGGAAACCCTGATTTCACGATCTTTTGCACTCACCTTCCACTTGAAACCCTTCATGCGTGTCTTGATTCCAAGGTAAGGAACAGGGGGTGTCGCCGGTCGCCATTCCCGCTTGAGACGCGTAGTTTCACCGTTGCGTCGCCGAAGGACAAATTCGAAAACACCGGAAGCCGGGGGTAGCAGAGGCGAAGTTCTGAGCGCGGTGATGCCCGCCCTTCCGGATATCTCCATTTTTGCCGCCATAACCCCGTCGGTAAAAATTTCCACACTGTCTCCATCGTTCAGCGGCCTGCTGAAAGCCACTTTTACAGGAATAGTAGCTCTGCCGGGGTTTTCCAACGGTGAAGGCAACTGCACGGTCATGGCTTTTTCGCTGCCGGTCGTGCCGGTGAGTTCAGCGAGCCGCTTTTTCGCATCGGCATTGCCCTGCGCGGCGGCCTGACGCAACCACTCCATGCCTTTCTTCATGTCCTTGTCGATACCTGCCCCCCGGGTCATGTTGTCACCCAGACGCCACTGCGCAAATGCATTGCCTCTCGTCGCTCCGTTGGAGTAGTAGCCGTTGGCCTGCTTCAGATCCTTATCCGTCGCGCGGCCGTTCTCGTACATCCAGCCGAGGTAAACCCTGGCATCCCGGTGACTGCTTTCAGCGGTCTGGACAAGCGTATCCAACGGGTGACTGCTTTTGGTGGCCCGGGTAAACAGATCGAAGGCCTTGCGCTCGTCCCGTTTGACACCCGTGCCGTCCAGATAGAAACGCGCAAGCTGAAAGGCTGCGTCGGTGTACCCGAGCGCGATGGCCCGCTCGATCCAGGACAAGCCCTGTGGAATGTCATTGCGCTTCAATGCCAGCTCGCCAAGCCGGAACATGGCGCGGGGCTCGCCGGCCCCGGCTGCCTGACGGAAGAGTTTTTCGGCCTCCTTTTCATCCCTGTCGCGTCCCTGACCATGCAGCGCCATATAAGCCAGGAGATAATAGGCACGCGGGAAACCGTTATCGACGGCTTTTCTGGCATAGGCCTCTGCCCTGCCGTAATTTCTTTCGACCAGCTTGCCGTTGGCATAGAAACGTGCCAGATGGTAGGAGGCGCAACCCACACCGCGCTTGTCCAGCAGCCGGAAGTAGGAGACGCTGGCTTCGAAGAGCTCTTTCTCGGTGGTTACCGTGTAGGAGGGCATGAGGTTGATCTCGTCACAGTAACGTCGGACAGCCTCCCGATAAGCGTCACCGGACGGCAGTTCCGTGGTGCGGTAGGTATCCAGATGTCGGGGTTGCACCTTGTCGCGCAGCGCGTTGAAAAAAGCCACGAGCTTCTTTTTGTTGACGCCGGTAACCGTTTCGCCGTCCTGATCGAGCTTCAGCCCATGTTTCGAAGCGAGTTCAATACGTTCCTTCCCCGCAAGGACTGTTTGGAGGGAATACTTATCCCGTTCTCATCGATCCTGACAAGCAGGTAGCCTTGCTGCGCCTTCCCATCCTCGAAAGCATTGAACGCCGCCATGTACCAGTCATCCTGCAAGGGTGTGAGATAACCGGTATAGGGACGAACCACGCGAAGTTTTTCATCCACACTCCAGTCGGGTGGTTCAATCAGAAACTCGATTACCAGCTGCTCGTCGAGCTCTCCAAACAGTCGTATATACGCCTGAGCTGCGCCATCCATATCCCACGACCAGGTGTGATTCCGGCCGGGCAGGGACTGCGGGGAAACATCGGTAAGGTGAATGACGGGGGACTCGGAGCTGAGCATCAGGCTGTCACAGGCGATCAAGCCCGGTAGCAGCACCAGGAGACCGGCCAGCCGTAACCAGGCAAAGCGGCCATTACCGTTAGAACGATTGAAATTTTTCCGCACGCGGGATCCCCAAACCGGCGCCGGGCTGTCCTGCCCGGCAAAAAGCGGAGCATCCTTTTTTGTGAAAGCATAGCAAAGCAGGTGAAACACCGGAAGGTGGATCGAAGAAAGCGGGCACTGTGTAACCATTGTTGTAAGCGGAAGGCAGACAGGAACCGCTACCCAATGGCTCGCAGGCCTTCCTCCGACCATCTGCACCTCATTTCGTCAGGTTAAGTCTTGTCCAGGATCATCAGGTACCAGTACGCTGGACATCAGAACAAAATATATTATAATGTAATTTTTTCTACATATATGTAGGTGTTAAAATGTCCGCCACCAAGCAAATCTCAGCCTTTATTTCCGAAGAGACCCGGACCCAGGTTGAGACCTATGTGAAACGCCGCGGGGTAAAAAAGGCCTATCTCATTGAGGAAGCCTTGCAGCATCATCTTCAAGCCCTGCGGGCTATCCCTGAAGATGTCGTGATCCCGGCCAGGCTGACATTGACGAAAGAGGCCCTGTCACAGGTTGCTGACCGGATTAGCGGGGACGAGCAGGCAACAGAATCCCTGAAAGCATTGTTACGCAGCTGAATCAGTACGCATGGATACGGACATTCATGTACGGCGACTGACAGCAAATGATAACCGGGCTTCGTTTCGCTGCGGCGATATTGAACTGGACCGTTTTTTTCAGCGTTATGCCGGGCAAAACCAGTTCCGGCATCATATAGGTACAAGCTATGTTGCGGTCCTGGATCAGCAGATCACCGGTTTTGTAACTGTTTCAATGGGCGAACTGACCGCTGAGAACATCACCAGGGCACTCCGCAAACGTCTGCCGGCCTACCCGCTGCCCGTCTTACGCATTGCCCGTCTGGCCGTTGATCTGGATTTTCAGAAACAGGGGATCGGAAAACTGCTACTAAAGGCCATGCTCGAACTTGCATTGAAGCTGCGGGATCAGGTCGGGTGCACGGGTGTGGTGGTAGATGCCAAAACGGGTAACATCGAATTTTACAGCCGATTAGGGTTCTCCAGAATTGAAGTTGTCACGGGAATGCTCGGTGACCGCCCTGAGCCGGCCCCCATGTGGCTACCGATTCAACTGATTGCCAAAGCGGCGCAAGTGTAAAAATGCACAGGGCTTGTTCCCGGCCCACTACCCTTGAGTTCGGAAATCAGCCGATAACTGTCAAAGTTTGGTCGGGGC
>JBHHXO010000134.1:0-9154 GCA_046757125.1 Thiogranum sp.
TAATTGATTTTATCTCGATAGGATTGGCTGCTCTTTTAGTTATATCCTTGAATTCATCCGTTCGTTTAGGTGTTCTACTGCACCAGATTATGTTTATTCTTTTTGTTATGGTAGGTCAGATGAGCTATCGCATTAGCTCAGGTACGCAATATGATATAACGCTATATATAGTTACTTGTTTAGTTTGCGTTGCCTATCTATTTATGCTTTCAATGTTGTCTCTTCTGGCTTATAAAAGGCGCAGATGTAATGCTGGGCTTGTTGATGCATGTAGGCAACTTGGCGATAAAGCGTGGACTCTCCCAATCGCTATATGGTTTTTGTTCCAGGTTCTGCTTATCTATAAATATGGAATCAGTTCACTATATTTATTTCGATACGCAGATCCGAATCAATCAGGTCTGACGTATCTCAATCAGTCAGTATTAACTTTAACTACGCTACTAGGCTACGGCGCTATAGTTGTTTTTGTCGTTAAATCTGTAACTGTAAAGCAATTCGTGTCAAACAAAGCCAATATTGCAATAGCTTTAGCGTTTATTGTTCCTAATTTTATTTTGGGTGGAAGTGGGATGGGGGCGCGAAGATTTATGTTGTCGTTGCTGCTGTTGGCAGCTCTTTTGATTATCAGGAAATCAAGTGCGTTTTTGATTCTTCATAAGCAGTTCTTAAAAGTGATTCTCCTGGTGGTGCTCTCGTTTATCGGGTCCTGGTATTTTCAAAATATCAGAAATAATTCCGGGAGCTTTGAGGTGGCGCAACTCATCTCTTCCGATTCCGTTATTGAGCAGTTGCAAGGTGTCGGAAAATTCTTGATCCCAGCCGAGTCACCAGAGGTGGAGGCAGACTATTTTCGCAAGACACCTTTTGGGCTGCTTTATGACGCAATGTCACGGCTAGTCGAGAATAATTTAACAGCATCTGGAAGGGTGGTCTGGAACAGTATTCAAGTAGTTATGCCGCGCATAATTTTCAAATCCAAGCCAGACGAAATGACGGATGAGCTTATTGCAAGCGAGCTTCGAATCCCGTTTGATCCTCTGGCAGACGATCTTTCCAGCAGTGTTCTGGCAATTGGTATTGTTGATTTTGGCTGGATTGGGATTCCCATGGCGGCGATAATTTCTTACATATCAATTTCGTTGCTGGAGTGGTTGGTCGTGCGACAGGGGTATCGTATTTTAAGTATTCCCTTTCTCGGAGCCTGGTTTAGTATAGTTTTTGGGGTTGAGACAAGTCTGGTTCAGGTGCTTGCGACTATTCGTGATGCAGTAACCGCATTTATGGTGTTGTGGATAATTGGTATGTTTTTGCGATATAGGTGGGTGGTGCCAAGATGATTATCCAGCCAATGCACGTCTGAGAAACCATTATAATGCGGAGTTAATCGAGAACGAGTACGGGATTCCCCCCAGCTTGATAAGAGGTTGGATTATTATTTCTGCAAGTCATGGGTGGAGAAGACGTCTACAAGGGAAAGGGGGAGTAGGTGCTATGCGTTTGCTGTTGCACGCTCCGAATGTTCATACCGGAGGCGGTATCGTGTTGCTCCAGGAATTACTGGATGCAGCACCGGATGCCTTGCGGTGGGCACAGCTGGACTCGCGTGCACAGTCCCGGCTGAGGTTGCCGCAGGGGCTGGAAGTGCATTACGTTGCGCGGAATGGACTGGCCCGGTTTGTGGCCGAGTGGCGATTGTGGCGCGCGAGTCAGCGCGATGACGTAATACTCTGCTTTAACGGTATGCCGCCACTGTTTCCGGTGCGCGGCAGGGTGGTGGTGTTTCAGCAGAACCGGAACCTGCTTGGCATGAATTCACTGCGCCAGTTCCCGATGAGAATTGCACTACGTATCGCACTGGAACGCCTGATTACAAAGCTGTTCAGGTGTCGGGTGGATGAGTATGTAGTCCAGACCAGTACAATGGCCCGGGATCTGCGTCGGTGGCATGGTGGGGAACCGGTAATTAGTGTGATGCCATTTGCTGATTCATTCATTCCGGGTTGCAACAGTGAGGACGCTGCCGGTGCGTATGATTTTGTATATGTGGCAACAGGAGATGCACACAAGAATCATGAGCGTTTGCTCGATGCGTGGCTGCTGCTTGCGGAGGCAGGGTTATTCCCGTCGCTGGTATTGACGGTCGGAGCAGAAAACGCGAAACTTCTGGGCCGGCTGGAACATTTGTGTGCCGCGAGCAGGCTACGCATCGAGAACCTGGGCGAGTTGTCCCGGGAGCAGGTATTGAATTTGTACACGCACGCACGCGCATTGATTTATCCATCCACACTGGAGTCTTTCGGCCTGCCGTTGCTTGAAGCCGCGGCTTGCGGTTTGCCTATCGTGGCGTCAGAGCTGGATTATGTACGGGATCTCGTGGAACCGGTGGAGACCTTTGACGCCGGCTCGGCTGTGTCGATAGCGCGCGCGGTGCGTCGTTTCCTGGGTTGTCCGGAGCCAGCGGCGACGGTCATGACGGCGAGCGGGTTCCTGGAGCGAATCCTGCGCCCGTGAGAATTCTGGTTTCGACCCAGCACTTCTGGCCCGAGGATTTCCGGATCAATGACCTGGTCCAGGCCCTGACCGAGCGTGGTGTGGACGTTGACGTGCTTACCGGCAAGCCCAATTATCCAGAAGGCCGTTATTACCCGGGCTATCGTGGCCGGGGCTGTCAGCGCGAGCAGCGTGGCGGAGCCTCTGTCTTTCGAGTGCCGCTTGTGGCTCGGGGTTCCGGCAGGGCATCCCGGCTTGTCCTTAATTATCTTTCCTTTATTTTTTCCGGGTTGCTGTTTGCGCCCTGGTTGCTGCGAGGGTGCCGCTACGATGTTATTTTCGTGTATGCGTCATCGCCTCTGCTGCAGGCTATTCCGGCGCTGTTGCTTGGCAGATTGAAGCGTTGCCCGGTGGTTGTCTGGGTCCAGGATCTCTGGCCCGAGAGCCTGGCTGCCACCGGTTATGTACAGAATCGGTACATACTGGCAGCTGTGCGACGTATCGTGGGTTTTATCTACCGCCACTCCGACCTGCTGCTTGTCCAGTCGCGCGCGTATCTGCCCTCTGTCTCTGCACTGGCGCCCGGTAAGCCCGTTGTGTATTACCCTAACTCCGTGGAGGAGGTTTTTTGTGAACCTGCTGCGGTCGAAGAATCCCGGATTCCCGGTCTGGATGCGGACTTCCCGGTGGTGTTTGCAGGCAATATCGGTACGGTGCAGGCAGTCGACGTTATTGCCGAGGCGGCCGGTTTATTGAAGGAGTATCCCGGGATACATTTTGTCGTGGTGGGTGAGGGTGTCGGCAGGGGCCGGTTGTGCAGCGAGGTACAGGCACGTGGCCTGAGTAATGTGTCGGTTCCCGGTCGCTATCCGGTCGCTGCCATGCCATGTATTTTTCGCAAGGCGTCGGCGCTGCTGGTAACGTTGACAGATGATCCGGTATTTTCCGCCACGGTGCCCAGCAAGCTGCAAACCTACATGGCTGCCGGGCGGCCGGTCCTGGCGAGCCTGAATGGTGAAGGCGCGCGTATGGTGACGGAAGCGGGTGCCGGTCTGGCAGCGCCGGCCGGTGATGCCAGGGCGCTGTCGGATGCCGTTCTGGCATTGTTCAACATGACTTCCGAAGAGCGGGACAGGCTGGGTGCGAACGGGCGCCGGTATTTCCAGCAACATTTCGACCGCAGCCTGCTGGTCGACCAGCTGCTTGACCATTTCCGCTCTGTCGCGTCGCGGAAAGTGATTGCCTGATGAGATTGCTGGTGCTGGGTGCCAGCGGCATGCTGGGGAACGCGATGATCCGGGTGCTCTTTGAGTCCGGGGAGCATGAGGTGTTCGGGACAGTACGTTCGACAGACGTTATCCGGTTCTTCCCCCGCAGGGTCGCTGCGCACCTGCTGACCGGGATCGATGTAGATAATGCGGATACCCTGGCAGATGTGTTTGAGCGGACCTGTCCCGACGTGGTTATCAATTGCGTAGGCCTGGTCAAGCAGCTTCCCGGTGCGGATGAGCCCTTGCAGGTAATCCCCCTGAACGCCCTGTTGCCGCATCGGCTGGCGCGTTTGTGCGATACTGCCGGTGCTCGCCTGATTCATATCAGCACCGACTGTGTTTTCTCCGGGGAGAAGGGTGACTACCGGGAGGCGGACTTTGCCGATGCAAGGGATCTTTACGGCATGTCCAAGCTGCTGGGCGAGGTGCATGACTCGCATTCGATTACCCTGCGCACCTCGATAATCGGGCACGCACTGGACGGTTCCGACGGGCTGATAGACTGGTTTCTCGGCCAGCAGCAACAATGCAGCGGGTTCGCCCGGGCCCTATTTTCCGGCTTGCCGACAGTCGTCCTTGCGCAGCTGGTGCGTGATGTCATAATTCCCGATTCCGGTCTTCACGGGCTGTATCATGTTGCGGCCGACCCGATCAGCAAATACGAGTTACTGCAGCAGGTGGCCCGGGTCTACGGTAAGACAATCGAGATTGTTCCGGATGACTCACTGGTGATTGACCGATCGCTGAATGCCGGACGTTTCCGGGCGGTCACCGGTTATTCGGCGCCGCACTGGCCCGCGCTTGTTGAAATGATGTATGCCGACTATTTGCAGAATATGAACCAGGAACATGTTTAAAGACAATGTGCTGATGATTACCGGCGGTACCGGTTCTTTTGGAACCGCGGTGCTGGAACGGTTCCTGTCTACAGATCTTCGCGAGATACGTATTTTCAGTCGCGACGAGAAGAAGCAGGAAGAAATGCGCCTCGCCCTGAATAACGACAAGCTGAAGTTTTATATCGGCGACGTGCGTAATTACGACAGTATCAGTCAGGCGATGAAAGGCGTGGATTTCGTATTCCATGCGGCCGCCCTCAAGCAGGTGCCGTCCTGTGAGTTTTACCCGATGGAAGCCGTGCAGACCAATATCATTGGCGCAGAGAATGTCATGTCTGCTGCGATCGCCAACGATGTGGGGCGTGTCGTGGTGCTCAGCACGGACAAGGCCGTGTATCCCATCAATGCCATGGGTTTGTCCAAGGCGATGATGGAGAAACTGATGGTCGCCAAGGCACGCATGCAGAACGGGACCGGTACGGTGCTGTGTGCAACGCGTTACGGGAATGTCATTGGCTCACGCGGGTCAGTGATCCCGCTGTTCATATCCCAGTTGAAGGACGGTTTGCCGGTCACTATCACTGATCCGAACATGACACGCTTTTTCATGTCGCTCGAGGACTCGGTCGATCTTGTTCTGCACGCGTGTGAACACGGCAGGCAGGGCGATATATTCGTACAAAAGGCACCGGCGTCCACAATCGCGGACCTGGCGCAGGCGCTCAGGGAGCTTATCAACAAGGATAATCCTGTCCGGGTCATCGGCACACGTCACGGCGAGAAGTTATACGAAACGCTGGTGTCCCGCGAGGAGATGGCACGCGCAGAGGATATGGGCCGCCATTACCGGATTCCCGCGGATAACAGGGATCTTAACTACAACATGTACGAGACCGACGGGGAAATCAAGATCTCCCGGCTGGATGACTACACTTCGCACAATACCGAACGCCTGGACGTACGCCAGGTAAAGCAACTGCTGTCCGGACTCGATTTTATCCGGGAACACATCCGTGCTTAAGGTTGTGACCATCATCGGGACGCGTCCCGAGCTTATCAAGATGAGTCGAGTGATCGCCGAGTTTGACCGGTATACGCAGCACATATTGGTGCATACCGGTCAGAATTTCGATTCCGGTCTGAACCAGTTGCTGCTTGATGAACTGGGAATCCGAAAACCCGATTATCTTCTGGACGTCTCCGCCAAAAATGCTGTGCAGATGATTGCGAAGGTGATTGGTAGCTGTGACGAGGTGCTGGAGAAAGAACAACCCGATGCTGTCCTGATTTACGGTGATACCAATTCTGGCCTGGCCGTGATCGCCGCGAAACGCAGGAAAATCCCGGTATTCCACATGGAAGCCGGTAACCGCTGTTTTGATCAGCGGGTTCCCGAGGAGTTGAATCGCAAGATCCTTGATCACCTCAGTGATATCAATATGGTGATCAGTGAACATGCCCGCCGCCACCTGCTGGCCGAGGGTATAAATCCGGAGACAATCATAAGAACCGGCTCACACATGCAGGAAGTCCTGGATTATTATGCACCGGGAATCGCTGCGTCGGATATTTTGCAGCGCCTGGAGCTGGAGGCGGAGAAGTATTTCATCGTGAGTGCGCACCGCGAGGAAAACGTTGATACGCCTGCCAGCCTGGCGGACCTGGTCGAGACGCTCAATGTGTTGGCAGACAGTTACGATTACCCGGTTATAGTGTCGACACATCCACGCACACGAAAACGCCTGGATATATTACAAACCGGTGAAATTGATCGCCGGGTCCACTTTGCCGAGCCGTTTGGTTTCTGTGATTACATCAAACTGCAGACCAGTGCGTTCTGTGTTCTGTCTGATAGCGGCACAATTACGGAAGAAGCCTCGCTGCTGGATTTGCCGGCAGTCACTATTCGTAATGTCCATGAACGCCCTGAAGGTATGGATGCGGGAACGCTGGTGATGGCTGGTTTGAAGAAGGCGCGTGTACTTGATGCGGTGAAACTGGTTGTCTCACAGCGCAATGGTGCCGGGCGGATGTCGCCACTGGTGGAAGATTATGCCGGTGGTCAGGTGTCCAGGCAGGTGCTCAGGGTCGTAACGAGCTACGTTGAATACATTAACCGGACGGTGTGGTCAAAACCGGGTTGAGGCGGGGGGCAGTCCCGAAGCTAGTGACTTGTCGAACTCCCGCCACCACCACCCCCGCCGGCAACCAACGCCAGTCCCGCAGCTACCACCGCACCAATGGCGATCCCTACGGTCTGTCCGCGGTTCATGCCGCTGTCCGCGGTGTCTTCTGCTTGCGGAGATTCAGGTGCTTCCGCGGTTTGCTGTTCGGCAGTCTCCTGGCTCGCCGGTGTGGCGGGTTCGGAAGGAGCGGGTTTCTGGATCTCGACTTCAACCGGGGCGCTGTCGATTTCGATCTGGATGGCTTCCTGGCCATAGGCGGGATAGCTCAGAAATACAGCCCACAGCAGGAATTGAATAATGGGGTTTTTCATGGCTTGTGGCTCTCCAGAGAGCGGTCTGATCTGTTCCAACTACCCGAATTTGTTAAAGAATCCGCCATGTGCGGGGGGAAGTCAAGCATTTTCGGCTTGTCCGCAGCGCAGATTTGGCACCAATGTTCTTCAGCTTAGCATAATATGTTACCTTGATCTGCTGGCCGGGGGCGTGTGCGCTACAGCTAAATACGCTTCAGCCGAGATAATACTATAATTCATAGTATGTTAGCTGCCGAGGTACTACCCAGTCCCGGGCCCTGACCGGGAAATGAAACGCTGATGCTCGACGTATACAGAACCTACTACAGGATGACCGGCGAGCCGTTCCGCTTGAGCCCGGATCATCGCTTTTCGCTTGCGCACAGCAGCTACGCCAACGCCAAGGCCTACCTGCAATATGCGATTTTCCAGGGCGAAGGCTTCATCGCGGTTACCGGCGGGCCGGGCACGGGCAAAACCACCCTTATCAGTGACCTCATCGAGGGGCTGGACAAGGAACATATCGAGGTGGCGACGCTTACCAGCACCCAGCTCGAATCCCGCGACCTGCTGCAGATGGTCGTCAACCTGTTCGACCTGCGCCCGGAAGACAAGACCAAGCCCGGCCTGTTGCAGGAACTGGAGCATTTCCTCAACCAGCAGAGCTATAAAGGGCGACGCGTCATCCTGATCGTCGATGAAGCACAGGGGCTCAGCACCGGTGCGCTGGAAGAGCTGCGCCTGCTGGCCAACCTGCAGCGTAATCACCAGTTGCTGCTGCAGGTGTTCCTGGTCGGCCAGGAGCAACTGCTGGAGATGCTGCGCGCCCCCGGCATGGAGCACCTGCACCAGCGCCTGATTGCTGCTTCGCACCTGCAGCCGCTGTCGCTCGACGAGGTGATCGATTACATAGAACACCGCCTGAGCCGTGTCGGCTGGAAAGGCGACCCGAGCATCGATGAAGGCGCGTTGCGCCTGATCCACCAGTACAGTGGCGGGGTGCCGCGCAGGATCAACCTGATCTGCAACCGCCTTTTTCTCTACGGGGGACTGGAACAGAAGCACGACCTGGTCGCAGCCGATGCCCGGCTGGTGATCGATGAGTTGCACAAGGAGTTCCTGCTGTCCGCAGACGCGGACAGCGTGAACAGCCAGGAAGCGGCGGCGGAACCGGACACGGGCGCCGATACGCCGGTGCGCAGACTTCCGCGCAGGGACATGAATGCAGCCCCGGAGCAGGCGGCAGATGAAGCGGCGTCGCCGCAGGAGCCACGCAAAACGCGCCGCAAACCGGAAAAAGCCAAACCGCGCAAGGCCGCGCGTCCGCCCGGCAGGAAAAGGAATTCGCCCGAGCAGGTCACGCCCTCCCAGGTCAGCGGCCGCAAGCGGCGCATTGAACCAACCATGCGCAGGGATCCGACCATCGGTGCAGCCAGGCCCGCGCCTGCACCGGAGCCGGTGGCGAAAAAAAGGTCCTGGGGAAAGGTTGCCTTCGTTGTGTTGCTCATCGGATTTTTCTACGCGGCTTATTACGGGGATGACGAATTCAACAAGCTGCTGGGCCTGCTCGAAAACAGCGACGAGGCCAAGCCACAGGTGACGTTCAGCAAACCACTGGATACCACGGTCACTACCGAGGAGCCAGTGCCGGTCGAAGAACCCGCGCCGGTACCCGAAACGGTGGGTGTCACGGCTGAACAGGCAGAGACCGGTGGCGACGGGTTGCCGGTGGAAACCGTTGCGGATACTGATGAAGTGGAGGCTGACGAGGCGGAGGTGTCTTCAGACACGCCGTCCCCCGCTGTCATGGCGGAAACGCCGGCTGTTAGCGAAGACAGCCTGCCGGAAGAGGAGCCACCTGCAGAGCCGCTGGCCATGCAGGAGGAAACCGCTGTTCCCGAGCCCGGCAACACAGCGGAACCGGATAACAGTACGGCGGTTGCCGAAGCCGAACCCCCGCAGCCGGCCGAGGTCGTCGAACCCGAGCCGGTCAAAGTCGATGCAGCCAGTGTAGAGGCGGAGAAGGCGCGCCTGCGGCGGGAACTCGGGAGCGGGCGCTTCCGCCTGGGGCT
>JBHHXO010000135.1:0-9075 GCA_046757125.1 Thiogranum sp.
CCTGAGCCAGGTGGCGGCCTTCATCCTGAAAACCGGCGGCACGACCGAGAAACGCATCATTCCGATCATTTCCGGTACCGTCGCCATTATTTCCAGTTTCATGCAGAACGTGGGCGCCGCGGCGCTGTTTCTTCCGGTGGTGTCACGCATCTCGGCGCGTTCCGGGTTGCCGATGTCGCGCCTGCTCATGCCGATGGGTTTCTGTGCCATTCTGGGCGGCACCGTTACGATGGTCGGATCCAGCCCGTTGATTCTGCTCAACGACCTTATCCTGACATCCAACAAGGCGTTGCCCGTTGATCACCAGATGGACACCTGGTCGCTGTTTTCGGTGACGCCGGTCGGGCTGACGCTGGTTGCAACCGGGATTATCTATTTCATCCTGGCGGGGCGCTTCGTGCTGCCCAGCAGGCTGTCCAAGGGGGCAAAGGCCTCCAGCGCCCTGGCGTATTTTCGCGAGACCTACGGGGTCGAATACGACGTGCGTGAAATGGTGGTGCCGGAGGGCAGCAGTATCGCCGGCCAGACGCTGGATGACATCGAACACAACGGCCGTCTGCGCGTCATCGCCGCACAGCGCGGCAGCGATGATATCCGCATCGGCGCAGGCGGCCTGGCGCGCGATGTCGGTATCGAAGCCGGCACCGTGCTCGGCGTTATGGGTGCGCGTGAAGCCCTGCTGAGTTTCGCGGAGGAGTACGACCTCCAGGTGCGTGACCGCTTCGAGAGCTTTGAAGAAGCCCTGGCGCCGACCAAGGCGGGTATTGCCGAGGTGGTTATCCCGCCGGGTTCCCAGTTGATCGGCAAGAGCGCCCGCGATGTCTGGATGCGCAAGACCTACGGCATCTCGATGGTAGCCCTGCACCGCGTCGGTGAAACCTACCGTGAAGGGGAGGGGGTGCGCGACATGCCGTTGCAGGCCGGTGATACGCTGGTGGTGCACACCACCTGGGACGCGCTCACCCGTTTGAAGAACGACCGCAACTTCGTGGTCGTCACCACCGAATACCCGCACGAGGAATTGCGCCCGCAAAAGGTCGGCTTTGCGCTGCTGTTCTTCAGCATCGCGCTGGTGCTGGTGCTGTTCACCGACCTGCGCCTGTCGGTGGCCCTGCTCACCGGCGCCCTCGGCATGGTGCTGTCGGGCGTGCTGGAGATGGATGAAGCCTACGATGCGGTGAGCTGGAAAACCGTCTTCCTGCTGGCCAGCCTTATTCCCCTGGGGCTTGCTGTAGAGACATCGGGAACGGCGGCGTGGATCGCCGAGCGTACCCTCAGCCTGCTCGGTGACGTCCCGGTCTGGGTACTGCAGACAGTCATCGCCGTGTTATCGACGTTCTTCACGCTGGTCATGTCCAATGTCGGCGCCACCGTCCTGCTGGTCCCGCTGGCGGTCAACATTGCTGCGGGAGCGGGTGCTGACCCGGCGGTATTTGCGCTGACAGTGGCTATTGCCACGTCCAATTCCTTCCTGATCCCGACGCACCAGGTCAACGCGCTGACCATGGGTCCCGGTGGTTACCGGGTGCCCGATTTCATGCGTGCGGGCGGCATCATGACCGTACTGTTCCTGGTCGTCATGATCGCCATGATGAATCTGGTTTTCTGACAAGGTGGTTTAGCGATGTTACAAGCATTAGCCGAAACGATACCGGTACCCTCACGTTTGCAGCGCGTGGTTCGCCTGGTAAAAAACATGCTGGCGGTTGCCGCGGCGCTGGACAGTGCCGAAGCGATTACTGCCGGCGAAAAACGCCGTATCCTGTCTGAGCAGCTGCACGCAAGGGCGCAGCGGCACAACGGCGTGGTCCGGCCAGGTTCTCGATTATCCCCGGCAACGGGGCCACCAGGCCGTTTCAGACCGGCAAGCCGAGCGTCTCGCCGGCTAGCCGCAACTGCGCTGAACGCGAGCAGGGGACTCCCTGCCGTTTCAGTGTCGCCACATACAGGTCATTCTGTCTCCATTTCCGACCGGTATTCAGCCAGCATGGCCAGGTGATTGAGCCGGGCGCGCTTGAGCAGGGCCTGTTGCGCGGCCGGTACGTTGTCGGTCTGCCCCTTCCATGCCTGCAACGCCGTTTGCTGCAGGGCCCGGCCGTAGGAAATACTCAGCCGCCAGGGCGCGTCGTGTCCCGTCGCGTTGATGGCATTGAGGTTGGCGGTCGCTTCTTCCGGCCCCTGGCCACCGGACAGGAAATTGATGCCCGGTACCGCTGCCGGTACGGTGCGTGCAAGCACGTCGAGTGTCGCCGTGGCCACTTCGTCGGGCGCGGCGCGGCGGCAGTCCTTGCCGGGCAGGACCATGTTGGGTTTGAGGATCATCAGTTCCAGCGCGACATGGTGGCGGTGCAGGGCATGAAACACGGCGTGCTGTACGGCTTCGGTAACTTCGGCATGGCGACCGATATCGTGGTCGCCGTCCATCAGCACCTCGGGTTCCACGATCGGCACCAGTCCCTCCGCCTGGCATACGGCCGCATAGCGCGCCAGCATTTCCGCGTTGGCCTCGATGCCGTGCGGCGTGGGCGCATGTTGCCCGATGGCATAGACTTCACGCCATTTTGCAAAACGGGCACCCTGTTGCCGATAGCTGCGCAGGCGTTCGGCGAGTCCGTCGAGACCCTGCGTAATCAGGTCTCCCGGCGACAGCGCCAGCGGAATCTTGCCCTTGTCGACCTTGATGCCGGGGATGATCTTCTCCGCCCGGGCTGCCTCCGGGATGCTCTTGCCGTCAGCGGTTTTCTGTTCCAGCGTCTCCTCGAACAGGATAATGCCGCTGATGTATTCGCCCAGCCCGGCCGTAGTGACCAGCAGACTGCGCCAGGCGCGCCGCGTATCCTCAGTGGATTCAACATCGATTGCCTTGAAACGTTTGGCAATGGTGGGGGCGCTCTCATCCGCGGCGAGTATGCCGCGGCCTTTCTGCACCATGTCGCTGATCGTGGTTTCAAGTTCCGTAGCGTATTGCATGGCAGGCCTCCTTTGCTGAAGGGCATTGTGTACCGGGCAGCCATGCCCGTCTGTAACCTGGGTGACAGCGCGTTGGCCGCGGGGGCGATAGGGTGTTTGCCCGTTCATACAGACTCTGGCCTGGCTGATACAGGAGCGGGCCGGGTCGAAGGAAAAACAGGACAGATAATGACCGCCGGTTCGAAAGCAGGGCAATTATCCCGGAAGGCGCGCGTGATACTCGCCGTTGGTGTCTTTGATAGCGAGGACAAGGCCATCCGGGTCATCGAAAAACTGATCGAGGAAGACTTCCCCCCGGACCAGCTCTCGCTGTTACGTAAAACCGGCGGCCTCGGTGATGACATGCTGGGGCTGGCCTATACCAACACCGCGGAACGGGTCAGGGCCTGGGGCGAGCACGGTGCCGTCTGGGGTGCATTGTGGGGCCTGCTGGCAGGCGCGACCGGTTTGTTCGTGCTGCCGGGCATCGGCCCCCTGCTGGCGGCCGGACCCGTGGTCGAGGCCCTGGGCGGGGCGATCGCCGGCGCCGCGGTGGCGGGTGGCGGCATGGCGGGCGCTGCAGTGCTGTCCGAACTGGCCAGCGCGTTGCACCGGATCGGTATACCGGAAGCGGATATCGAATTGATCCACGACGCAATTGAAGCGGGCCACTACGTGGTTATCCTGCATTGCGACCCCGATCAGGCTGACCACTGCGCCATGCGCCTGGGCTGGGCGGGCGCCGACCCGGTTACCGTAATGCCGGTTACGCTTTAACGATGGAACATCGTGGCGTGGCATTTCGGGCAGGGCGGGATTTTTCCGGCCCTGCGGAAATGCAGTTTTTCCCCGCACTGATCGCACACCAGCGTGCCGGCACTGGTGATTTCACCGGTGCGGTAGATCGAGGCCCACTGCGCATCTTCCCTGAACCTGAGCAGCTTCAGCGTGGTCTTGTCGGCAGCCTTTAACAGCAGGTCGAAGAAACTGCTTTCCAGCAGCGTGGTTTCGAACCCCAGCCAGTCCTTCAGTTCGCGCCCCGTTTCCGACAGGTAGTCGCCGGCTTCGGCCAGGTCACGCTTGAGATAAGCCGACAGCTTCTCAGCGTCTTCCCGCGTTACTTCCTCGAGCTCGACAGCCTTTTCCTTTGCCTCGTCGATCAGTTTGTGGAACAGTGTGCCGCTTTTTTCCTCCGCACTGTGGAATGCCGCGGCAGCACGCTCGAACATCTTCTCGTAGGCTTCGCCCAGGGTGTCAAGGGGATCATGATCCAGCGGCTTTTTCATGGCAGTCTCCTGTGAATTTCATTAACAGGGTGCCTGTTCAATATCCCTGCCCCTGCTCACACAGTTCAGCCTACCGTCATACCGGCAGCACGTATGCAACCCAGGTGACAGTGAAAAGGGGACGGAGGGATTATTTTTTAATCCCTCCGTCCCCTTTTGTTTTTTGCGGCCATAGAATAAAGGGCGCTTCGGCGGGAACCTGCGCATCGGCGTGATAAGGGATTACGCGGGGAGTGAAATCCGTGACCGGCCGCGTCGTATCGATGTGGCACTGGTAGAGGTAGCCGTTGACAGCTCCGCTGATGTTTTCCACACAGCGGCATTCGTTTACCAGCGGGCAGCCGTCGTCGGGGGCATCCGCATACAGTTCGACCCGGACCTGTTGCGGCAGGATTTCGCCGAGATAGACCTGTAAATTAAACAGGTAGCCATCACCTTCCTTCTCTGTGTCTACATTGCCGAAATGTATCTGCCCCCAGTGCAGTGTCAGCGCCTGGTACCAGTCGACAAGTTGTTGCGCCAGCTGTGCTTCCCCGTTATTACGCTTTTCGTAGTCGCACGCTGCGGGGTGATAGAGTTGTTGCACATAGTCCTGCAGCATGCGGTTGCTGCTGAAGCGGGGGGTCAGGTTCATCATGCTGTTGCGTATGCGCAGCAGCCATTCGCGGGGCAGGCCGTGGGCATCGCGCGCATAGAACAGCGGGATGATTTCATTTTCCAGGCGTTGATAGAGTTCCCCGGCTTCTATCACATCCTGCCCGGGACTGGCGCTGTGCTCCCTGCCATCACCGAGTGACCAGCCGGTCTCGTCCGAGCAGGCTTCGGCCCACCAGCCATCCAGTTCCGAGAGATTGAGGCCGCCGTTGACCAGCACTTTCATCCCGCTGGTTCCGCACGCTTCCCAGGGCCTGCGCGGCGTGTTGATCCAGACGTCGACACCCTGCACCAGTTGTTGCGCCAGCGCGATATCGTAATCCTCGAGAAAAACCGCGCGGTTGCGAATACCGGGCTGGCGGATGAAGTTGACCCACGAACGGATCATGGCCTGGCCTTCGCTGTCGTCAGGATGCGCTTTACCCGCGATGATCAGTTGCACCGGTCGCGTACTGTCGGTCAACATGCGTTTCAGGCGCGCCTGGTCGTGCAGCAGCAGGTTGGGGCGTTTGTAGGTCGCGAAGCGCCGGGCAAAACCCAGCGTCAGGGCGTTCGGGTCCAGCACCTGGTCGACGCTCTGCACCTGTTCAGGGCCGGCGCCGGACTGGCCCAGTTGCAGGGCCAGCCGCTTGCGCGCGTAGTGCACCAGGTCTTCCCGTTCACGCACGCGCAGGTTCCATAGTCTTTCATCATCGAGTGTTTCGATTGCCTGGCGCAGGGCATCGGTATCACCCAGCCAGCGTTGTTTGCCGCAGGTCTCGGTCCACAGCCGGTCGGCCCAGGCAGAATCCCAGGAGGGTACGTGCACACCGTTGGTGATATGGCTGACGGGGATCTGCGTTACCGGCCAGTGCGGGTAGAGCGTGCTGAACAGGCGCTGGCTGACTTTCCCGTGCAGGCGGCTGACTGCGTTGCTGCGCGCACAGCCGCGCATGGCCAGGTAGGCCATGTTGAAGGTTTCTCCCGTATCTCCCGGGTTCTTCCGGCCCAGCGCCAGCAGCTCCTGCAAAGAAAGTCCGGTACGGGTCAGGAAGTCATGGAAGGCCGGAAAATACTTGTCGATGAACCGGGGCGGGAAAGTGTCGAAGCCGGCCGCTACCGGCGTGTGGGTGGTAAACACGTTGCCGGCGCGGGTGGCCCACAGGGCTTCCTGGAAGGAAATGCCGTGCCGTTCCATGTGCTGGCGTGCGCGTTCCAGCACGACGAACGCTGCATGACCCTCGTTCAGGTGACAGACGGAGATTTCGTCACCGATCGCCTCCAACAGGCGCCAGCCGCCGATGCCCAGCACCAGTTCCTGGAGAAAACGCAGTTCCATTCCGCCGTCGTAGAGTTTATTGGTAATGCCCCGGTCCCGGGGACTGTTCAGCGGGTCGTTACTGTCCAGCAGGTAGAGGGTGACGCGCCCCACATTGGCCTGCCAGACGCGTAACAGCAGCTGCCGGCCCGGAAGCCTGAGGCTGACATGCAGCCATTCGCCCGACGCCATGCGCAGCGGCTGGACGGGGAGGGTGGACGGGTCGTTGTAGGGGTAGATGGCCAGTTGCCGGCCGTCGGTATCCAGCATCTGGCGGAAATAGCCTTCCTGGTAGAGCAGGCTGATACCCACCATGGGGATGCCCAGGTCGCTGGCGGTCTTGAGTACGTCCCCGGCCAGGATGCCGAGGCCGCCGGCATAAATCGGCAGCGCTTCGCCCAGGCCGAACTCCATACTGAAATAGGCGACCCGGCCGATATCGAGTTCCGCCTGCAGCGGCCCGTACCAGCCGGGGTCAGCCAGATAGGCTTCGCGCTCTTCTGCCAGCCGCTTCAGTTCCTTGCAAAATGCGGAATCGACGGCCAGTTGTTCCAGGCGTTGCCGGGATACGTCGCGCAACAGCACCCACGGGTTCGCGGTACGCTCCCATGCTTCCCTGTCGAGCATGCGCCACAGGTTGTCGGCGCTGTGACTCCAGGTCCAGCGCATGTCCAGCGCCAGATCGGTGAGCACTTCCAGGCCTTCCGGTAGCGGGCGTTGCAAAAAGGCGTGCATGGCATTACCTCGTCAGGATCGTTCGCCACAGGGCAGGATGCCCTTATTGGTGACGACGCACAAACCGGGTCTTGAGCGTGTTGAGGAAATCCCGGTGGCGCGGTGTACTGTGCCCCAGGCGCCGGTAGACAGCCACTTTGACCAGGTCGGTTGCGTAAGCGGAAGCGAGGGAATAACCCCAGATGAGGGCGATCTCCGGCCAGGTGATGGCGGTTATCAGGCCAAAACCGTAAGCCGCCAGCAGGGTTGCTGCCAGCTTGGTGACGACTGCCGACCAGATCATGATCGGTGCCGGCCAGGGCCGTTTCCAGAAGTGGCTCTTGCTGCGCGCCACGAACAGCACCAGGTGTCCGGCGACCGCCATCTTCAGGAAAACGTAGGTCTGGATCTGCTCAATACCCAGATGCAGCCAGTCCATGGCGATCAGTAACATACCGAAACTGCCGACGACACCGGTAATGCCCATGGCGGTGGCGACGGTGATCACTTGCCGCATATCCCATCTGACCGGGTTTTTTTCCAGGTCGGTGTGATCGTAGGCGATGGTCATGATCGGAATGTCGTTGAAGAACGCGAGCAGAATGATCATTACCGCGGTGATCGGGTAAAAGTTGAAGAAGATCATCGCCAGTACCACGAAGAACATGATGCGGATGGTCTCGCTGATGCGGTAGACGGCATAGGCGTTCATGCGCTCAAAGATGCGCCGTGCCTCTTCGATGGCATTGATGATCACCGACAGGCCGGGGTTGGTGAGAACCAGGTCGGCAGCGGCGCGGGCGGCATCGGTGGCACCGCTGACGGCAATACCCACGTCCGCCTGTTTGAGCGCCGGGGCATCATTGACCCCGTCTCCGGTCATGCCGGTGATATGGTTGTTCCCCTGCAGGATTTTAACGATGGAGAACTTGTGTTCGGGGAATACCTCGGCAAAACCGTCCGCATTCTCCACGCGCTCGGTGACGTCGCCTGGCGTGCCGGTGCCGCGATGGTCGGTTGGCAGGCTGTCCGCTTTCAGGATACGGGTGCCGAGCCCCAGTTTTGCGGCGATCTGGCGCGCGATGGCGACGTTGTCGCCGGTTACCATCTTTACCTGTACACCGTGGTCGCGGGCGCCGGCGATGGTCGCGGCGGAGTCTTCGCGTGGCGGGTCGAACAGGGACAGGATGCCGAGGAAGGCCCAGGGTTCGTTGTCCTGTGCCTGACGGGCGACGGCCAGCGCGCGGTCGCCCCGGGCAGCGAAGTCGTCGACGACCTGTTGTGCCCGTTCCAGGTCGGCACCGCTCAGGCCGGCCAGTTGCATGATGACCTGGGGTGCGCCCTTGGCGACCCGGAACGATTTTCCTTCGCTGTTGCGTATGGTCGCCTCGGTGCGTTTGTGTACCGGGTCGAAAGGGACGAAGGCCGTCTGTTCGAAGTGCCCGGGGTGCTGCCCGTCGCCAAGCGCGTGAAGTACCGCTGCGTCGATCGCATCCCGGTCTTCTTCACGCGACGCCAAAGCGGCGGCCAGCAATACTTCCCGCTCATCGCCGGCGCTGAACAATTCGATATCACCCAGGGTGAGCCGGTTCCGGGTCAGGGTGCCGGTCTTGTCGGAGCAGAGTATATCCATGCTGGCCATCTCTTCGATGGACTCCAGACGGGTGACGATGGCCTTGCGCTTCGACAGCGCCATAGCGCCCAGGGCCATGGTCATGGACAGCACCGCCGGCATGGCAACGGGGATAGAGGCAACGGTAAGGATCAGCGCAAACTGCACCAGCTCCAGCCAGGGGGTATGACGGTGCAGCTGTACCAGTACCAGGGCGATGACCAGGGCCAGGCTGACGTAGATCAGGTAGTCGCCGATAGTCAGCACTGCCTTCTGGAAGTGGGAGACGGTCTTTGCCTGTTCCACCAGGCTGGCGGTTTTGCCGAAGCGGGTGTTCTTGCCGGTGGCGGTGACCCGGGCCAGCGACTCGCCCTGTTTGATGATGGTTCCGGAGAAGGCATCTTCCCCCTGCTGTCTGGTGACCGGCAGGGATTCACCGGTGAGGGCCGACTGATCGATGCTCAGGTAGGTGTCTTCCAGCAGGCTGACATCGGCGGGAATCACGTCGCCGAGACGCAGGCGGACAATATCGCCCGGCACCAGCCGGGTGGCGTCGATCTCCT
>JBHHXO010000136.1:0-8847 GCA_046757125.1 Thiogranum sp.
ACAAGCAGGACAAGCAGGACAAGCAGGACAAGCAGGACAAGCAGGACAAGCAGGAACAGGATAAACAGGAACAGTCCGGAGACAAGCAACAGGAACAGCAACAGTCGCCTGACGAAAAAGAAAAGCAGGAGGAGCAGCAATCGGGGGAAGAACAATCCGGGCAGGAACAGACGTCCGGGGATGAACAGTCGGATCAGCAGCAAGTATCCGGCGACCAGCAACAGGAGCAAGAACAGTCCGGGGATGAACCGTCGGGACAGCAACAGTCATCCGGCGATCAGCAGCAGGGACAGGGGCAGAAACAGGACCGGGAGCAAAAGCGGCAACAGGAGTCCGGCGATCAACAGGAGCAGCCATCCCCGTCCGGCGGGCAATCCGGCGACCGGCAGCAGGAAGGCGACATTGACCAGCCCGAGAAACAGGACACCGGGAGTCAGCAGGAGCTGTCCGCCCGGGAATCCGATGGCGACGACAAACCCGATGATGCTGCGAAAAACGGGCCGTCCGGCGACCGGCAGTCCGACAGCGGGAATGACGAACCGTCACAGGATCACCGCAGCGCCAGCGCCGGGGACCCGGCGATGGAGGACAGGGGCGCAGGCGAACAGGATGATGACACAGAGGCGGGTATCGCAGAGTCAGACCACAAAAGCCCTGGCGCAGTCAGCGACGGCGAGGACTCGCAGCAACAGTCACCGGGCGGCGGCGAACAGACCGCCGGACCCGTTGCCGGCAACGACCGGAATATGCGCGGGCGGCGCAGCGGCGACGCCAATGATCCGCGCGACTTTGATCCCGCCCGCGTCAACAGGGACAGCGGAGCCATCGAACAGTTCGACCAGCTCGGCAGGCAGGCGGGACCCGAAGGCGAAGATGCCGTACTGCCCGGCGAGGTGCCGGGTGCCGGCGGCCGTTCCACGCTGGCAGCGATGGAACAGCTGCTGGAACAGGTGGAGGGCAACCCGGCCCACCTGATGAGAAACCAGTTTATGCTGGAAGAGCAACGCATGAACCGCAACGGCGAGCAACCGTATGAACCCCGACCCTGGTAAAGGCAGAGCGATGAGAACACCCGGCATGGCAAAGTCGTTTGCGCGCCTGCTGCTGCTTGCCATACTGGCAACGATCAGTGCCCGGGCACCCGCCTGGTACCCGCCTTACGGGTACCAGCAGCCGGGCAGTTACCCCGGACAGTACCCGGACAAACGCAGTCCCGCTCAGCCCCGCCCCTACTGGCATCCATACCAGCAGCAGGCACAGCAACATAGCTACACTCCGCCGCGCGTCAAAATCTCTGTAAGCGATACCACGCCCTATGAACAACAGAGCCTGGTGTACCGTGTACGCATCATCAGCAAGGGCAATCTGAAAATCGTCGCGCCGGCGATACCACAGAGCAGCGCAGCAATCCTGCGTTTGCTTGGCGACCCCGTAACCGAAAGTATCGAACAGAACGGTGCCCGCGAGTTCGCTACCGAATACCGTTACCTATTGATGCCGCTGTCCAGCGGCAGTATAGAAATACCCCCCGCCCGGGTCACCGGCCGGTTTACGGCCAGTGACGGGGGCGACGGCCCCGCCTTCGATGTATCCGGCGAGGCGGTAATTATGCACGTGCGGCCCGCGACCGACGCTGTACAACCCTGGCTGCCACTGTACAACCTGCAAATCACCGCCCGGGTGCGCGGCAACGAAGCACCCGCAGCCGGTAACCCCATAGAGATGGAAATCGAAACCCGGGCAACAGGCGCCACCGGTTCGCAGATACCGTCCATCGCCGCCTACCTCAAGAGCACGGACTTCCGCATTTATCCCGGCGACAGTGTCAGTGAGGGCAAGCTGTCCGATGACGGCAGGACATTGCTGGGGGTTCGCCGCGAAAGTTTCACCCTGGTACCGCGTTACGGCGGCTGGCTGCATTTGCCCGGCGTCACCATCAACTGGTGGAATGTGCGCTACAACCGCCCCGAGGTGGCCGCACTGCTCACCGACCGGATCAACGTCATGGGCCCGGCCAACCCCGAGCGCGGCGGTCGCGGCAACGGCGGCGCGGTGAGTTCGGCTTTCTACTGGCTGCCGATGGGTTTTGCCGTAGCTGTCCTGCTGTTCGGCTGGCTGAGCGCTTTCATGGGTGACGGCAGACTACCCGGGGCCGGGTCGCTCAGGAACCTGTTCCGGCCGTTACTCGGCACGCTGTATACCCCGCTGGTAGCGGTTGCCGAGCGCCTTTCACCACGACGCAGCTTCCACCGCCTGCGCACCTGGACCGGACGCCGCCTGCCGATGTCCTGGAAACTGTGGTTCTGCCTGCGCGCGGTCGCGCGTGAAAGCGACCCGACCGAATGGGCACAGGCGCTGCAGTTCCTGGCAGCCCGGCACCTGGGCGCAAAACCCCAGGCACACCTTCGACAGCTTGGGAAAACCATCGCCAGGTGCCATCCGCGCGCCAACGCAGAGCAGGTCGATCGCCTGCTGCTGGAGCTGGACGAAGCGGTCTACGGCAACCGGCCGATAGACGCCTTTCCGCGCTGGAAACGGGAATTCAGGAAGCAGATCAAGCCGGGACTGTTTCCCATGCGTTTGCGCCAGTGCGGCACTGCTACGCGTTCGTCCGCACAGCTGCCTGACCTGAATCCGCAGTAGACGCCGGCGCGGACAACTACACGGTCTTTGCCTGCTCGTTGAAATTGAGCCGGAAACGGGTGCCCTTTCCTACCTGGCTGCTGACCTTGACCTGCCATCCGTAGTGCTGGCAGATTCTTCTCACCAGTGACAGCCCGATGCCTTCACCGCCCCGGGTGCTGTAGAAGGGTTTGAAAACCTCGTCGAGTTGCTGCGTCGGAATGCCGATCCCGGTATCGGAGACGCTGAGGCTGTAGTTGTCCAGCGTGATCCTGACGCAGCCTTCCGCGGTATATGAAAAGGCATTGCGTATCAGGTTCCCGAGTACGATGCGCAGCAGCGCACACTCCACGGACAGGACGGGCGCCGAACGCACTGTAATATCGACCTCGACCTTGTTGGTTTCCAGCAGGTGGCGGTGATTGTCCACGACTTCGCGCAACAGCTTGTCGACCTCGCAGCTCGCTGTCAGCCCGTCTTCCTGCTGTTCGCGGGCAAGTTCCAGCAAGGCGTGGGTCACCTCCGACATTTCGCGTGCCGCACGCGCAATGCGCCGCACGCGGCTACGCCGGGCCTCGTCCAGTGAAGTATCTTCGCGCAACACCTCCGCGGCCCCTTCAATAACCGCCAGCGGCGTACGCAGTTCATGACTGACGTCAGCGGTGAAAGCCTGTTCGCGCTCGATAAAGGCGCGCAACCTGTCCTGGTAGGCGTCGAACTCCCTGGCCAGGGTGCCGACTTCGTCGCGGGGGAAGTCAGCGGCCAGTGCGTGCGTGCGCCCCCTGGGCTCCAGGTTGCCGACACGACGCGCCAGCTCCCCCACCGGGGAAACGACGCGCTCGGCCAGCCACAGTCCCAGCGCGGCCGACAGGCCGATCATGATCAGCACACCGCCGGCAAGATAGGCCCTGAACTGCCGCTCCTTATGGCGCACCTGCATATCGTCGTAGAGCAGCACGAAGTGCCTGTCGCCCTCGACACGAACCTCTGCAAAATAATTCCGGTCGTCAAGCGGGATGTGGTGCAAACCGGCCGGCATGTTCTGCAACACCTCCGGCACCGACGCACGATTGTTGTCCTCTATCACATAGGTACGCAGCACCGTGCTGCTGGGTGCAACCGTAGAAGGGTCTTCGACATAACGTTCGACGAAATCCCCGAGTTCCGTGGAAAGGGTCTCGGCGATCAGGCGCTCTTCCATGCTGAGAGTGAGCCAGTAAAGTATACCGGCCAGCGCCAGGCTGATAACCCCGCCGAGCAACGCGAAAGCGATGCTGATGCGGTAACGTAGACTAGTCCTGAATCTCATCGGGCGCCGCCAGTTGATAACCCATACCATGAACCGTGCGTAACAGCTGCGTTTCGAACGGCTTGTCGATGGCGCTGCGCAACACGTGCAGATGGGTGCGCAGCGCATCGCTGTCCGGCCGCTCATTGCCCCAGATACGCCGCTCCAGTTCGCGCTTCGGCACCACGCGCGGTGATTGACGGATCAGCAGTGTCAGCAGCTTGAGCGGAATCGGCGGCAGGCTGATCTGCTTGCCGGCGCGTTCCACGCGCAGCGTATCCGGATCGAACACCAGGTCGGCGACCTGCAGTACTTCCCGCTCCTGGTCGCCGCGTGCCCGGCGTACCAGCGCCCTGAGCCGGGCCTCCAGCTCCTGCAGGGCAAAGGGCTTTACCAGGTAGTCATCGGTGCCGGCGGCAAAGCCGTCCAGCTTGGCGTCCAGCGTATCCCGGGCCGTTAACATCAGCACCGGCACGGTCACACCGGCATCGCGAATGCGGCGGCAGACTTCCAGTCCGTCCAGACCCGGCAGGGTCAGGTCGAGCACAACGGCGTCGTAGACCTTGTCCTGGATAAACTGCATGCCTGTCCTTGCGTCATAGGCCGCATCCAGTATGTATCCCTTGGGTTCGAGATAATCATACAGGTTGGCAACCAGGTCCGGATTGTCTTCAATAACCAGTATGTACATGATGCCTTGTCACTCCGGTTTTCATTCGCGCTCTACGGATGCACATTCCCTGAAAATTCGTTTGTCGCAGGTTTTGCAGATCGATTTATCCAGCTTCTGGAAAATGCCGGTTATGGCCGCGGTCTTGGACTGGAATACGTTATTGGGACCGATGGCATCCAGGCAACCGCAACTCTCCAGTGACTCCCACAGGCCCTTCTTTACCTTGATCAGGTAAAAGCCCCCGCCTTTCGCCTTGCGCTTCCTGGCTTCTTCAACCAGGGTTGCGCCACCGGTAATATCCGCGAAGTTGATACCCTGAGCAACAACCGCCAGGTGCTTCTGCTCCGGGTGGTTTTTTTCGAGGTCGGCAAATGCCTCCTGCACATGGTTGATGGAACCGAAGAACAGGGAACCGTCGATGCGCAGGATATGCAACTGCGGGCACTGTGGCAGTGCAGGGTCGGTGGCAAACTTGCGCTTGTACTGGCGTGGATCCGGCGACCGGGTAACGATGCGCGGCCTGGATACCCGCATCAGGTACAGGATCAGTGACAGCATGACACCGGCCAGTATGGAAAACTCCAGCTCAAGGAACAGCGCGCCGAAGAAGGTCACCGCCATGATGGCGGTTTCACGCCGGCTGGACTTCAGGATATGGGCGATTTCCCTGAAGTCGATCAGGCCCCAGGCCACCAGGAACAGGATGCCCGCCATCGCGCCGTTGGGCAGCCAGGCGGCCAGCGGTGCAACCAGCAACACAATCAGCATCAGCAACAGCCCGGCGAACATGGCCGCCAGCGGTGTTTTGGCGCCGGCCTGGTAGTTCAGGCCACTGCGGTTGAAGGAGCCGGTCGCCACGTAGCCGGAGAAAAAACTGCCGGCAATATTGGACAGCCCCTGGCCGATAAACTCCTGGTTACCGTCGATGCGCTGGCCACTGCGCGCGCCCAGCGAGCGCCCGATGGACACCGCCTCGGTCAGGGCGAACAGGGTAACGGCCACCGCTGTCGGCGCGAGGTTCTTGATGGTGGTCAGGGAAAAGTCCGGGGCGGAAAGCGGCGGCAGTGTCTGCGGCAATGCGCCGACATTATCGATGCCGGTGGTAGTAACACCGAACAACTGGTTGAGCACCGCCGCCACCACACTGCCGAAAATCATGGCGGTGATAAGGTACGGCAACCTGGGCCACAGGCGTTTCACCAGGATACCCGACAACAGGGTCGACACGGCTACCGTAGTTACATACCCGTTGATGTACGGAATCTGGTGCCAGAAGGAAATCAGCACGTCCTGGACGTGGCCGCCGCGCGGGATCTCCACGCCGAAAAAGTTTTTCAGCTGCTTGGCGGCGATAAGAATGGCGGCGCCGGCGGTAAAACCGACAATCACCGAATGGGAGATGAAATTGACCAGCGCCCCCATACGCGCGAACCCCAGCACCAGTTCTATGATGCCGACCATGAATGTCAGTGTCAGCGCCAGGGACACATAGTCCATGGTGCCGGGTTCGGCATACACGCTGAGCGAGGAAAACAGCACGATCGATGCCGCGGTGGTAGGCCCCGAGACCAGGTGCCAGGAGGAACCGAACAATGCCGCGACAATGGCGGGCACCATACCCGCGTACAGGCCATACTCCGGCGGCATGCCGGCGATGGTTGCAAAGGCAACACCCTGGGGCAGCACGACAATGGCGCCGGTCAGCCCGGCGACCAGGTCGCTGCGCACCGTCTCCTTGCCGAGCAACGGCCACCAGGTCAGAAAAGGGAAATACCGGGTCAAGGAATCAGACCAGCTCGCTTGCTTCATGAATTCACCAACAACTGCAGGAAAGGCCGGTCACAGTTGAACCGTACCGGATGGTTAAACAATCTACCATGACAATAGTAAAGATTGTGTTAAACCCATAAAAGCGCGCACAAGGGAACTATAACCTCAATTTGGGACCCAACACTTGGCAAAACAGCCCGATACCACTAAACTGCACCGCAATCTAGCCGCTAACGCACCTATGTTTTTCAAGCGCTTACTAATAGTCTGGTTTCTCCTGTTCACCCTGAACAGCAGCATGGCGTGGGCTTCCTCCTTTATCTCCGCTGTCGGTCACGACGCCTCGCAGGCCGATGACAACGGCCAGCCGTCGCCACTGCAGCAGAACGACAGCTGTGACGACCATTGTGCGCATTCCAGCGCGCACGTCGTGGCACTGATCTCCGCCGCAACAACACTCCGGCCCGAGCCCCGCTCAGCCGTGTTTTATTTTTACCAGCGCATTCCCGGTTCACGCACCCCGGCGCCACCCTTCCAGCCACCCATTTCCTGAATCCCTGATCTGACGCCTTGCGCCGCGCTCGTCGTGGTGTGGTTCGATGTTTGACGTTCACAGGATTCACCCTGATGCAAAATCTATCTATCTGGCGGCGAGCCTTTATCGTTTGCCTGTTACTGGCCCCGGCGTTGCCTGCCGGTGCGGCGGGCAGTTCTCCCGCACTGAAGCAACTGGCCCGGACTTTTCTTGAACAGCACCCGGCCGCACAGGCGGCGCGTGCCGGCCTGGAACGCGCGGAAGCGGAAGCGCGGGCCACCGGCCAGCCGCTGTACAACCCGGAAATCGAGGTCGAATACGAAGATGCCACCGATGTCACCAAGACCATCGGCCTGGTACAGACGTTCGACTGGGCCGGAAAACGTCGGGCACGCGATACCGCCAGCCAGGACTCGATCCGCGCGGCGCAGGCGGCCCTCGCGGCAACCCGGCAGGAAATGCTTGGCGAGTTGCTGACGGAATTAAGCGGTGTCGTCTCCAGCAGCGCAGCGGCCCGTCTCGCTCAGCACCGGGTAGAGCTGCTGGACGAATTCCGGCGCCTTGCCGAACGGCGCTACGCAGCGGGTGACGTCGGCCAGACGGATGTAGACCTCGCGCAGCTGGCGGTATCCGAGGCGCGCATGCAGGCAGCCGCAATCATGGCTGAAGCCTCTGCAACCGAAGCCCGTCTGGCAGCACTGACGCAGATGCCCGCACAGGGCTGGCCGGTTTTACCGGAGCTACCGGAAAATATCGCATCATTCAATGCCGACGACCTGCTGCAACAGCACCCTGCCCTGCGCCAGTCGCAGGCCGAAGCCGCCGCTGCCAGAGCTACGATCGACATCGCCCGGCGTGACCGTCGTCCGGATCCCACCATCGGCGTGCGCGGTGGTGAGGAAGACGATGACGGCCTCATAGGTGTTACCGTCTCGATCCCGTTATTTGTACGTAATACCTTTCGCGCCGAGCTGGACGCGGCCAATGCCGACGCGACGCGTGCCGAACAGGCTTATAACAATATCCACCGGCGCGCCAACAGCGCCTTGCAGGCAAGCGCTCAACGCTATCGTCTGACACGTGCAGCCCTGACTTACTGGGAGAAAACCGGGAAAAGCAGCTTGCGTGGCCGCGTTGATCTGCTCAAGCGTCTCTGGGAGATCGGCGAAATCAGCACCACGGATTACCTGGTGCAGCTCCAGCAAACCCTTGATACACAGGCTTCGGCCGTCGAGCTGCAAGGTGCTGCCTGGAGTGCCTGGGTCGCCTGGCTGCAGGCGTCCGGCCAGACCGAACGCTGGCTGGGCCTGTAATCCCAACACCCGGAATGAATTCCTGAACAACCGGCCGGACGTGTTTTGCAGACTGCGTCGCAGAATTCCGGCATAACGAAACGAATTGTGGAGAATCCACCATGAAGAACCTGATTATCGGCAGTGCATTGCTCGCGCTTGTGCACACCGGACTCACACTGACACCGGCTGCACTGGCGGCACAGGAACACGCGCATAATGAACATGAACAGGGCAGCCGGCATAAAGAAAAAGATGCGCACGACCATGCCGGGCAGAACGAAGCAGGCACCGGGCACAGCGAGGAAGAACACGGGCACGATGAACAGGGGCATGATGGCCAGCATGAGGAAAAAGATGACCACGCGCACGGCGCTGATGATGAACACAAGGAGGAAGAACACGGGCACGATGAAGAAAGTGTGTCACTCAACGCAGAGCAGGCGGCGCTGGCCAATATTCAGACAGCCCTGTTGACACCCCGCACTATGGATTACCGTGTGTATGCGCCGGGCGAGATCAAGGCCAACGGCTACACCAGTTACTTTGTTTCACCACGGGTGGAATCGGTTGTCATCCGCCGCCATGCCGCGCTGGACGAACACGTCAAGTGCCGGACGCTCGGGCGGCGAATCCGCCAGCCGTGTTGCTCGAGATACGCCCGCAC
>JBHHXO010000137.1:0-8812 GCA_046757125.1 Thiogranum sp.
ATCGAGGTGGTGGATGCAGACACAGTGGATTTTTTCCTTAACCGGGCCGATGCACTGTTCCCGACCTTCCTGACCATCGGTATCCTGCCCGCCACCGGCATCGAAACCGGTGCGGCTTTTCATCATCACCCCACCGGCAGCGGCCCGTTCCGCCTGCGCAGCTGGCCCGAATCCGGCGCGCTGACACTGGAACGCATCAGCGACCGGCAGCTGTTTGTTTTCGAGCAGGTGCATGATCCCACCATGCGCGTGCTGAAGCTGATGCGCGGGGAAGTGGATATCCTGCAGAACGATCTGCCACCGGAGCTCCTGCACTACCTCGGCGGGCGCCCCGGCATCCATGTCCGGACACACGCCGGCAACAATTTCACCTATCTTGGTTTCCAGTTGCAGGACCGGGATACGGGTAATCAGGACGTGCGGCGTGCCATCGCCCTGGCCATCGATCGCGAGGCGATTATCCGCTACGTGTTTCGCGGCGCGGCCAGGCCGGCCAGTGCCCTGCTGGTGCCGGAACACTGGGCCGGCAATGCGCAACTGGACGATATCGAAACCGATCTCGACAGCGCGAAGATGTTACTGGCGCAGGCCGGATACAGTGCCGACCGGCCGTTGCGCATCAGCTACAAAACATCCAGCGACCCGTTTCGGGTGCGCATCGCGACCATCCTGCAACAGCAACTGGCGCGGGCGGGTATAGAGGTGGATGTGCAAAGTTACGACTGGGGTACCTTCTACGGTGATATCAAGGCCGGCCGTTTCCAGATGTACAGCCTGGCCTGGGTCGGGGTGAAATCACCGGACATCTTCCGCTACGCATTCCACAGCCAGTCCCTGCCGCCGGCAGGCGCCAACCGCGGGCGACTGGATGACGCGCAGATCGACCGCATGATCGAACAGGCGATGCTGGCAACAGACGCAGCACAGCAGGCGGCGATCTACGCGGCCTTGCAGGCCCGTTTGCTCGAACAGCTGGTCTACGTGCCGCTCTGGTACGAAGACCAGTATTTTGCGGCACGTGACGATATCGAAGGTTACCGGCTGGCGACGGACGGTAACTACGATGCGTTGCTTTCGACCTCGAAAGCCAGGCCCCGTATAGTGCAACAGGGAACGCATGATGCCAGATAACTACCTGCACATATCACTCACCAGGCAGCGCCTGACCGTCTGTAACAACGGGACGGAGTTGCAGGCGTATTCCGTATCCACCGCACTAAACGGGCCGGGAGAACAGATGGGCAGTGAAAAAACGCCGCTCGGCTGGCACCGGATCAGGGCCCGGATTGGAGCAGGCTGTGAAACGGGCACGGTATTCGTCGCGCGCCGGCCTACCGGTGAAATCTATTCTGCGGCGCGGGCGGCCGCCACCCCCGAGCGCGCCTGGATACTGACCCGCATACTCTGGCTGTGTGGCACCGAACCCGGCAAAAACCGTTTTGGCCGGGTCGACAGCATGCGGCGTTATATTTACATACACGGTTGTCCTGACACTGAGCCGATGGGGGAACCGCGCTCGCACGGCTGTATACGCATGCGTAACCGGGATGTGATCGAGCTGTTTGAACAGGTGCCGGTCGGGTTGCCGGTATTGATCGAAGCATGACCTGAAGCCGGCCACGCCCTGTGCTAACATACCGCGAACGGCTCGCCAAGCAGCCGGACCATTCGCTTAAAGTAACAATGACAAGAATCATTACAGTCACCAGCGGCACGGGTGGCGCCGGTAAAACCCGTATTGCTGTCAATCTCGCTGTCCGGCTGGCCCGCTGTGGCCGGCGCGTGTGCCTGCTCGATGCCGACGGCGGGACTGCCGGTGCAGCGCAGCTGCTGGGGGTGGCGCCGCGTTACACCCTCGGCGATCTGCTGCAGTCCGGTGTCTCGCTGGACAAGGTGATGATGCGGGATTGCCGGGGGTTCGACCTTGTTCCGGGCAATCCCGCTCCCGGCGGCCCGGGTGCGTTGACCGACACTCAATTGCGCACACTGGCCGACGCACTGTCGCAACTCGACGGTTACGATTACATCCTCGTTGATTCCTCGTCCGGCGACGGACGCGGCGCGCGCGCCTTTGCGCTGGCCGGTTCCGAAACGATCCTGGTTGTTACGCCCGATCCTGCGGTACTCGGCGATGCCTACGGGTTGCTCAGGCAGTTCCACGAGGGGTGCTCCGCCGCCTATATTCAGATAGTCATTAATAAAGCTATTAATCAAAGCGTTGGCGATGAAACCTATGCCAGATTCAAGGAAGTGGCCGGATTTTACCTGGGCCAGGATGTACCCCTGCTCGGCGTGGTTTGTGAATCCGGGGACAGCCCGGATAGCGCTCGGCTGGCGGACCGGTTGCTGGCAGAAAACGAACAGGCGCCGCGGCTTGCCGCGCCGGATTTTGCACGCCGCTTTCTGCGTGCCAGCGGCCTCGATTCCGCCGCAGATCAACAGGCAGTGCCCGGCGACGTCATGCCGGATATAACGGAGGATGAAGTGCAACGGCAGCTGGACAGTCTTGCTGACCAGGTTGGCGACCTGATCATGGAAGTGGAAACCCTGCGCGCCGCCGGCAGCCGGGCATCTGCTGTCATCGACTTCCCGCAGGAAAACCGGAAAACGTCGCCATCCCGTTGTGCCGAAATCTGTTTCGCCGTGCAAACTTCATCGGAAGAGGTAACAGTGCAGGGTGAAAGCTTTTCGATATATCATATGCAGCGGTCAAACGGTGACCCGCAACGCTTTGCCTGCCACAGCCCCGATGACGATATCCAGGAACCCGAACCGCAAACCACGTCCCCGTAGACCGGCATGCCGGCCTACCTGATTTCCCGCCTGTTCATGGCGGCCTGGGTGATCTTCGGTGTCACCAGCCTGGTCTTCTTTCTCATTCACTGGGTACCCGGCGACCCGGTCGAAGTCATGCTGGGTGAATCGGCATCCGCTTTCGACCGCGAGTCGCTGCGCCAGGCGCTGGGACTGGACCGGCCGCTGCTGCAACAATGGGGCGCCTTCCTGGGCGGTGTTTTTACTTTTGACATGGGCGTGTCCCTGTTTCACCAGCAACCGGTCATGGAACTGTTGAACGCGCGTTATCTGGCGACACTGCAACTGGCTGCGGCCGCTTTCCTTGTCGCCATCGTTATTGCCATCCCGCTGGGGGTTATCGCCGCAGCGCGCCAGGGCAGTGTCTGGGACTTCGGCGCCATGGGTTTTTCGCTGCTCGGGGTCTCCATCCCCAACTTCTGGCTGGGGCCGCTGCTGGTGCTGGTGTTTGCGCTGGGGCTGGGCTGGTTTCCGGTCAGCGGCCGTGAAGCGGCGGGGGCGGTGGTACTGCCGGCGATTACGCTGGGCACCTCACTGGCGGCCATACTGTCGCGCATGGTACGCAGCAGTCTGCTGGAAGTGCTCGGCGAGGACTTTATCCGTACCGCACGCGCCAAGGGGCTGTCCGGCCGGCAGGTACTCATTCGCCACGGGTTGCGCAATGCCTGGCTGCCGATACTGACGCTGCTGGGCATGCAGGTGGGCGCGCTGCTGGGCGGTGCCGTCATTACCGAAACCATCTTCAACTGGCCCGGTATCGGTTCACTGCTGGTGGAGTCGATCCAGCGCCGTGATTATCCGGTGGTGCAGGCCTGCGTACTGATGATCAGTCTGGCCTACGTAATGATCAACCTGCTGACGGACCTGCTCTACGCCTGGGTGGATCCGCGCATTCGCCTGGAACGCAGTTGATGCTGCCTGTCTGGCCGGCCGTGGTTCTGCTGTTATGGGTGCTGGTTGCGCTGGCTGCACCCTGGTTACCCCTGCAGCCGGACCGGATCGAACTGCAGGCCATCCTGCAGGGGCCGGTGCAGCAGCACTGGCTGGGTGCCGACGACCTGGGTCGCCCGGTGCTCGACCGGGTGCTGATCGGTGCGCGCACCTCTTTCCTGGTCGCCGCCTGGGTGGTTACGCTGTCCGTTGCGGTCGGTACGCTGCTGGGCAGCATTGCGGCGTATATCGGTGGTATCTGGGATCGTGCGCTGGTCATGGTGATCGATATCTTCATGGCCTTTCCGGGCATACTGCTGGCGATCGCGCTGGCCGGCTTGCTGGGGCCGGGAATCGATAACCTGGTGCTGGCGCTGACGCTGGTGGGCTGGGTCGGCTACGCACGCCTGGCGCGCGCGCAGGTGCTGTCGGTAAAGCACCGCGAACACGTGCTGGCGGCAAGGGCGCTGGGAACGGGAACGACACGCATCGTTACGCGCCACCTGGTTCCCCTGATCAGCGCACCGCTGGTGGTGGAGGCCACCTTCGGGGTCGCCGCGGTGGTCATAGCGGAATCCGGCCTGTCCTTTCTCGGGCTCGGCGTACAGCCCCCCGAGGCCTCGTGGGGTAGCATGATACGCGACGGTGTGCGCTACATGCTGGTAGCGCCGCACCTGGTGCTGGTACCCGGCGGAGCGCTTTTTCTGGTAGTGTTGAGCGTTAATCTTCTCGGCGACCGCTTGCGCGACTACCTCGATGTGCGCGGCGTGAGGTACGCGACGGTGCAAAGGACAGGAAAATGAGTATCGGGCCGGTAATGGCGGACGTGCAGGGCCTGGAGTTGCTGCCGGAAGAGCGTGACATGCTGCAGCATCCGGCCGTGGGTGGCGTGATCCTGTTCAGTCGTAACTACGAGTCGCCGCAACAGCTGCAGCAACTGGCAAAGGAAATACACGGCCTGCGCCAGCCCCCCCTGTTACTGGCGGTGGACCAGGAAGGCGGGCGTGTGCAGCGCTTTCGGGACGGTTTCTTCCGCCTGCCGCCGGTTGGCCAGCTGGGTGCGCTGTACGCGAAGAACAGTAACAAGGCGTTGCTGCTGTGCCGGGAAGCCGGCTGGTTAATGGCCAGTGAAGTGCTTTCTGTCGGTGTCGATCTCAGCTTTGCGCCGGTGCTGGACCTGGACCTGGGCGTGTCTGCCGTGATCGGCGACCGGGCATTTCACCGCCAGCCGGAGGCAGTAACCGAACTGGCGCTGGCCTACCAGCGCGGCATGCACGAAGCCGGCATGGCGACGGTGGGCAAACATTTTCCCGGACACGGTGGCGTTACGGCCGATTCGCACCACACGCTGCCCGAGGACGAACGCTCCCTGGCCGACCTCGAGCTGCAGGACCTGATTCCGTTTGCGCGGCTGATACACAACGGGCTGAACGGGGTCATGGTCGCGCACGTGCTGTACCCGCGGGTCGATGCCCAGCCGGCCGGTTTTTCCCGGCGCTGGCTGACAGAGGTGCTGAGAAGCGCTCTGGGTTTCCAGGGAACCATATTCAGCGATGATCTCAGCATGGGCGGTGCGCAGTGGGCGGGGGATTACCCCGAACGTGCGCATAGCGCCCTGCAGGCAGGCTGTGACATGGTGCTGGTCTGTAACCAGCCGCAGCATGCCGTGGAGGTAATCGAGTCACTGGCCGGCCACAATGACCCGGCGGCACACCTGCGCCTGGCCAGGATGCACGGATCGACCTGGCCCGAGCGCGAGGCACTGTTATCATCCAGGCGCTGGCGGGCCGCGGCAGCGCTGCTTGAAGAGTGCGAGCCCGAGCGCTGGCTGGATATGGATCTGGAGTAGCTTGATGGATGCTGAAGCAACCGTGCTGAAATATATGTCCGAGTGGACCGGCGCCAATACCTGGGTGATACAGGTATTCGTGGTGGTGTTCATGGCGCTGCTGTTCGACTTTATCCAGCGCCGCCTGTTAAAACGCCTGCACAGGAAACTGGAACGCACGAGAAATCCCTGGGATGACGCGCTGGTCCGGTCCGCGTTGCGCCCGCTGAGCGCCATGATCTGGATCGTCGGTATTACCTTTGCCGCCGATATCGTCGCCGCGGAAACAAAGGCGCCCCTGTTTGAAGCCATCGCGCCGCTGCGGCACGTCGGCATCATCGCCACGCTGGCCTGGTTCCTGATCCGCCTGGTCAGCAACATGCAGCAATCCATCATCGAACGCGGCATGGCCAGCGGCGAACCCTACGACCGCACCACCGCGGACGCCATCGGCAAGCTGACGCGCGTATCGATCCTGATTACGGCCGCGCTGGTTATCCTGCAAACGCTTGGCTTCAGTGTCTCCGGGGTGCTGGCCTTCGGCGGCATCGGTGGTATCGCCGTCGGTTTCGCCGCCCGGGACCTGCTGGCGAATTTCTTCGGCGGTTTGATGCTCTACCTGGACCGGCCTTTCAGCGTCGGTGACTGGATCCGTTCGCCGGACCGCGAAATCGAGGGGACGGTGGAAAATATCGGCTGGCGCCTCACGACTATCCGCAGTTTCTCCAAACGGCCCATCTATGTCCCGAATTCCGTGTTTGCCACCATCGCCGTGGAAAACCCCTCGCGCATGACACACCGGCGCATCAAGGAGACCATCGGCATACGCTATGACGACGCAGACAAGATGGGCGACATCGTGCAGGCGGTGGAAAACATGTTGAAACAGCACCCGGAAATCGACAGCTCGCAGACCCTGATGGTGAACTTCAACGGCTTTGCCCCGTCGTCGCTGGATTTCTTTATCTACACTTTCACGCACACAACCAACTGGATGAAGTTTCATGACATCAAGCAGGATGTCCTGTTGCGGATCGAGAAAATCATTCGTGACGCGGGTGCCGAGATCGCCTTCCCGACCTCGACCGTGCATGTCTCGGGCAGTCTCGCAGAGAAGCGGTAAACAGGAGCGCTACAATTGGAGCAGATGATCAGCGACACTGACAGGATACGCGCGGTACAGAAAAATGCCGACCTGTTGTTTTCGCAGGCGGATGTCGAGCGGGCGCTGGACCGTATGGCCGGCGAAATCGAACGTGTGCTGGGTGCCCGGGACCCGCTGTTGCTGTGTGTCATGACGGGTGGCCTGGTGCCGGCCAGCGAATTGTTTACGCGTTTCGAATTCCCGGTGCAGCTCGATTACCTGCACGCTACACGTTACCGGGGCACCGTGGGTGGCAGCGAGTTGAAGTGGATAACGCTGCCATCGCAGCCGCTGAAGGGACGCACCGTGCTGGTGGTCGACGATATCCTGGACGAAGGGCTGACGCTGGCCGCACTCCTCGACTATTGCAGGGAGCAGGGCGCCAGGGCCGTCTACAGCGCGGTACTGGTGGAGAAACTGCACGAACGCAGGGCCGCCGGGTTGCAGGCGGACTTCACCGGCCTGCAGGTCGAGGATCGCTACGTGTTTGGCTACGGTATGGACTACCATGGTTACCTGCGTAACCTGAAGGGTATTTACGCTGTCGCTGACAGCTGACAAAGAGATTCCTATGGCAGATCTGGCAATCATCGGCGGTACCGGGCTGACCACGCTCAGGAGCCTTGAAATCACCCGCCGCGAGGTGATGCGCACCCCCTATGGCGAGCCGTCCGGACCGCTGTTGTACGGCAAGCTTTGTAACCAGGACGTGATTTTCATTCCCCGCCACGGGCGTGGCCACACCATTCCACCACACATGGTGAATTACCGCGCCAATATCTGGGCACTGCGGGAAGCGGGCGTGTGCAATGTAATCGCCGTCGCAGCCGTCGGCGGCATCCGCGAGGACATGCAGCCGGGACGACTGGCGATACCCGACCAGATAATCGACTACACCTGGTCGCGCAAGCATACCTATTTCGAGAGTGAACTCAGCGAAGTTACACATATCGACTTTACCCGTCCCTACAGTGAGGCAATCCGGGATCTGTTGATCACGTCTGCGCGGGAACTCGGGCTGCAGGCCGTCGAGGAGGGTGTGTATGCGGCGACGCAGGGGCCGCGACTGGAAACAGCCGCCGAGATCAACCGCCTGGAAAGAGACGGTTGCAGCATCGTGGGCATGACCGGCATGCCCGAAGCGGCGCTGGCCCGCGAGCTGGGGCTGGCCTATGCGCACTGTGCGGTGATCGCCAACCGTGCGGCGGGGCGGGGAACGGATACCATCACCATGGCGGATATCGAGGAGAACCTGGCAGCGGGCATGGAGTGTGTCCGGCGCCTGCTGGAGACAACCATCCCGCGGCTGGGTGAGGGCTGAAACGCCCGTTGCTTATCGCGGTTGTTGTGGCTGTGCCGGTTTTTCTGCCGCGTCTGCAGCAGGTGCTGTTTCCTGTGCTGGCGGTGGCTCGTACGGCGTTATCAGGGCGATAACACCAAAGCGCGGGTTGTCGAAATAATGAATTTCCCCGCTGCGCATGCGCCGATGTTCGCTGAGCCGGAATTCGGGGATATCGTACTCCAGCAACTCCATCTGTTCGTCGTTGACCGGTGTGTGCAGCTGCAGGTCCAGGTACAGGTGCAGGTAGCGCTCGACGGCTACGCGCACCGATCCACCGACATAGGTTTTGCCGGCGCTGTCGTTTTCGACAGGCAACTCTATCGGGACCGCCCGCGCACGATCGAGTACCGCCTGCCGCCAGGCAAAATAGGCAATCGGGCGATAGCGTGCAGAATGCCCCAGGGCATTGCGTTCGGCCGTGAGGCGCCAGGCTTGTTCCGGCAGCCAGTCGATTTCCTGCGTTACGGCATTGTCGCCGGTCTGTTCCTCATCGTCTTCCTGGAACCATTCCGAATAGTCGATAGGCCAGATTTCTCCACCGTCGTTCACGACCAGGTTCTGGAATACCAGCAACTCGATTTCGAATGTCCGCGTTGCATCCGGCGCTTCGGCCCGGCTTAAAGAGGTATACAGGGTACCCGCCAGCAGGGTCAGTGCCAGCAGCAGGGAGTATGAGTCGCGTATTGTCATGTTGTCATCCTAGTAGTCCATCAATCTTATAACTTAGGATAAAGCCGCTTTAACTTGATGCGTG
>JBHHXO010000138.1:0-8802 GCA_046757125.1 Thiogranum sp.
GGACGGCTCGCTGATGGCCGACATGAAGACCCCCTCGACATTCGAATACAACGTCGACGTCACGCGCACCGTAGTGCAGATGGCACACGCCGGCGGCGTATCCGTGGAAGGCGAGCTGGGTTGCCTGGGTTCACTGGAAACCGGTGAGATGGGTGAAGAAGACGGCCACGGTGCCGAAGGCAAGCTGTCCATGGATCAGCTGCTGACCGATCCTGAAGAAGCGGCAAGCTTCGTGAAAGAAACCGGTGTTGACGCGCTGGCCATCGCCATCGGCACCAGCCACGGCGCTTACAAGTTCACCCGTCCGCCGACCGGTGACATCCTGGCCATCAACCGCATCAAGGAAATCCACGCACGTCTGCCCAACACCCACCTGGTCATGCACGGTTCATCTTCCGTACCGCAGGAATGGCTGAAGATCATCAACGATTTCGGCGGCGACATGGGCGAGACCTACGGCGTACCGGTTGAAGAAATCTGCGAAGGCATCAAGCACGGCGTGCGCAAGGTCAACATCGACACCGACCTGCGTATGGCCTCCACCGGTGCGATCCGCAAGCACCTGGCGGAGAACAAATCCAATTTCGACCCGCGCAAATTCCTCAAGGCCTCCACGGCCGCGATGAAGGACATCTGCAAGGCGCGTTACGAAGCCTTCGGTTGTGCCGGCCACGCTGCAAAGATCAGGATCATCAGCCTGGACGACATGGTTGCCCGCTACGATTCGGGCGAGCTGGACGCGCGCGTCAGCTAGAGCCGGATACCGCTCGATAAAAGGCGGCCTTATGGCCGCCTTTTTATGTGCAGCATCCGCATCCCGCCCCGCAGGGAGAAATGCGGGCTAGTCCTGGTACTCGGTGAAAAAGGCCGTGGAACTGGCCAGGTCAACAAACTGGCCCTGGTAACGCGTGAATTGCTCGCTCAGGGCGCGGGCCTCCTCGGTGGCATAGACTTCCGGGAGGCGCTGGGCGTTATCCCAGTAGTATTCCAGTATGCCGTCATAGGGTTGCGCAAGACCGCGGTCCGAGACCAGGTCCTCGCCCATGCTCACCTGTAGCGTCAGGCTCTTGCTGTAACGGACCGCGCCGGTCAGCGCGACGATCTTCCCGATCAGCTCATCGAATTCCGCACCCTGCCAGAATTCCCGGAAGTCCTCGGTCGAAAGGTCCGGCGCTTTCCTGAAACAATTGATATAGCGTATCACGTGACATTGCCCCCTGTGTCGATCGATCGAGTGTAAGGCGCCTGCTTCACCCCGGTCAACGCCTTGCCCAGTTCGCTTTCAACCTCGCTGCCGTGGCAGGAAAAGATTACTTTTGAGATCCCTGTATGGTTCGCCGTGAAGCGCAGGACTTCCCGCACGGCAATCCTGCAGGCCCGCGCGATCGGAAACCCGTACACCCCGCAGCTGATGGCGGGGAAGGCAATGGTCGATAGCCCGTGTTCAGTCGCCAGCTTCAGGCTCTCCCTGTAACAGGACGCCAGCGCGGCATCCTCGCCCCGGTCGCCCCCGTGCCACACCGGGCCGACGGTATGGATAACGTATTTTGCAGGCAGTTTGTAGCCCCTGGTTATTTTGGCCTGACCGGTTTTGCAGCCGCCCAGGGTCCGGCATTCCTGTACGAGCGCGTTCCCGGCTGCACGGTGAATCGCACCGTCCACGCCGCCACCGCCAAGCAAGGAGTTGTTGGCCGCGTTGACTATCGCGTCAACGGGCAGGGTGGTTATGTCTACCTGTTCGATTACTGTTTCCGTCACGTAACTGCCCGGTGGTAGCCTTCGTTATACGCGTCTATTTTTCATAAGCCACGCCGGCCCAGTGAATACAGAACGCAACCATTTCATCCGCGTCATGCTCTCGGTTGCGGCGGGCATCTATCAGCTCCTTTCTTAATAAATAGCCTTTAATCATTGCCTCGGCTTTTCGGTATCTTTCGTAAGGGAAGTTGAAATCCCCCGGGCTGTCGGCTACCAGTGAATTTAATTCCTGCAACGCATTTTCTGCCGCATTCTTTGTAAAATCATTGACAGATATTGAGGGTGCGCCCGCATTTTCCTTCCGCCATTTTGCGCATTCAGTCTCCGGCAACCCGCCGGCATAAGCCGTGAGAGGAAAAATCAACAAAAGTAGAGTAAGTTTCATAGGCTAATAACCGGGCTGGCTGTAATCCTATACGGCCAATCGCCCTTCGATCAAATCCTTCTCCTGCTCCAGCAAGCATAAAGCATAAGGGGACGGAGGGATTAAAATTTAATCCCTCCGTCCCCTTTTCTCTTACAGCACCAGCGGAGTATCGAGCGCCGCGGCCTGTTCGCGCAGGCTGAGGATGTGTTCTTCCCAGTAGCGGGGTGAGTCGAACCAGGGGAAGGCCTGCGGAAAGGCGGGGTCATCCCGGCGACGGGCGATCCAGGCGGCGTAGTGCATGATGCGCAGGGTGCGCAGCGGTTCGATCAGGATAAGGCTGCTGTAATCGAAATCGTAAAAGGTCCGGTAGCCTTCCAGCAGGTCCTGTAGCTGGATGCGCATTTCATTGTGGTCGCCGGAGAGCAACATCCAGATATCCTGGATGGCGGGGCCGGTGCGGCTGTCGTCGAGGTCGACGAAGTGGGGGCCGGTGTCGCTCCACAGGATGTTGCCGGGGTGGCAGTCGCCGTGCAGGCGGATCGAGGCGACCGGCCCGGCGGCTTCGAACAGGACCTGGATCTTGTCCAGCAGATCCTGTGTCAGGGTGGTGTAGGCCTCGAGCAGGTAGTCGGGCAGGAATTTCTGTTCGAGCAGATAGTCACGTGACTCGGCGCCGAGGGATTCAATAGTCAGCCTGGTGCGGTGCTCAAAGTGCCGGGTGGCACCGACCGCGTGCAGGCGGCCCAGGAAACGTCCCATCTGCCGGCGTTGTGCGGCTGTATCGAGGTCGGGCCAGCGGCCGCCGCAGCGGGGATAGACGGCGAACAGGTAGTCGGCGTGCCGATGGAGCGTCGCGCCTTTGCTGTCAGTCAGGGGCGCCACTACCGGGATTTCCCGTGCGGCCAGTTCCCGTGCGAAGGCGTGTTCTTCCAGGATGGACTGTCGCGACCAGCGCCCGGGCCGGTAGAACTTGGCGATAACCGGTGTGCTGTCTTCCTGCCCGATCTGGTAGACGCGATTTTCGTAGCTGTTCAGCGCCAGCAGGCGGCCGTCGCAGGGGTAACCCTGTTCCTCCAGGGCATTCAGGATCAGGTCCGGGGTGAGCCGGCTGTAGGGGTGGGCGGCGGAATCGGTGTGCATGGCGGGATCATACCGAAAACGCATGGCGGGGTTTCGGTATGGCAAGGCGGGCTGCCCGCGCTGCCCGGCGCGTCCGGGTTGTGAAAATTGACCTGGGTCAACGCAGGGTATTTTTCCGAGTAAAAGTACTTGCGAATATGCGCAATTGCTTAAATAATATTGTCGTAGTTCGTGGTTTTTCCAATTTTAGATACGGAAGGAGTCTTGCTATGAAACTGAAGAAACTGCTTATTGCAGCGACACTGGCCGGTGCGACAGCACTGGCGATGACACCTGCCCAGGCATGGTGGGGACCCTGGAACAATGGCTGGGGTAACAACGGCTGGAACGATGGCTGGGGTAACGATGGCTGGGGTGACGGCCTCGGCGATATGTGGGGCGATGGCGACTTCAGCATGGGGTTCAGCGCCCGCGGTTCAGGCAGGGGTTACGGTCGCGGTTATGGCCGTGGCTACAATGACTATTACAACCGTTACTACGGTGGCTATGCGCCATACTACTATGGTCCGCCCCCGTACTATGGCGGTGGCTGGGCACCTTATGGTTATGGTGCCCCCTACGGCGCACCGCAGGCTGCTCCCCAGCAGCAGCAAGCGCCGGCTACCAACAAGTAAGGTCTTGATGCCATCACGGCTGGAGGGGGTGACGCCCCTCCGGTCAGCGGTCATAAAAAAGCCCCTCATTCGAGGGGCTTCGTTTTTGCATGAGGGGGGGCAGGTTTTGAACCTGTTCCCCTGTTACCGTCTACTTGTTGGCAATATCTTCCAGCTGTTTTGCCTTGATGATCTGCCCGTTCAGCGCAGCTTCCTTCGCGCTCTTGCCATAGGCCACACTCATCAGCGTGCTGTAGTACACCACCGGCATCTTGAACTTGGTGCCGTAGGTGGCGTTGATCTGGTCCTGGTACACCTCGGTGTTCATCTGGCACACCGGGCAGGGGGTCACGATCATGTCAGCGCCGTTGTCGTAGGCCGATTCAATAATGTCCTTGATCAGTGCCTGGCTCTTTTCCGGCTCGGAGAAGGCCAGCGCGCCGCCGCAGCAGGACACTTTCTTTTCGTAGTTGTCACAGGCTTCGGCGCCCACGGTCTCGATCAGCTTGTCAAGGTATTTCGGGTTTTCGAAGGACTCGCCGGCGATGCCGAACGGACGGTTGGTCTGACAGCCGACGTAACCGGCGATCTTGATGCCTTCCAGCGGCTTCTTGACGTGCTTGCCGAGTTCCTCGTAGCCGATGTCCTCGATCAGAACTTCCACCATGTGGCGGATCTTCTTGTCGTTCTTCAGTTTGAGGCCGGCTTCGGCCAGCGCGGTGTTGGTCTCCGCCATCAGCTCGCTGTCGTCGTTGAGGCGCTCCTGGGTTTCCCTGGTGGCGAGCCAGCAGGCGGCGCAGGTGGCGACGATGTCCTGTTCGCCATGGGCCTCTTCCGACAGCGCGATGTTACGCGCCGACAGTGCCAGGCGCGGCAGTTCACCACCGCCGGCGTAACCGATGGAAGCGGAACAGCAGTTCCAGTCCGGGATCTCGTTCAGCTCGATGTCCAGCTCCTGGCACATGCTGTCGACCGATACCTGGTAGTTGGACGAGGATGCGGCTTTCTGTGAGGAACAACCGGGGTAAAAGGAATAGGAATGTTTTGCCATGTCAGTTCTCCTCAGCTTCCGCTCTTGCCGATGCGCGCTTCTTCAAGTTCCTGCGCTTTGTTCAGCATGGCGTGCAAGCCTTTTGTGTCTTTGCAGCCGTGGCCGCCAATCATTTCCATCGGCGTCAGGCGGCCGGCTTTCAGCATGCCCAGCCCGATGTCTTTCATCTTCAGGGACTTCTTGATGCCTTCGCCAAAGCCGTTCATGAAGTACAGCGACAGACCCAGTTTCAGCTCGTTGACGCGGCCCTTTTTGGACAGGTTGTCCCAGAACAGCTGCGCGAACTTTGCCGTCGGCTGGCTCTGCGGGGCCAGGCCCAGGCGCTTCGAGTAGGTCGCCAGACCGTGCATGATGTGCGTGATCGGCAGACCGCGCGGGCAACGGGCGATGCAGTTGTAGCAGGAGGTACACATCCACATGGAGGTGGACTCCAGCACTTCCTCACGCTTGCCGGCGCGGATCATCATGAAGATTTCCTGCGGCGGGTGTTCCCAGTGCGGGCCCAGCGGGCAGGAGCCGGAGCACACGCCACACTGCATGCACATTTTCACCCAGTCGCCTTCTTCCACGTTGTCCCGCACTTCCCTGAGGAAGTTGCCGCGGTACTTTTCAATCATTTCCTGGTTGTAGTTGCTCATGACTGCTCCTAGAACTTGAACGGGCTCATGCCCATTTTCTCGACCGCTTCGGCCATGTCGTCGATTAACCGGGGGGCGCGCTTGATATCGGTGATGGCTACCTCGTAGGTTTCCACGCGTTCTTTTTCAAGGCTCAGGGTTTGCAGTGTATCGTCAACCTTGCTCATGCGAATGTTGGCCATTTCCGAGCCCCTGACGAAGTGACACTGATAGTCGTCGCCCTTCTGGCAGCCCATCAGGATGATGCCGTCATAGCCGGAGTTGAGCGCATCGGTGACCCAGATGGTGTTGACGCTCCCCAGGCAGCGTACCGGAATGACGCGGGCAAACTGGCTGTAGGTAACACCCTGTTGCGCGGCCATGTCGAGTGCCGGGTAGGCATCGTTTTCACAGGCCAGCACCAGGATGCGCGGCTTCTCGTCGAACTCGTCGGGTATGTCGACGTTCTTGATCTGCTGGCCGACGGTATCGCAGGAGTAGTTCTCGAAGGAGATAACGCGCACCGGGCAGGCGCCCATGCAGGTACCGCAACGGCGACAGCGTGACTCGTTGAATACCGGGAAGCGTTTTTCATCTTCGTCGATCGCGCCGAACGGGCATTCCACGGTGCAGCGTTTGCACTGGGTGCAGCCTTCCTTGCGGAAGATCGGGTACGACAGGTCGCCCGAACGCGGATGTGCCGCGCGGCCGACCTTGGCGTTTTCGATTTCCTGGATGGCTTTCAGCGTGGCGCCGGTGGCGTCATCGATGGCCTGCTGGGTGTCCATGGGACGGCGTACCGGGCCACAGGTGTAGATGCCGGTACGGCGTGTTTCATACGGGAAGCAGATGAAGTGCGAGTCGTTGAAACCGTACTTCAGGTGCGGCAGGTCCTTGCCCTGGCGGTAGCTCAGGTTGAGGATGGAATCCACGCTGACTTCCCATTCGCCGGGTTCGTTCTGCGGCACTTCGTCGATGTCGACACCGGAGTTGGCGACCATGCCGGTCGCCAGCACCACCAGGTCGGCTTCTTCCTCGACGTCTTCGTCGAGGATCATGTCCTTGAACCTGACCACCGGACCGTTACTGCCGGCCACCACTTCGCTGACCTTGCCCTTGCGGAAGGTGACCATCTTCTCCTGGCCGCTGCGGTAAAAGTCTTCGCCCGGAGCGCCCGGGGTGCGCAGGTCGTCGAACAGGATCTCGGTTTCGATATCCGGGTTCTGGTCCTTGAAGTACATGGCCTGCTTGATGGAGGTCAGGCAGCAGTCACCGGAACAGTAGTCCAGGTGGCCTTCCTTGTCGCTGCGCTGGCCGGCGCACTGCACGAAAGTGACCTTCTTCACTTCCTTGCCGTCGGACGGGCGCTTGATGGGGCCGCCGTTGGCCGCGATGGCCAGCTGCTCCAGTTCCACGCGATCAACCACGTCCTTGCTCTTGCCGTAGCCGAGTTCCGGCAACTGGCTGGCGTCGTAGGGCGTGGCGCCGGAAGCCTGGATGATAGCGCCGAAGTTTTCCGTGGAAGTCGAACCGCTTTCGGTACTGATATCAGCGGAGAAACGGCCCGGTGCGCCGGAGGTTTTGCTGATGGTGGCGTTCAGGTGAACGGTGATTTTGTCGCTGGCCTCGACCGCGGCAACCAGGTCGGCGACAGCGGTGTCGACCGGGTCGGTGTAGGGCGAGTGCATGGGCACGTCCTTCCACATCTTGCCCACGTAGCCGCCGAGTTCGCCGGTCTTTTCGACAATGTGTACCGGGTAGCCGGTTTTGGCAGCTTCGATGGCCGCGGTCATGCCGGTGATGCCGCCGCCAACGATCAGGATGGTATCGTTGCTGCCTTTCTCCTGTGCGGATTGCGGCACGGTGGCGTGCTTGGCTTCGGCGCAACCCATGCGGATGTAGTCCGCGGCCATTTCCTGCGTGGTTTCACGCATGTCGTCTTCATCGGGACGAATCCAGATCACGCCTTCACGCAGGTTGGCGCGTGAAAGGGTAACGTTCTGGAAGTTGAAGGCATCGGTCTTGGCACGCCGCGAGCAGGCGCCGATGACGACGCGGTTGACGCCTTCGTTGTCGATATCGCCCTGGATCATCTTGACGCCTTCGGCGGAACACAGGAAGTCGTGTTGCTGTACGACCTGCGCCTTGCCGTCGCGCTGGGCGATGGTGGCCAGTTCATCGCAGTCCAGGCGTTCGCCCAGTCCGCAACCCTTGCATATATAAGCACCAATTTTTGTGTCTGCCACGGCTTAACCCTCCGCACCGGCAACTTTGTTTACAACCTGGATGGCGCGCAGTGCGCTGGCCGTCGCGCTCTGTACCGCGCGGTTGACATCCAGGGCATCCGACGAACAGCCGGCGGCGAAGAATGCGCCGTTGGCCTCATCCAGTTCCACGAAACCTTCCTCGTTCAGCACGACTTCGATGGGGAAGTCGCCGGCCGGAACGCTGGGTTCCATGCCGACTGCCAGCACGACCAGTTCGTGCGGGTTGCTGTAACGGTGGTAACCTTCGGTGTCCACACCGTGCAGGACCGGGTTGCCGGTTTCCCTGTCTTCGGTGATGGAAGCCACCTTGGACTTGGTGAAGGTGATATTGGGGTCGGCCTGTACCTTCTGGTAGAAATCATCGATACGGTCGATGGCGCGGATATCGATGTAGTACACGGTACCCCTGGCGTCGTCGCCGTACTGTTCGCGCAGGTAGGTGGTCTGCTTCAGGCTGGCCATGCAGCAGATGCGCGAGCAGTGCTTGAGGTGGTTCCTGTCACGCGAACCGGCGCACTGGATGAAGGCGATATCTTTCGCTTCCTTGCCGTCGGACGGGCGCAGGATCTTGCCGCCGGTCGGGCCGTGCGGGTCGAGCATGCGCTCGAACTCGACGGAGGTGATGACGTTCTGGAAACGATCATAGCCGTAGGGCTGGATCTTGCCGGCGTCGTAAGGCTTCCAGCCGGTGGCCCAGATGATGGCGCCGACGGTGATGGTGTTCTCGACTTCGGCCATGTCCAGGTCGATGGCGCCGTACTTGCACGCGGCTTTGGCTTTTTCCGCATCATCGGTGCCGATGATGGCCGGGTCCAGCACGAAGCGTTCCGGGTACGCCTGGTTGAACGGCCGGTAGGCGCCCTTGCGTTTGCCCAGGCCGTAGTTGTACTCGTCGTCGAACCCGGCTTCCACCGCCTCGCCACAGTCGCCGCAGTTGGTGCAGTTCTCGTTCACGTAACGCGGCGCGGTCTTCAGCGTGACGCTGTAGTTGCCGGCGTCACCGCTGATG
>JBHHXO010000139.1:0-8570 GCA_046757125.1 Thiogranum sp.
AGATCCTGGATCGATTCGCCCAGATACATCTCGCCCTTGTGATCGTGCAGCGGGTAGGCCTTGATGCGAACCCGGTGGACACAACCATCGTCGTCATAGTGAACGTGCAGGCAGGAGCAGTGCTCGCCCCGGCTCATGACGCGCTGGTGCGGACATTCCTCACCAAGCTCGAAACAGGGGCGGTCATTGTGATGGCTGACCTCGTAACAGTGACGACCGATCATCTTGCCCCGGCTTGAGCCATAAACCTGCTCGTAGGCGCCATTGACCGCCACGATCGTGAAATTGTGATCGATGACGACAAAGGGTCTTTCGTGACTGTCAACGAGAGACTGGAGATTGATTTCAGCCGTCGTGTCCATTTGTTACGCCCTGTTTAGCGAATTCTTGCAGGCATGACAGTTCTGTCATGCCTGCATGCGAGTGATAGTATAGGCCCTGCCATTTCTGTCATTACCTGGCGCGTATCAACAGCCTCCCCACTGTTGACAGTGCGAGGCCGCACGCGTAGGCGGCGAATTCTTGATTTATTACCTTAAATCGCCAGTTTAAGACTAGCGCTCAAACGCCAGATGTCAATTTAATTCATTGTTGCGATCACTACGGCGGAATCCGCTTCTATTGTATGAACGAACGTCTACCCGGACAGACAGCGGTTTCAATGAACCCGTAACAGGCCAGAAAATATAGCGTTTTATTACTGCCAGAGCAGCCCACCGCCCCTTACATCGAGATGAATCAGCCTGCGCTTATATTCGTTCAGTGCGGCAAACGAAGGTGCTAGTATTACAGGCACCAACATGACAGTTTCTGTCAGCATGGGGCGACGTTATATGTGTGCTTCTGTCAGCAAGCCCGGCTGTGAACAGATCATCGATATGTTCCCGGAACCGTTTGTTATTATCGACCGCGATTACTGCATACTCGCCGCCAATCGCGCCTACAGGGATCACTACGGGTTCAGTGACGAGCACGTAATCGGCCGTCACTGTTACGAAGTATCCCACCACTCCACGTTGCCGTGCAGCCAGCACGGCGAACACTGTCCACTGGATACCGTGCTGCAAACCGGCCAGCCGACCCAGGTCATGCATATCCATTACGGCAAGAGCGGCAAGGAAGAATACGTGCAGTTGCAGGCAACCCCGATACTGAGCCCCGACGGCGAAGTTATGTACATGGGGGAAACCATTCATCCGGTCAATAACATAGTGGATGAGCAACCCATACTGATCGGACGCTCGAAACCGATGTTGCGCCTGGCCAGCCTCCTGCAGCGCGTTGCACGCACACCGACCACGGTATTGCTGCTCGGGGAGAGCGGCACCGGCAAGGAACGCGCCGCTGAGTACATTCACCAGTATTCAAACTGTGCACAGGGCCCCTTTGTGGTCGTAGACTGCGGCACGCTGGGGGAAAACCTCATCGAACACGAGCTGTTCGGTCACGAAAAAGGCGCGTTCACCGGTGCCGACGGGCGTAAAAAAGGCCTGTTCGAGACGGCAAACGGTGGAACCCTGCTGATCGATGAAATCTGCGAGCTGCCGTTGCCGCTGCAGACCAAGCTGTTGCGCGCACTGGAAACCGGGACCATACGCCGGCTCGGGGGCACCGAATACATAAAAGTGAAAGTGCGGGTCATCGCGGCGACCAACTGCGATATCCAGGCCATGGTCGAGAGCGGCTGCTTTCGCCAGGATCTCTACTACCGTCTCTCCGCGTTCCCGGTCCAGGTCCCGCCGCTGCGGGAATACAAGGACGATATACCGGCACTGGCCGAGCACTTTCTGTTGCGCAGCAGCGACGGCGACCGGCATGTGCCGCTGTCACCGGAAGTGATAGAGGTATTGCTGGCGTACGACTATCCCGGCAATGTGCGCGAATTGCGTAACATCATCGAGCGCGCGGCCATACTGGCCTTCGGTGACGTGTTACGCCCCGAACACATGGTTTTTGAAGGGCCGGGGACTGTGGCGGAAGAAGCAGCCACGGATAGTGCGGTTACCGAACCCGGGCCTGTGCAACACCCGCTGCTGGTACGGCGTGAACAGCTTGACGATGAACTTGTGCTCAAAGCCCTGGAGAGCTGCGCGGGACACCGGTCCCGCGCAGCTGCCATGCTGGGTGTCAGCGAACGTACTGTCTACCGTTACCTGAAACGCCTGAGCGGCCAGACTCAGCCAAAGGTATCGTGAGTAACATTGTTGAACCATGAGTGGGCATAGCGGGCTTCCCGTTCCCGCATCTTGAGATCGACCTCTTTCGGGGTCAGTCCACCGGATCCCTTGATCTTGCTGATCTTGCCCTTTCCATCCAGCCGGTAGACCATGGCAACCGATATGCCTTCGTCCGGGGTCACCAGGCTGTAGCAGGTGTTGACCCAGGAAGGCTCCGGCGCCGGCTGGCCGTTCAGGCTGGCGACCACCGCCGCTGCACACACCTTGGCCTCGGAATTGGCGGCGTAGCCTGACTTGGGCAGCGGACTGGCGATGCTGGCGTCACCGATCACGTAGACGTCCTTGTGGCGTGTAGACTCGAAGGTGCGGTCCTTGATGGGGCACCAGCCGCTGTCGTCCACCAGGTCGGCGGTAAAGGCGATTTTCCCGGCCTGCTGTGCCGGGATGACGTTGATGACATCGCCCCTGAATTCGACGTCGCCCTCGACGGTCATGGTTTTCGGGTCCACCCGTGTGACAACGCCGCCGCCCGGGCCACTGATCCAGTCGATCATGCCGTCCTGCTGGCGATAGCCGTAGTGGCGTTCCCAGGCATCCTGGAACAGCCCGAACTTGGAGAACTTGGGCTTTGCATCCAGCACCAGGATCTTGGATTTTGGTTTGTGCTTCTTGAAGTAACTGCCGATCTGACAGGCCCGTTCATAAGGTCCCGGCGGGCAACGGAACGGGTTGGGGGGCGCCACGATAAGCATGGTGCCGCCGTCCGGCATGGCCTCGATCTGTTTGCGCAACAACACGGTCTGCGGCCCCGCCTTCCAGGCGTGCGGCATTTTTTCGCTGACCTTCGGGCTGTAGCCTTCGATCGAATCCCATTTGAAGTTAATGCCCGGCGAGACGATGCAACGGTCATAGTTGATGGTTTCTCCCGAACCTATGGTGACTTTCCGGGTAACCGGATCGATGCCGGTGGCAATATCGTGGATCACCTTGACGCCATGCTTCCTGAGTCCGTCATAGCTGAACTTGATACTGCTGATATCACGGTAGCCGCCGAGCACCTCGTTGCTCATGAAGCAGGTATAGTAGTGTTTGTTGGGCTCGATAATGGTCACCTCGATCCCGGCATCCGCCATACGGATATACCTGGCTGCGGTCGAGCCGCCAATACCGCCGCCGATCACTACCACGTGCCGCGAAGCGGCCAGGCCGAGATACGGGAAACCCAGCGACCCCATGGCCAGCGTACCACCCGCCAGGGTCAGGAATTTTCTGCGTGTAATCTGAGTCATGGCTGTATCTCCTGTTATTTCTGTGCTGCGTAAAAGTGGATAAGTTGCACCAGGCCTTCGTCGCCCTGTTCCTTGAGCAACAGGTCGAGCTTCTTTTTCATCTTCTTTTCCATTGCCCGGTTCCCGCTGGTAAAGTCGTCCATGCTGAACTCCAGGTACGTCATCCACTGGCCGGCAAGAATCCCGGCATCGTCTTCCGCGGAACGACCACCGTCCTCGTGGCACTTCTCGCAGTATTTTTTGTGGTGTTTTGCACCCTTCCTGGCCAGCTTGCGGTCATACTTCTGTTCCATACGGACAAACTTCTGTCTGGAAAAGAACTCCGCCATGAGTTTTATTTCCTCGTCGGTGTAACCTTTTGCAATCCGCGACATGATGGTGGCGGGACGCTCCTCGTTCTTGTAGGCCGCCATGGTTTCGATAAAGTTGTCCTTTGACATGCCCGCGATTGTCGGGCTGGCAGGGCCGACGCTCGAACCGTTAGTACCGTGGCAACCGGCACAGGTATTGGCTAACATGGACGCCGACGCTGTTTCCGCGCAGACGAAACCACTGCCTGCAAGGCCGCAGGCGATTATTGCGGTCTGAATGATGGTTTTACCGTTCATGTTCGATCCTCCTCGTATGTTTCACTTCAAACTTCGGCAACACTGCCTGGTTTTCCGTCCTGTCATCTGCCCTTCGAGCGAGCACGGTCGAGCACATCGACCATGTCCTTGTGACGCCGTTTTTTTGCGTGCAGGTACGCGGTCCGGCCCTCGTTGTCCGCGATACCCGTGTCGGCACCGCGCTTGATGAGAAGGCCTGCGACATCGATGTGATTGTTCATGGCCGCCTGCATCAGGGCTGTTTCACCGTCGCTGTTGCGCTGGTTGATATCCGCGCCCTTGTCCAGTAACAGCCTGAGTGTGCCGGCATGGCCGGCTTCCGCGGCGTAGAACAGTGCTGTGGCGCCGTCATTGTCCACGGCATCGACGTTGGCGCCGGCATCCAGAAGCAGCCTGACACTGTCATCCAGCCCTTTCAGGGTCGCCAGCATCATGGCGGAAGCGCCGTCCCGGTTGCGGACGTGCAGATCGGCATCGGCGGACAACAGCAGGCGCAGCATGGGAATATTGTTGCGCTCGGCGGCGGCCATCAGCGCTGTAACACCGTCCTTGTCCGAAGTGTTTACATTGGCTCCGCGGGCTATCAGCATCCCGACTACCTGCAGATGCCCCTGGCGCACTGCCATGGCAAGCGCATCCCAGCCTGCGCGTGTCTTGGGGTAGGTTTTTGCGCCCGTATCGAGCAGCATCTCCACCAGTTCCCGGTGACCGTTCTCGGCCGCATAGGTCAACGCAGTGCATCCCGCGACGCTGCGCACGTTCACACCGCCCCCCCTGTCCAGCAGCAGTCTTGCAGCGTCCCGGTTGCCTTCCTCACTGGCAAACATGAGCGCTGTTTTGCCGAACCGGTTGCTCGCATCCGGCTTCACACCGTTGTCCAGCAGGTATGTCATGGTCTGCGTGTCACCCAGCAGGGCCGCATCGATCAGGGCCCGGCCGGCATCCGCTGCAGCGGCTGACAGACTGACTGCCAGCATCAGCAACAACGCAACGTGCAGGTATGGTCTAGCCATTAGCGCCCCTGCCCCCGGAAATACCTTGCCGCCCCGACGTTGCAGGGAACTGTGCGTTGTCCCGGCTTGCACCCTGCTCCGCTTCTTCTTCAACATCCGGTTCATCAGGTGCATCAGGCTCTCTGTGAGCAATGCCGGCGTGGCAATCGATGCAGGTCTTGCCCTGAAGAGGAGCGCGGGTGTGCTTTTTACGCGCCATGCGATCCTGCGCACTGAGATCCATATTGTCGTAGTCATGACACTTGCGGCATTCGCGCGAATCGGTAGCACGCATCTTGTCCCACACCATATTGGCCATCTTCCAGCGGCGTGCTTCGTATTTCTCGTGTGTATCTATGGTGCCGACGATCTCGTGGTAGACATCCTTTGCGGCCATAACCTTCGCGTAGAGTTTGGGGAAGAACTCATCCGGCACATGGCAGTCCGAACAAGTGGCCTGGATACCGGCAGCATTCTTGTAGTGCACGCTTTCCCTGTACTCTTCGAAATTGGTTTTCATGGTGTGACAGGAGATGCAGAACTCCATGCGATTGGTGTAGTGGAAAAACGTATTGAGGCCGCCGAGAGAAACCGCGCCAATGACAAATATCACCAGGCCGGCACAGATCGATTTGGTTGATGGACATTGCATTGCGCTTGTTTCCAGTTGTCGTCAGGGGGTAAACGAAAATGCCATGACAACTGCCTAGCAAGCCGGGTGCCAGCATAAATGTCTTTGAAATATATGGAATAATTTTTACGAACCTGACGAATGGCAGGTTCCGGGGACTGACAGAACTGACATTTCTGCCATGACAGAAAGCAGATTCCAGTGATCAGTGGCTAATCGGAAAATGTCGTGCTTTATTATTGCCGGGGAAACAGACTGCCTGGCTACGCATCCGCAAGCGGCCATCCCTGGCCGCAAACCTGCATCGGGAAGTCAGAATTTCATCTGCCCCCACAGCCAGAACTTGTCGGTGTCGACGGCGTAGTCGTCAGAATCGTAACTGGCGTACTTGATACCTGCCGTGTAATTCTTGCTGAATTTCTTCGCTGCCAGCAGATCGATTTCCGTGCCGTAATCCGTACTGCCTTTGTCAGACTGGAAGTCGTGATAGACACCCATTAGCTTAACACCCATCACCTTGCCCGAAACCAGGGCATAGACATCCTGGAGGCCGTCCGCCGGCGTATTCAGGAAAATATCGGCCCAACCGTTGAAAGCATGCTTGGTAGCCAGCGGGGTTTCGAAACTGAAGGCATCATCATCGCCCAGCAGTTCGTAGCCGACCTTGGCAGTGACACCCTTTACAGTGGCGCCGAGTATGAAGTGGTTGTAATCGGCATCGATGTCACTGTTGCCGTTGTCGTAATCGGACTGCTGCGCATATTCGGCGCGATACAGCAGCTTGAACCCGCCGAAATCATAACTGCCGTCCAGGTAAGCGCCCAGGGTCTGGTTTGACTGATCGGCGATGCCGGTGCTGCTGTTGAACTCGATGAAGTAACCGTAGGCAACGATCCTGGCAAAACCCAAACCGTCATAACCGGCATTTACCAGGTGTGTATTCACATCGGCGTCGTTGCTGAAAATATTTTTTACATTATCGATATAGGAATAGGTCAGCGTGGTATCGGGAAGGCTTTTGTTTTGTGCCAGCACCGCATCGTAGGTCTGCTCCAGCTGACGCCAGCCGACGTTACCGACAAAGCGGGCGTTATCCAGGATGATGCGCTGACGACCGAGCCTGGCGCTGGTGTCCGGAAGGCCGTCGAATCCCAGGTACGCCTGGTTGACCTCGGTCGCATCCGGATCGGCGACAACAGAGTACCTGGTCTTGCCGTTACCGCCGGGGCCGCTGTTGTAGTCTTCGACCAGGGCCGAGTTGTTTTCCATTTCGACGTAGGCGTTGAAGTTCCTGTAGCTCCCGGTCCCGTAGCCCAGCCGGGTTCGGACAGTCAATGCATCAGCGTCATCGGTGGCGTTGTCCTGGTCTACATTCTCGTAACGCAGACGGACATCGAGTTTGGGTTTGCCACCGGTAAGTGCTTCGGTAAAACTGATCGCACTCGCACTACTGCTCAGTCCGAGCAGCAGTGTAATAGTCGTGGCCAGGACGGTGCGTCTTTGACGGGGGGATAGTTTTTGGCTCATCAGGTGTTACCTCCGGGTTATGTTGAATAAAACTGGTACGTACAAAACCAGCCACACCGACGAACTCAGTGTTCTGTCGGGTGGATTCCCGTCGGTCAGCCGCCTCAATGGCGGATCTGTTTATTAGAGTGGTGCTGCAGTTACATTAATATAGATATTAAGTCTAATATACTAATATTATTGATTATGTAAAGTCTCTTTCAGCATCACCAGCATCTCATATATGCATTTAAAATCATTGGGTTAGCTAAATCTTGCTGTACACATGGGGGGTTGATTTTATTCGTTCTGACTCCTACACCTGCCCCTTTTAACGACACAGCCGTTCCCGCAGGCAGGCCTGATTCCGGCATTCTGCGATAACTGAACCCCACCGGGTTGACGGTAGCGTGATAACCATCGGCGACTACAGCGGCTATAGCCGGGCTGCCGACCGTTTTTTTGTCGACCATGTATCGGGAAGCGCCCCGGGCAAGGACGGCAACGGCTGGTTTACGGACCCGTCATCGTCCGCCTACGCCGCTTCAAACATCGCTGAATACAACTCTACGGGACAAACCAGGCAAACCGGGGAGGCTCCGGTCCTGCCAGTTATAGCGGTGCTATCAGCATGAATTCCGATGACAACAAGCTGTCCCTTTCCATGTACGGGGCGGGATCGTATCTCCCCTGGGGCCCTTCGGTTACCGATATATCCGTAACCAGCCAGATCGTCTCTTCGATAGACGGCCCAGTCTCTACCCTGTACGCGAAACTGAATTACACTTCCGGGCCTGTCGCTGTCGTCCCGGTGCCGGCCACACTATGGCTGTTTGGCTCCGGGCTCATCGGCCTGGCTGGCATGGCACAGGGAAGAAGGCACTGCCCGGAAAAACCGGCCTGCCTTACCCTGATCCGGCATGGCAACGTTACCGGACAGGCATGGCATCACCGCCTTCCACTCCCCACAGTGTCGTGGTGGTTCTGAACCGAGAAAACCGTTCCACAGTCTGAAAGTCGATACTGATGCGCCTGCCGGCGACCGGGCGGAACAGCTTGTCGGCAAAGGCGACATGGTCAGGGTGTTCCCGGTAGCTATCAATGACCGCCGGGTGGCAGAAGCGCACCAGCCAGCTGTAATGATACCTTGCGTTCTCCTGCACCGCCCTGCCGGTCACCACCTCGCGCACGCCGGGGATGGCACCGAGTACCCGACGTCCTTCGGCCATCATCACCTCGACACGGGTTGCATCGATACCCTCGACGTCATAGACGATGACATGTTCCACCGGCAGCCATGAGCGGCAACGCGACAGCACTTCCGCGGCCCGCCCCGCCGAACCCCACAGGCGCATCCGGCTTTCCAC
>JBHHXO010000140.1:0-8563 GCA_046757125.1 Thiogranum sp.
CGAGCGCCCGGTTTGAACATCTCTCACGGCAGTCTGAGACGGGAGCGGGTGGCTGAATTCGGGGTGTTGACGCAGCCGAGCATCGCAGTAAAAAGCGGATGAAGCGAACCCTTGTCTGAGTGGTTTCGCAGAAACCGCGAGTTTGGGTTCGCGCCGCTTTTTACGAGAAGCGCAGGGCACCCGCGTTAGCGGGCAAGTCATCACCCCGAATTCAGCCACCCGCTCCCGTTTCCACCACCAGCAACGACTAGGCCTTAGCCTTCATCTTCGAACTACGCCGCAACCGCGACCCCAGCCGCCGCGCCAGCTCACCAAACATTTCCGTCTGCGTAGGATGCGGGTGAATCGCATGCCCCACCTGCTCCAGCGTCATATTGCCCGACACCATCATCACCGCTTCACCGATCAATGTATCCGCATGATCCGCCAGCAGATGGACACCAATGATGCGTTGCGACTTCTTGTCCGCCACGATCTTGATCATGCCGTGCAGCTCGTCGTTGATCATCGCCTTGGCATCGATACTCATCGGCACCTTGGCTTCCACCGCATCGATACCCTTCGCCTTCGCCTGGTCCACCGACAGCCCGACAAACGCGGCTTCGGGACGGGTAAAGATCACGCCGCAGTCCTTGTCCTGGTCGTATTTCATGTCTTCGCCGAGAATGGTCGCAGCCGCTACGCGGCCTTGCTGTGCAGCGGTGTGCGCGAGCATCAGTCCCCCGATCACATCGCCGATGGCGAATATGTGCGGCACGCTGGTGCGGCAACGCGCATCGGCCTCGATAATGCTTTTTTCGCTGGCAACACCCGCCTTGTCCAGGCCCAGCCCGTCCAGTACCGGCCGCTTGCCGGTACCCATGATGACGTAGTCGACCTTGATGGTGTGTGCCTTGCCGTCACTGTCCTTGTATTTAACGCTGACCGCGCCGGCCTTGCCGCTGATCCTGTCAATCTTCACCGAGGTATGCACCGTCAGGCGCGGGTCGTCATTGAGCACGTTGGTCAGGTGCTTCGCAATTTCCGGCTCCACTTCGGCAAGGATGCGCTCCTGCGCTTCCAGCAGGGTGACCCGGGTGCCGAAGTCCTGGAAGATCTGCGCCATTTCCAGACCGATAGCGCCACCCCCGATAACCACCAGCTTTTTCGGTTGCCGTTGCAGCCGCCACACGGTATCCGAGGTCAGCACACCGCCACCTTCGACCAGCCCCTCCACGGCACCGGGAATCGGCGGCACAAAGGGCGGCGCACCGGTAGCGATGACGGCACAACCGAAGGTCATGCTCTCGCCCTGCGGCTGGTCGGCCGGCACGGCGCGGGTATGCGGGTCGTCCTGGTTGCCCGAGGTGTCGATGAACAGGGTATGATCGTCAACGAAGCGACCGAAACCCTGCACGTACTTGATCTTCACGCCCTTGTCGGTTTTCAGCGCCATGTCGCCGCGGGTTTCCAGCACCTTGCGGCGCGTCGCTTCCAGCGCTTCCCAGTTCAGCTTTGCCTTGCCCGGCGTAATACCGAGGTGACCGTCGTGCAGGCGGTCGCGAATTCGGTCCGCCGCGGCGCGCCAGGCCTTGGAAGGGATACAACCGCGCCACAGGCATTCGCCACCGGGGAAGGGTGAATCGTTGATCATGGCAACCCTGAGACCGTGCGCCACCAGGTCACGCGCGCAGTCTTCGCCACCGGGACCGCCACCGACCACGACAACGTCGTAATCCCAGTTGCCTTCCGGAATGGCGGGACCGCTCGGCCCCATCCAGGCGTCGGGCTGCTCAACAAGTTCTTTCAGCGCCTTGAGATACAGCGCAACTTCGGCGCCGTTCACGACACGGTGGTCCGCAGTGATGGTGAAGGGACTGCCCTGTTCGGTGTTGGCGGAAATCGCGAGAATGGCGGCAATGCCCGGTGTGGCGATGGCGTCGAAGTGACTGACACCGAACATGCCCATGTTGGAAATCTGGAAGGTCGAGCCGCTGTACTCCTCCGGCTTCAAACGCCGCTTGCGGGCACGCTCGACCAGGTCCCTCCAGTCTTCGTTCAGCTCACCCAGGTCGCGACTCTCGCAGTTGCGCAACACCGGCACTACCAGGCCACCGCCATCAGCGGACACCGCCATGCCGATATCGACATTAGCGCGTTCCACCAGCCTGTCCTGCGGCTGGTAACACCAGTTCATGTTGGGGAACTGCTGCATGGCCATGGCGCAGGCTTTGGCAATGGTTACGGTTACCGATGAGCCCTGCGCCTTGGAAGCCTTGATCAACGCGCCGAGCTTGATGTGTGTCGTCACGTGGAAAGTCGGCATGCCCAGCGAGGAGGTCATGGCATCGCTGATCGCTTTTTCCAGCTTGTTCATGGCACGGCCGTCGCCCGGCACGTCCACCTGCGGGAATCCTGCGGCGGCGGGTGCGGCAGCCTGTGCAGACTGTACATCGGCGGCCACGATTACACCGCCGGGACCGGTGCCACCCAGCGTCGACAGCTCGACACCACGCGCACCGGCGATGGCGCGCGCGTAGGGCGTCGCGCCCCGCCCCTGCGGGCGCGCCGCCGGCACCCCGCCCGTTGCGTCTGTCGGTATAACAGCGGGTGCGGAATCAGCCGGCGCAGGGATATCATCCGTACCGCTCGCCTGCGGCGCAGCAGCGGCAACCGGCGCGGCTTTTTCGTCTACCACCCGGGCGGCTTCAGCAACCAGGTAAGCCAGCGGGGCACCCACCGGAACGGTGGCGTCTACCGGCACCAGCGGGCCGGACAAATAACCTTCGCGAAACACCTCGACATCCATGATCGCCTTGTCGGTTTCCACCGTAGCCACGATATCGCCGCGCCCGACCCGGTCGCCAACCGCTTTTTCCCAGCTCACCAGCACACCCTCTGTCATGGTGTCGGACAGCTGGGGCATGGCAATGGTGAAGGTCGCGCCATCCGGCGCTTCTGATTTTGCAGCTTCGACCGGCTCCGCCCCGCCCTCCCGAGTGGCGGGCACAGCGACCTCACCGGCAGCGGCAACAGGAGCAGGGGCGGCGGCACCATCCTGCTGCACCGCATCGGCACTCTCGACCAGCCGGGCAATGGCTTCACCGACCGGCACGGTACTGTCCACCGGGGTCAACGGTCCGGACAGGTAACCGTCACGAAATACCTCGACATCCATGATGGCCTTGTCGGTTTCCACCGTGGCCACGATGTCGCCGCGTTCGATCCGGTCGCCGATATTTTTTTCCCAACTGACCACCACACCTTCGGTCATGGTGTCAGACAGCTGGGGCATTTTGATTACATAGGGTTCAGCCATGTATTAATCCACTATAATAAAGATGCTTTGAACCGCCAGGACGCAAAGTTTTATGGCTCCTGCGCTAGGTGCAGGGCCAGTAAGTAACAAAGGGTTTTCCTGGCGTCCTTTGCGTCCTGGCAGCTCAATTTAAAGTCACTTCCCGAACATTTTCCTCACGGCGGCAACGACATCGCCGGCATTGGGGATGGCCGCTTTTTCCAGCGTGCGGTTGTAGGGGATGGGAACATTGACTGCTGATACGCGTACCGGCGCAGCATCCAGCTCGAAAAAGCAGTCTTCGTTGATGATCGCCATCACTTCAGCGCCGACGCCCACTGCCGGCTCGGCTTCCTCGACGATGACGGCGCGATGGGTCTTGCGCACCGAAGCAACGATCCCGGCACGGTCCAGCGGCGCCAGCGCGAACAGGTCAACGACTTCGGCTTCTATACCGTATTGCTTCGACAGCGTTTCGGCAGCCTGCATGCACCAGTGCACGGAGATGTTATAACCGAACAGCGTAACGTCACGACCTTCGCGCGCCACTTCGGAACCTTCCAGCGGGTGAAAGTATTCCGTGTCCGGCACATCGCCTTTCATGTTGTACATGAGTTCGTGCTCGTTGATGTATACCGGGTCGTTGCAACGCACCGCTGACTTGAGCAGGCCATAGGCCTGGCGGGGATTGCTCGGTGTCACCACGCGCAGGCCGGCGATACCCATGAACACCTTTTCCATGCGCGCCGAATGCTGTGCACCCAGCTGGTGTGCGGTACCACCCGCGGAGCGCACTACCACCGGTGCCGTGAGCTGGCCGCCGGACATGTAGCGCACCTTGGCTGCACTGTTGAACAACTGGTCCATCGCCAGCCAGGCAAAGTTCACCGACATGATTTCGATAATAGGGCGCACACCAAGGAAGGATGCACCGATACCCAGACCGGTATAGCCGTTTTCGGAGATCGGCGTATCGATGACGCGCTCCGGCCCGTACTTGTCATACAGGCCTTTGGTGGCCTTGTAGGTGCCGCCGGCAACGCCGATATCCTCACCCATGCAGATGACCAGCGGGTCGTTGGTCATTTCTTCGTCGTGGGCGCGACGGATCGCTTCCCAGTACATCAGTTCAGCCATCAGCGGCCCCCTCCATACACCCAGGGATCGTTCTCGGCCAGGGTATATTTCTCCAGTTCGTCGACGCGCGGTTCCGGCGAAGACTCGGCGAACGCGATAACTTCATCCTCGATTTCATCCAGCACCCCGGTGTCCATCGTCTTGTAGTCCTCACCGGTCAGTTCGCCCGCCTCGATCAGGCGATCGCGCAACATGATGATGGGATCGCGGTTCGACCACATGCGTTCCTCGCTCCTGGAGCGGTAGGCATTGGAATCGGACATGGAATGGCCGCGGTAACGATAGGTCATGAGCTCCAGGAAGTAGGGCCCCTTGCCGGAACGTACGTGATCAATGGCTTTACTTGCCGCCTTGAAAACCTTTTCGATGTCCTGGCCGTCTTCCTGCGCGGAGGGGATGTTGTAACCGGACACGCGCTTGTACTGGTCGATTACCGCAGTGGAGCGATCGATACGGGTACCGATACCGTACAGGTTGTTTTCACACACATACAGCACCGGCAACTCCCACAGCCTGGCCATGTTCAGCGATTCGTGAAAAGTGCCCTGGTTGTTGGCGGCGTCGCCCAGGAAGCAGATGACGATTTCGTCACCGCCCTTCATCTTGACAGCCTTGGCCATACCGGCCGCCAGCGGAAACGGACCACCGACCAGCGCATAACCGCCCATGAAACGGTGTTCCACGTCGAAGATATGCATGGAACCGCCACGCCCTTTGGAAGAACCGGTTTCCTTCGCATACAGTTCGGCCATGACTTTTTTCGGATCCGAACCGCACTTGATGGCATGGACATGGTCACGGTAACTGGTTATGACGTAGTCATGCCCCTTCTTCGAGGCCTCCAGCACACCGTGGGCACAGGCTTCTTCACCCGAGTACAGGTGCAGAAAACCACCAATTTTTCGTTCGACATACGCTTCGTAACAGCGCTCTTCGAAGCGCCGGGCAAACAACATTTCGCGCAGCAGCCGTTTTTTGTCGGCGAGGTTCATGAGGCTCCTTGCTGTTCCAGGGGACTGGCACAGCCCCGTCTGTGAATAGAAACAATTGATATTTCAGTGAAAATTGCGCATGCTGCGGCACCAGATACCGCGCTTGCCGCACTGCCTGATGGTCTGCGCACGCAGTACCGCTATCCGGCTAAAATCAAGCCCGGTATGATCTGTGTTTTGGCCTGGCAGGTCAAGGTGAAATATGCTGGCAATTGTTGTAAAAGCCTCGAAAAATCAACGGAAAACGACCGGAATTTACATCCCGTGAAAATCACCATTCGCCGCCCGGACGACTGGCATCTGCACGTCCGTGACGGTGCCGCACTGCAATCCGTTGTGCCCCATACCGCGCAGCGCTTCGGGCGCGCCATCATTATGCCCAACCTCAGGCCACCGGTAACCAGCACTTCTGAAGCACTGCTCTACCGGGAACGCATTCTCGCCGCGGTACCGCCCGGCAACACGTTTGAACCGTTGATGACGCTCTATCTTACCGACAACACCGGCAGCGCCGAAATACGCAAGGCAAAGGCCAGTGGTTTCATTCACGCCGTGAAGTACTACCCGGCCGGCGCGACAACCAATTCCGACTCGGGGGTTACCGACATCAGGAATGTCTTCCCGACACTGGAGACCCTGCAGGAGGTCGGCATGCCGTTGCTGGTGCACGGTGAGGTCACCGATCCGGATATCGACATGTTTGACCGGGAAGCCGTGTTTATCGAGCGCATACTGGCACCGCTGGCAGTGCGCTTTCCCTCCCTTAAACTGGTGCTCGAACACGTCAGCACCCGCCAGGGCATCGAATTCGTCCGCGACAGCAGCGACCGGATCGCCGGCACCCTGACCGCGCATCATCTGCTGCTGAACCGCAACGCCCTGTTCACCGGCGGCATCCGCCCGCATCACTATTGCCTGCCGATACTGAAACGCGAGCAACACCGGCTGGCCCTGCTGGAAGCCGCTACCGGCGGCAACCCGAAGTTCTTTCTCGGCACCGACAGCGCACCACACAGCCGTAGCGCAAAGGAAAGCCGTTGCGGTTGCGCCGGCCTGTATACGGCACACGCCGCCATTGAGCTCTATGCGGAAGCCTTCGAACAGGCGGGCGCGCTGGACAAACTGGAAGGTTTTGCCAGTTGTTACGGCGCGGATTTCTACGGACTGCCCCGCAACGAAGACACCATCACCCTGAACAAAACCGCGTGGCAGATTCCTGACAGTTACGCATTGGGTAACGAACGGCTGATCCCGATGCGATCAGGTGAGGCGGTTGGCTGGACAGTTGAGTGAGTTCCGGGAAGGTCTTTCGAAATATTTTCAGTAAACCCGGCTAACCCGGTAGCCACGCCCGCTCAACAGCGCCAGCAAACCCTCCTCGCCGGGGAGGTGCAGGGCGCCTACCGCGATAAAGTGGTCACCCTCATGCAGATGCTCCTGCATACGCTCTGCCATACGGTGATTGCGGTCAATAATGACTTTCCGGTTGAAATCCTTCGCGAACTGCGGGTCGCTGTCCTGCAGTGCGCTTGCATTGATTTCCGCCAGCCGCTTCAGGTCCCGGTCAAGATACGCCGCCTGCAACGCTGCAAGCATCTGCGGAATATCCGGCAGGTTGTCCAGCGTGTCCTCCAGCAACGCAATCTGTACATCGAGCGACAATTCATCAAACAGCGCCAGTTGTTCCGCAACGCTTTCCAGCCCGCTGACTTGCTTGCCACTGCTCTTTGCCTGCAGGTATAAAGCCTGATCGAGAACCTCGCCACTCTGGTTGGGCGGCGTCATCAGGGTGACCGCTACCGCCCAGGGTTTCATACCGGCAACCAGCACCTCCGGCGTCCCCTGCGCACCCAGCGCCTGTACCGAACGCCGGTAGAGTCCAGGCCCGATCAACGACTCCAGCTTGCTGCCATCGGCCAGCATCAACGCTGTCGCCAGGCTCAGCAGCGCCTGCGGATCCAGCTCGACTTCCAGCGTCACACTGCCGGCCCTGTCAAAGGCCTGCTGCACTGCCGCAGGCAGTTGCACCACACGCGGGTCATCGCTGTGCATGGTGCCGAACAGGTAGCTCGGTGCAACGCCGTCAGACTCTATTTTCCACAACAGCCCCGTGTCGAAGCGGTCGTCGGCCCGGACGCCGAATGCAACGACGCAAAGGGCCAGCACCGTTACAAACTGCCAGGACAGGTAGCGGTACACGTTTGATTGTTTCACGTTCATGGGCGGCTTCCGGTATGCTGTGACCATGTCAGACGATACCGTATCAGCAAAAATTGCCAACAGGTTCCGCGGCTTTCTTCCTGTGGTTGTCGACGTTGAAACAGCGGGTTTTAACCCGAAGCGCGACGCGCTGCTGGAAATTGCCGCTGTTATTCTCGAATTCGACACGGCGGGACAACTGCACCCGATGGAAACCCATGCCTGTCATGTGGAACCTTTCCCGGGCGCCAACCTGGATGAAAATTCGCTGGAATTTACCGGCATCGATCCCTACCACCCGTTTCGCATGGCCAAGCCGGAAGAAGAGGCATTGCGGCAGATTTTTCAGCCCATACGCCGCGCGGTCAAGGACAGCGCCTGCACGCGCGCCATTCTCGTCGGCCATAACCCGTCTTTCGACCTGAATTTCGTCAACGCCGCTGCCGAACGCTGCAAGATAAAACGCAACCCTTTCCACCCGTTCAGCAGCTTCGATACCGCCACGCTGGGGGGGCTGGCCTACGGCCAGACGGTGCTGGCGCGCGCCGCAAAAGCCGCCGGCATCGAGTGGGACCAGGAACAGGCACACTCGGCCAAATACGATGCCGAACGTACTGCAGAATTGTTCTGCACCATTGTGAACCGATGGGACTCGACGATCAGCTGATTCACTGAGCGCGTCGAATACCGCCATGAGTCCAGTCCGCCCCCTGCAGGAGCGGGCTCGCCCGCGAACAGATCAGCACACGCATCGAGTCACCCCGCAGGGGACCCTCCTGCTTCGCAATTCACCTTGTTCGCGGGCCAAGCCCGCCCCTGCACAAGAAACGTTTAATCAGGCTATTTTGCTGCTTCGCTGCCGATCAACGTCCAGCCAGGCGTAGCCGGCAAGCGCGGCAGGGACTGTTGCGGGAACTCGCCGGTCAGGCTGTTCAGGAAAGCCACAATGTCGGCTGCC
>JBHHXO010000141.1:0-8553 GCA_046757125.1 Thiogranum sp.
TGCCTGCTTCTGCTGTGCCTGCTTCTGCTACAACCACAGCCTCTGCTACGTCCGCTTCCGGCTCACCTGCTTCGGTCTCTACCGGCAATGGAACCTGTGTATATTCATCCTGCACACCCTCACCGGCTTCCGGCACAGGCGCTTCGACTGTTGCTGCAGCGGGACTGTCCGGTGTCGCCTGCGACGGGCTCACTGTCGCAGGTGCAGGTTTTGCAAACCACTGCGGAAACAGGTCTACGCGATTCATGTAGATGAAGAATGCTGCAACAATGAACGCTATCAACAGCCCGTGGCTTAATATTTTTTGTACGAGTTTCATAAACCATTCCCCCCCTGGCGCTGCGGGCCCCGTTGTTCCGACTGCGGCTCAGGCCCTGGGGTTACTGCCGCGGGGGCGCTGTCCACACCATCGGAATCGAGCCGCGTGTATCCGGCCGGTATCCTGAACAACTGTGCGGGTTGCGCTCCGACACGAATATCGCGCAACTCGCGGTACTTCCCTCCCGGCTTTTCTTCCCGCACCGTGATCTGCAGTTCAGGGTCATACCACTGGGTGGAAGTCAGCTCTTCACCACCCGGTTGTGTAATTTTCATTTCCCAACGCTCGGCACTGCGCCCGTTGAGTGTTTCCAGTCCCGCCGGACGCAATTCAGAGACGCTGCCGTCCGGCCACTCTTCGCGTAGCGGCATATGACGTTCGTCATCCATCCAGTGCAGGCTGCGTAAATTCTGTTCTTTCCTTTCTCTCGTCATTTCCCACTTCGTGACCTTCCTGCCGTACAGCGATTCACTTGCCAGCGACCGGCACCTTGCAGCGGGCATCCAGGTACAGGGGCTGGCCTGGAGCGGCGGCAACATCGGGTTCACCGTTTTGCCTTCAGGCATGCGGCGCAGCATATAGCTTTCCATTTGCGGAACCATGAGCAATAGACGATGATTTTTCATGTCGTATATCTCAACCATATGCAGGTCGTCTTTGGTGTACTCCAGCCGAACCTGGTTGTCTCCAACGTAAACCTGCGCATTTCTGCCCTTGCCCTCCGGTGTCGATTGCACGGCCTGCGCGGAAAACTGGACATTCGAGCGCTCAGCCGGCGCAGAACCCGAGGCAACACACAAACAGCCGGCAACAAGGATCCCTGTAGCCCCTCTCACGAGCCTTGCTCCCAGGTCATTGGGGAAATCCCGGGGCTACGGACCTGCCCAAAATGCAGATCCGCTCCCGGAAATCAACTTACTTTGCAGGTGCCTGCGGTGCAGCCGGGGCCTGTGGCGGTGCACCATAGGGCGCGCCGTAGGGACCACCGCCGTACGGACCGGGACCATAACCAGGACCATAACCAGGACCGGGACCATAACCAGGACCATAGCCGTAACCGGGGCCATAACCACCATAGCCAGGACCGTAGCCATACGGGCCATAGCCACCATAGTTACGACCGTAGTAGTCGTTGTAGCCACGACCATAACCACGACCATAACCACGACCGCTGCCGCGACCGCTGAAGTTCATGCTGAAGTCGCCGTCACCGAGCATATCGCCCATGCCGTCACCCCAGCCGCTGTTGTTGTTACCCCAGCCGTTATTACCCCAGCCGTTGTTGTTCCATGGACCCCACCAGGCTTGCGCCGAGCTCATGGTCAACGCGGTAGCGCCAGCCAGCATTGCTGCGAGAACAGTTTTCTTTAACTTAACCATTTCGGTACCCTCCGAACGTTTTTCAAAAACAGCACGGACCACCCGCGCCACCAGTTGATCCCCTGCAGACTGCCTCCAGTACGAAAAACGAGGGGAACAACGTTCTTCGTCAGCAACTCTGATCTCACCGTATACGGTGGACAGTTTTTATAATCCTGATAAATACCCGCTACCAGACCCCGGGACCTGCAATGCCGGGATAACCGTAGCCATAAGCACCGGGCCAGCGGCCACCGTACCCGCCCGGGCCCACGTAGGGTGCGGCACCGTAGTAGCCGGGGTAGGCGCCGGCGTAGGGACTGGCGCCGTTAGCCCCGAAACTGCTGCCCGCCGGACGATCGTAGGGCGCTGCCGGCCATGCAGGCAGCGGTGGCGGAGCCACTGTTGGTGCGCTGCGGCTGCCTGCCCTGGACTGTTGTTCATCCAGCGGCCGGTACTGGCCGGTACCGGGAGGCTGCGAATATCGGGGCCGCTGCGGCTGCGGTTGCCCCCAGCCCCGTGACTGTGCCTGGCGACCGGTGTTACGCCCACCGGCATCGGCTGCCGGTTGTTGTCGCTGCACCGCCCACGGGTTGCCGGAATCGGCGCTCGGTAATGGCGCTTGCGGCTGCACATAGACGGGTGGCTGATAGGCCGGCTGCCCGCCCGGTGCCGGCGCCGCCTGGGGTGGCCACTGACTGGCAGGGATCTGCACCACGATAGCCTGCCTGGGTGTTTCATCCCCGGACTCTGACCCGGCCACCTTTGCATCATCTGCGTCTCCACCACAACTACGCACAGCAAGTATCAGCAGCAACAATACGGCGCCACCGATTACAGCGTGCCGGGGTTTCCAGAACCCCGGCTGCTGAACGGTTGCTTGCTCGCCATTGTCCGCTGCCATACACCCCTCTTCAGCTCACTGGCCCGGCGCGCCTGACGGTGCTGCCGGGTACGGCGAATAACGACCACCCCATGCCGGAGTGCCGTAAGGAGCCCCGCGGTATCCATAGGCCGGAGGCGGATAACCGTAACCATAAGCCGGTGGCGCTACCGGTCGACCATAACCGTAAACGGGCACCGCAGGAGCAACCGGTGCAGGTGTTGCCGGTGCCGGTGCCGTAGCCGCAGGCGCTGCTGCCTGCTGCGCAGCTGCAGGCGCAGCCGCTTCAGGTGCTGCCGGTGTTTCCGGCCGGTACATCGATTTCATGCGCTGCTCGTGCTCGGCCTGTACCTGCCGGCGGTGTTTTTCCTGCTCGGCACGGTGCTGTTTCCAGCGTTCTTCCTGTTCGGCCTTGCGTTTTTCCCACTGCTTTTCCATTTCGGGATCGGGCATCGGCTGACCCGCGCCAGGCGTACCCGCTACGGCAGGAGCACCCGGTACAGCCGGAGTCTCCGTCACCATGGTATCCATGCGCTTCTGCATACTGTCGATCCGCTGCTGCATCTCTGCTTCTCGCGCCTTGAATTCCGCTTCCATCTGCTTGCGGCGTTCTTCCTGCCGGGCCATGAACTCCTGCCGGGTCAGGCGCTGCGGTCTGTTTTCCTGGAATTCCTGCGTCATCCCCGGCGGGTAGGCGCTCGCGGCGCCATCGAGCTCGCTATCCGGGCGGAAACGGGGCTGCATACCCGCTGCACCCGACGCATAAGGTCCCGGAGGGGGCGGCGGCACTGCGCCGCCGGTCTCGGCATGCGCTGCGGGAACCAGCAGCAGGCTGCCGGCTATCGTGCCCGCGAGCAACAACCTTGCATAACATGGACCTGAATATTTTGTCTCTATATTCCTCATAACCTTAGCTGCCTCCGCGCTGCATCCAGTGTTTAAGACAATTAGTGCACCCGTACTTTCTCAAGCCGGTGTTTCGTTTCTTGCCGCCGCGTCTTCCTCGCTGAGCCTCTCATCAAGCGCTTCACAACCGTGCTTGATAAAGCGTTTCTCGGCACTGATGCACCCCATGGGTATCACGATCAGAGTGAACAGTGTCGCCACGCCGGTTCCGAACAACAGCGTAACCGCCATACCGTTGAAGATCGGGTCTGTCAGAATCGCCATCGCACCCGCCATCAGGGTCAACGAGGTAATCATGATCGGACGGAAACGGGTCTTGGCTGCATCCACCGCGGCTTCGCGAATATCCTTTCCGGTAGCGACTTCATGTTTTACGAACTCGACCAGCAGGATCGAAACGCGCACAATAATGCCGCCCAGCGCGATCATTCCAATCATGGACGTTGCAGTAAATTCTGCGCCCATAATCCAGTGTCCCGGTATGATCCCGATCAAGGTAAGCGGGATTGGCGCCATGATCAGACCGGCAAGTGCATAGTCGCGGAACTCGACTACGATCAGACCGTAGATCAGCAGCATCGCTGCCATGAAGGCAATACCCATGTCACGGAAGGTTTCATAGGTCACGGTCCACTCACCGCCCCACTCAAAACCGGACTGCAGGTCGTTGTCAGGCGGGCCGAGCAGACCCCACGGCATGCCGCTTATCTCTACACCGTCCGGCGCCAGGTAATCGTCCAGCAGATCTTCCACATCGAACATTCCGTAGATGGGCGCACCCAGGAAACCTGTCATTTCGCCAGTGACATATTCGACCGGGCGCAGGTCCTGGTGATAGATATAAGGGTCTTCCTGACGCTTCACGAAGGTACCGAGTTCACCCAGCGGGATAGTCTTCCCGCTGGAGGTCGGAATCGGCAGGTTGGCCAGGCGGGCCACCTGGGAGCGCACCGCCAGCGGCGCCTGGATGACGATATAGGTCGGTTCCAGCGGCGCCGCGCGTTTCACGTCACCCAGCCGGGAGCCGCCCATCGCCATGGCGAGATTGCGGTTGATGTCTTCCACCGAGACCCCGTTGCGCGTTGCCTTTTCCCGGTCCACATCGAAGTGCCAGTAGGTATAGGGGTCTGCCATGTAGGTATCGACGTCGACCAGGCCCTCGACCTCGTTAAACATGGCTTCCATGTCCCGTGCCGTCTGGCGCCGCGTCACGGCGTCGGGGCCATAGATCTCGGCCACGACAGTCTGCAGCACCGGCGGACCGGGCGGCATCTCGACCACCTGGATTTTGGCGCCCAGTCGTTCCGCGATAGGCGTGAGTATGTTGCGCGCCACGACGGACAGCTCGTGACTGGAGCGTTCGCGATCGTTCTTGTCCAGCAACATCACCTGGATATCACCCATCCACGGCTTCTGGCGCAGGTAGTAATGGCGCACCAGACCGTTGAAGTTGAACGGCGACGCGGTACCGGCGTAGGTCTGCATGGCGACCACTTCCGGCATATCCTTGCGCAGCTCTTCGGCAAGCACCTGGATCACGTTGGCCGTCACCGGCAACGCCGTACCTTCCGGCAGGTTCACCACGACATTGAATTCGGGCTTGTTGTCAAAAGGCAGCATTTTTACCGCTACCACCTGGAAATAGAACAATGCACAGACCGCGGCCGTTGTACCGATAATGCTGAGCAGGAACAGGATGCCCAGCGGGCGGCTCTTAATCAGCGGGCGTATCAGCGGCTCATAGATCTTGCCGACAATTTCATGTGTGCGCTTCTCGCGCGCTTCGGCCTTTTTGAAAGCGGCCAGGCTGGACGGACGCATGCGCACGGCAAACCAGGGCGTAAAGATAAAGGCTGCCACCAGCGAGAAGAACATCGCGGAAGCGCCGAGTACCGGGATCGGCCGCATGTAGGGGCCCATCAGGCCACTGACCCAGCCCATGGGCAGCAGCGCGGAAATGATCGTCAGGGTTGCGAGGATGGTCGGGTTGCCTACTTCGCGAACCGCATCGATAGCGATACCTACGGTGGTACGGCCCGCCTCCATCCAGCGGCGGAAAATATTCTCCACCACCACGGTGGCATCATCGACAAGTATGCCGATAGAGAATATCAGCGCGAACAGGCTGACCCGGTCGATGGTGTAATCCAGCACCCAGGCCGACCAGACGGTAATCAGGATAACGATCGGGATAACGGTGATAACCACGAAGGCCGCACGAAAACCCAGCCCGATCATACACAGGATCGACACGGCCAGCGCCGCCTCGAACAGTGCGGTAAGCAGTTCGTTGACCTTGTCGTTGGCCGTCTTGCCGTAGTCACGCGTAATACTGACACGCACGTTGTCGGGAATCAGGTGCCCGCGCAGCAGGTCGAGTTTCTCCAGTATGTCATCGGCAACGGTAACCCCGTTGGTGCCTTCCTTCTTGGCCAGCGCGATCGTAACCGCAGGCTCCCCGTCCGCCGCTATTTCACCCTCAGCGGCGGCTTCGCCCGTGTAGTAACTCACCATCTGCCGTGCTTCTTCCGGCCCGTGGAATACCTTGGCCACATCACGCAGGTAGACCGGCAGGCCGCCCCGCGAACCAACGATCAGGCGGGATATCTCGTCCGCAGTGCGCAGGAAAGAACCGGTATAGACAGAAAGCGCTGCACTGGATGACTCAATCGAACCTGCCGGCAACTGCTGGTTGGCCGCCTTGACGGTCTGCGCTATCTGGTCCAGCGTCAGCCCGTAGCCGGCCAGCCTTTCCGGGTTGACCTCGATACGCACCTGTTCAGCGCGCCCACCCACCACGAAGCCCTGCCCGGTATCGGGCACTTCACGCAGGCGTTGCAGGACATCCATACCCAGGGTGCGCAACGCGGCATCGTCCACGCTGCCTGACGACAGCGTGACAGTTACAACAGGTACGTCATCGATACCCTTGGGCTTGACCAGCGGCATCGAAACGCCCGGCGGCATCTTGTCCAGGTTGGACTGGATCTTGTCGTGGACCTTGACGATAGACGCGCCCATGGGTTCGCCGACCTTGAAACGGACCGTCACCATGGCCTGGCCACGCTGGCTGGCGGAGTACACGTGCCGTACCCCCGGAATCTGGTACATGATGCGTTCCAGCGGCTCTGTCACCAGGCTGGTCACCTGGTCTGCGGAAGTCCCCGGGTACTGGACAAAGATATCGATCATCGGCACTGAAATCTGCGGATCTTCCTGGCGCGGTGTAAACACCAGGCCGAGCAGACCGATGAACAGTGTCGCCACCATCAGCAACGGAGAAATCGGGGAATCGATAAAGGTACAGGCAATGCGTCCGGCGATACCCAGGTGCTTGCCCTCGACCTCCTCCCGGTCAAGCATTTCAACTTCTTCCGGGCTCTTGTCTGCGTGCTGATCGACTTCTGTTTTTTCGGTCATGATAGCTGTACCGGTTCGTCCTGGTTGTTATTGAGGGCTTTTGTTCCAGTCTGACGAAGTGTTCGACGGGGGCTCTGCATAGATCCGCTCACCGACTTTCAGACCCGACAGTACAGCCACCTGGTCAGCACTGACGTACTCGCCAAGGCGTATCAGGCGCAGCTCGGTCCTGCCATCTTCAGTAGCGACGTACACTGCGGGCAGACTGCCGCGCCATAACACAGCGCTGTCCGGTATAACCGGCACATTGCCGCTCGGTTCGGAATTGTCGGGAATCATGACCTCGGCATACATGCCCGGGCCCCCGGGTACATCCAGAGGCAGGTCGAACTTGACCTTCACGGTATGCCGCACCGCGTCCGCGGACGGGAATATCTGGGCAACACGCGCATCCACGCGTACGTTGCCTACATCTATCTTGACCGGGATCAGCATGCCCTTCTTCAGACCGGACATCAGCCGCATCGGGACATCGACTTCCACCTGCAGGTAGGTCAGGTCGGCAAACGTGATCAGCGGTTGTCCCGGCTGAACGGTGTCACCTTCCTCGACCATTTTCCTGATGATGACACCATCGAAGGGTGCGAAAGAACGCGTATCGCGCAGCTTGGCATCGATTTCCTCGATGGCGGACTTGGCCTGCAGCTGCTGGTTCTGCGCCTGGGTCAGCTGCGTACCGTATCCATACAGGTCCGCCTGCCGGTCGACGTAGCGGTCGCCGCCGTAATTTCCGGGCATCATCGACTGCGCAAACGGCTGGGTGAACATCTGGTCGAACATGTTGGGCATACCCATGCCACCGGAGCGACTGATGCTGCGGCTCTGCGGTGACCAGAGTTCGCGGTCATACTGCACGCGCGCATTGGCAATGGCGGCGGAAGCATTGTTGTACTGCGCTACCGCAGAACGGCGTTTCGCCAGCAGGTCATCATCATCGATGGCAACCAGGATATCGTCCTTCTTGAAGGCGTCACCTTCCGTCCCCGCGATAAACTCGACGCGCCCCGGAATCTGTGCCGTCATGGTCACTTCCTTGAACGCGACGACGGTGCCGCCCAGCGTAACCGCGCTTGAACTGGTGCTGGCTTCGACAGTAACGATCTTCGCGCCTGCCGGGGGAGCGCCCTGCGCCGACGCCGTTTGACCGAGCATACCCAGGGTCAGGGTAAGCAGTGTGCTTGACAGGAACGACACCAGATAACTGCGCGGCCCTTGCGAATGAACAAAGCGGGGGGGCAAGCATTTACCGCCCTGCACATCAGGTTGCTGACATAGTGTCGCCACGGGTTTTCTCCTCAACGCTCTTGTTTATCACCCTGGATTGGCGCTGCACAGGCAGCGTCCTCTTGTTATCAAGGTGCTTTGTGCATCACGTAGCAATTGGTGTACCAACCTGTAAGTCCTTGTATTGTAAATACGTGGCCGCCACTGGACAGCTGTCTACGTGCAACGGTATTTTTGATTATTTACTTTTGGTTTGAACGGTTATTAGTTGATATATATGGAATCGGATGCTGATCTGATAAGCTGCAACACTGCTGCAACGCTTTCGTGTCATTGCAACAGAAAAGTGTTGCATAAAAGATCCACATCAACACAATAGGATCTATACTCACTACTGTCCCGTTAAAGTTGCTTTAGTGAACTGTAACATCGTGTAGTCAAT
>JBHHXO010000142.1:0-8505 GCA_046757125.1 Thiogranum sp.
AAAGCCAGGACGGTAACCCGCACTTCCGGCGGGGTCAGCGGATCGTCGAGCACTTCCTGGGCCAGTTTCTGGGCGTCTTCGTAGCGCAGCGAACGGTAGGAGGCCCGCGCCAGTTCCAGCTTGGCACGGTTCAGTTCCGGCTCCGCGTCGAGAATCCTGCTGAAGGCGCGAATTGCCGACTTCAGCCTGTCTTCCTGCAACGCACCCATGCCCTCCTGGAACAGCGCCTCGCTTTCAGGATTTTCTTCAGCAGATACAACTGCCGTTGTCGCGACCAGCAACCCGGCCCCCAACAGGGCGGCAACCCACCATCCTGCCTTTGTTTTTACTTGAACCATTACTCGTCCCCGGTTAGTTTTAACCACTCTGATTTTTGTATGCGCTGCTTGCGCTTCCCGGCTGGCTGCATACTAAAAGACCGGACAAATAAACACAATTGAAGACTCGACCAAAATACCTGACTTTTTACCTGCTCTGCCCCCTTTTCCTGTTACCCACCAGTCTTTTGGCCTTCCCCGCCGGGCTGTTCGGCTACCAGCAGGCCGAGCAGCCGGACACACAGGTATTTAACCAGTGGATTCAAGTGCTTGAGAGGCATTTGCGGATTGACCTGCCGGAGGGTGACTGCTCCGAAAAGCGGCTCAACAGCTGCCATCTGCGCAACTGGCTGGCATTCCTCGCCACCCTGCGTGAGCTGCCCGGCCCGCAACAGCTGGCCGCGGTAAACCGCTACGCGAATGCGCGGGATTATGTCCTCGATATCGACAATTACGGGCTCGAGGACTACTGGGCGGTGCCGCGCGAGTTTTTGTACAACAACGGCGACTGCGAGGATTACGCCATCACCAAGCTGTTTTCGCTGCGCTGGCTGGGCTACCCGGTCGACGCGCTGCGTATCGTGGTGCTGCAGGACACCAACCTGCGCGTCCCGCACGCGATACTGGCGGTAGCGGCGCAAAACGATATCATGATCCTGGACAACCAGATCCAGGAAGTGGTTTCGCACCGGGATATCGTCCACTATGCACCCGTATACTCGATTAACGAACAGCACTGGTGGATTCACCTACCGGAATAGTCAGGCTGCATGTCACCCGATACCATGAGCAAACCCATTCGCGCCGGACTGGCGGCACTGGCTGTCCTGCTGGCGGCCGGCGCTTTCCTGATCAACGCCTATGTGCAGAAGGAGCGGCAACGCGACCTGGACGACTGGTCCATCCGCCTGGGGCTGGTGGCCGAGACGCGCGTCACGGCTCTTGAAAACTGGCTTGATGAGCAGACAGCATCACTGGGTGAACTGGCCAACAACGCCTCGCTGCAGCTCTACCTCTGGAAACTGACGCAACGGGAAGACAAGGATACCGACCCGGCTGCCATTGAACCCGCCCAGCTGAGTTACCTGCGCAACCTGTTGCTGGCCGGCGCGACACGCTACGGCTTCACCCCGGCACAAAAACAGCAGGGCATACCCGCCAACCTGCCACAGCACCAGGGTACCGGCCTGGCCCTGCTGGACGCGAAACAGCGGCTGGTGGTTGCAACCACCGGCATGCCGGAAACAGGCAATGCCTTCCAGTCAGCCATCGATACGGCGCTGGTCAGCGGCAAGCCGACTTTCAGCAAACTGGTGCTGGACTCACACGACCGCGTACTGCTGGGAATCGCGGTCCCGGTCCCGGTCGTGCTGGGGGCGCAGGATAACTGGGCGTATGCCGGTGTCGTATTCGGAGTCCACAGCGCCGAACAGACGCTCTATCCGTTGCTGACCGGCGGCGCACCCATGACCGACAGTGACGATACCCTGCTGGTGCGGGAAGAGGACAACCAGGTCGTCTACCTGTCGCCGACCCGTGGCGGCGGCACCCCGACGCGCAAGTCACTGCCGCTGGAGAACAGCGATCTCGCCGCCGCCGCTGCGATCAAACAGCCGGGAGCATTCGGTGAATTCCACAACTACCAGGGCCGCAAGGTACTCGCCACCAGCCGCGCATTGCGCTCCGTGCCCTGGGTACTGGTACAGGAAGTCGATGCAGTACAGGCCATGCAGGAATCCAACCGGCACCGGCAGTTTCTGGTCACGGCATTCTCGCTGCTGCTGTTCTTCGTCGCCGCCACCCTGGTGGCCGCCTGGCGCCATGGCAGCAGCGTGCGCGCCATGCAGAATGCCGCCGAGCTGCGCAGCAAGACACTGGCCTTGCAGAAACAGACGGAGCTGCTGCACGCAGTGACCGACAATGCAGAGGCCTACGTCGCACTGCTGGACAAGCAACAGCGCGTACTGTTCGCCAACGCGCGCCTGGCCACCATCACCGGCACGCGGGAGGGCGAACTGACGGGCAACTCGCTGGCCGGGGTGATAGGCCCGGCCAATGCACAACCCCTGTCTGACTCCATCGAGCAGTTACAACAGGATGGCGCCGCTCATCATTGCACCCGCACCATGACCATAGGCAATACGGAACGCACCCTGCAGTGCTCGCTGGTACCGGTCGCACAGGTCGGCGAACGCGACAATGCCATCCTGCTGGTCATGCAGGACATCACTGAATTCCAGCGCGTACAGCAGAAACACGCCGAGCTGCTGCGCAAACTGGTCGGCGCGCTGATGCACGTTGTCGACCTGCACGACCCGCATTCGGCCAACCATTCAGCGCGCATGGTCGAAGTCGCCAACGCCATCGGCAACGAACTGAAACTCGGCGCGGAAGACAGCCGCACGCTCGACCTGGCGGCCAGCCTCGCCAACCTGGGCAAGATCTTTGTTCCCAGGGAGATACTCACCAAAACGGAGCCGCTTACCGAAGCCGAACAGGCACTGCTGCAGCGCCATGTCCGTTTCGGCACCGAGCTGTTGGCCGATCTCGACTTCGACGGGCCGGTGCTCGATACCATCGAACAGAAACAGGAACACCTGGACGGCAGCGGTTACCCGCACGGACTGCGTGGCGACGAGATCCTGCTCACCGCCAGGATCCTCGCGGTGAGTAACGCCTTCGTGGCTCTCGTCAGCCCGCGCGCCTACCGCGATGCGGTCGACATCGAGCAGGCACTGAACCAGTTACTGCAGGAAGCCGGCAGCAAATACGACCGGCACGTGGTCGCCGCGCTGTTCCATATTGCTGAAAACCGTAGTGACTGGTCGGAGTGGCAGGAAGACTGAACCAGCAGCATATAAGCACGTAGGAGCGGGCTTGCCCGCTCCTACTGTTGTGGCAATGGAGCCCCTGGATACTCAAACCAGCATCGCCAGCCGCCGGTGAATGTCCCTGTGAATCTCTATCAACCGCGCCCTGTTCTCGCCCGGCAGGCTGTCCAGTGCATCCACGCGCTCCGGGTAATCCCCCGTCAACGCCAGTAACTCACCGGCAATATCCTCGGCGTCGCTTTTCGCCAGACTCAGGCTGGAGGCAAAATTTGAGCAGGCGTGTAACAGCGGATCGTCCTCGCCAGCGTATTCCCCGTAACCACCGAAGGGCACCGCGCACAGCATGTTGTGCATGCTGTAGGCGCGCATCGGCGTGGGATCATACACCGGCGAGAACTGTGCCTCGCCGGCAGCGCCCATGAGCGACAGGTTCTCCAGGTGCAGGTCGCCGTTACCACTCAGCAGCGCCAGCAGCACGCGCCCGTACAGGTGCGCGCGCGCGGCTTTTCTGTCGCTGACCAGCAGCGGTTCCGCCAGATCGATCACCCTGGCGATGCGATCCAGCGTGCCGTCCGTGTGCCGCACGATATCCTTCGCGCCTGCCGCCAGAATGGAATAGAGACTTTCCAGCGGCAAGGGCACGCACCCGGCATCACGATCAAAGCGCTCCACCGCCAGCGCCGGCAATCCGCCCACTTCGGCATGCCAGTAACGCGGCACGACAAAACCCGCTTCGCGGTGCAGGTCCAGCGCCATGGCTTCGAGCGCGGCCAGCCCCGGGTAGGCCTGTGTGCGTTCGATTTTCAACACCACATCGATACGGCTGGTGCGGGCTTTATTGGGAAGACTGATACGCCCGTCCCAGCCGTTTTCCGGTATCGCCACCAGCAGCTTGGGGATCGCACCGCCCACCGACGGCGTGGGCCCCAGGCTTTCCAGAATAAAACGGGCGTCGGCATCCAGCCAGGAGATCATATCCTTGAGCGAAAAGCCGAACTGCTCGCCAATCGGGACCAGGGGCCCGCTGTCCGTGTTCGCGTACCAGGCCTCCGCGCTCTCGTCGTCGGGAAACACATCCACGTGACCGATGCCGCCGTGCCCGGTGTGCGCCAGCAACGCCAGGTCAGCTTCAAATGAACTGGCCGGCTCGATACCTTTCTCGCGCAAAAAGGCCAGCATGAGCTTGCGCTGAAAATTCTGTTCGTCCGCGGGCGGGATCAGGGCGCGGAAGCGCGGGTGCAGTGAACCGCTCTGGTGGTGAACTATGGTGCTGTCGCGAAACAGCTCGGGGGAATAGACCAGGCTGAGGCCGGGTAACCCGTGCGCAGGATATTCCGGCGCATAGGAGAACCGCGCATCGACGTCGGTGACATACAGTGTACCCATCTTCACCGCGTCACCACCGGCCCGTGTCCACACGCTGAGCTGGGCATCCTGCATCAGAACAGCTCCCCGCGAGACACTTTCTCGGTGTAGTCACTGTCCGGGACCAGTGTCAGGCGCAGCCCTGCAGCCGAGGCCAGTCTGGCCAGTGTTTCCAGGTCCGCACGTCCGGTACGCTTGATTCGCGAGATACTGGAATCCGGCAGCGCGGCACGCCTGGCAAGCACCGCCTGCGACCAGCCGCGCGCCCTGGCCTGCTCAAGAATCTCTGCCATCAGGCTGGCTGCCGTGGAATTATTTGGCGTGATAGATATTGTCATATGCGACAAGTATAGCCTAATTTATCACTTGTCGTATACGGCAAATTATGGTCGATATTAAATATAATTTAACATATACGCTAATTTTTATTGGCCGCTCCCCGGAAGGAAAACAACGTCTACTGCTGCATTTTCCGCTGGCGGCGGCGCTGGCGGATCTGGCGCAGAGTCAGAACAGGCCCCGAAATGGCATAGATAAAGAACCCGAGGAACAGCACGCTCGGCGGGTGGCTGGAGATGACCACGAATACCACCACGGTCATGATCAGCGCGACAAACGGTACCCGGTTCTTGAAATCGACTTCCTTGAAGCTGTAGTAGCGGACATTGCTCACCATCAGCGCCCCCAGGGATGCGGCCAGGAAAGCACCCACCATCCACATGTCGCCGCCATCCAGCCCGTTATCCTCGCTGAACCAGACCAGCCCGGCCAGCACGCCCGCCGCGGACGGGCTGGGCAGCCCCTGAAAGTAACGCTTGTCGGCGCTGCCGGCCTGGGTATTGAAACGCGCCAGCCGTAACGCTGCACCCGCGGTATAGACAAATGCGGCCAGCCAGCCCAGCTTGGACCACAACCAGCCCTGTTCGAGCATGCTGCGCAACGCCCATTCAAACACCACCAGTGCCGGCGCAAGACCGAAACACACCATGTCGGACAGGCTGTCGTACTGAACACCGAATTCACTGCTGGTATTGGTCAGCCGCGCAACCCGCCCGTCGATGCCATCCATGATCATGGCCACGAATATGGCAATGGCAGCGGCTTCGAACTTGCCGCTCATAGCGGAAACAATGGCGTAAAAACCCGCAAACAGACCCGCCGTGGTAAACAGGTTGGGGAGCAGGTAGATGCCCCGGCGACGCGGCGCCGGTGTTTTGTCTTCGTCCATCTTGGTTCCTACTTGTGAACCAGTGTGGCTATTACATCAGATCCCGCTTTTACGTGCGAGCCTTCAGCAACCTCGATGCGGCTGTTGGCGGGCAGATACACGTCGACCTGGCCACCCATCTGGATATAACCGCAGCGCTGCCCCTGGCCAACGCGCTCGCCGATACGAACATAGCAGCGCGGCAGATTGTGCAGCGGACCACGGTGCATAACCACGACCAGGTCATCATCTTCATCTGTCTTCAGCCACACACCGTGTGGCTGACTGACACCGTCACCGATATGCTTTGGCTCCAGGATCTTGCCTTCGACCGGGCTACGCGTGCTGTAGACATCCACGTGCCCCATTTTTACAACGAGAAGGATTGACGGGCGATCCAGGTAGGGGTCGTGCACTTCCGACACGGTCGTCACAATACCGTCGGCGGGACTCACAACGGCCAGCGGCCGGGACGGGATTTCGCGCTCAGGGTCGCGATACAGGTAAACCAGCAGCACACACCCCAGCCAGAACGGCAGCGACCAGGCCCAGCCAAGGGAACGCGCTATCAGCATTCCCACGCCGGCACACACCAGGAACGGCAACCAGCCGGTACGGGAAAAATAGGGATAACGGCCAGCAGCCATAATAGAAACGGGGCCGCCAGTGCGGCCCGGTCTGTCAGTTAACCTTCTTGTCGACGATCTTGTTATCGCTGATCCAGGACATCATGCCGCGCAATTGCTCACCCACTTTCTCGATGGGATGCTCACGCCCCAGGCGTCGCTTGGCTTTCAGTGTAGCGGCACCGGCCTGATTCTCCAGGATAAACTCGCGCGCAAACTCGCCGTTCTGGATCTCTGTCAGGATACGCTTCATCTCGGCCTTGGTTTCATCGGTCACAACGCGCGGACCGCGGGTCAGGTCACCGTATTCAGCGGTGTTGGAAATCGAGTAGCGCATATTGGCAATGCCGCCTTCGTACATGAGGTCCACGATCAGTTTCAGTTCGTGCAGGCATTCAAAGTAGGCCATCTCGGGTGCGTAACCGGCTTCCGTCAGTGTCTCGAAACCGGCCTGCACCAGCGCGGTCGCACCACCGCAGAGTACGGCCTGTTCGCCGAACAGATCGGTCTCGGTTTCTTCGCGGAAGCTGGTTTCGATAATACCGGCACGGCCACCGCCGTTGGCGGAAGCGTAGGACAGTGCAATATCCCTGGCCTTGCCACTGGCATCCTGGAATACGGCAACCAGCGAAGGTACGCCGGCACCCTGGGTATAGGTGGAACGCACCAGGTGACCGGGACCCTTGGGCGCAATCATGATGACGTCCAGGTCGGCACGCGGCATGATCTGCTCGTAATGAATATTGAACCCGTGCGCAAAGGCCAGCGCCGCACCTTTCTTTATATTGGGCTCAATCTTGTCGCGGTACAGACTGGCCTGATGCTCATCGGGCGCCAGGATCATGACCACGTCGGCATCCTTGACCGCATCCTCGATTGATTTGACGGCCAGGCCGGCGTTCTTCGCCTTGGCTTCGGAAATGGAACCGGCGCGCAGGCCCACGGTGACATCCACACCCGAATCTTTCAGGTTGTTGGCGTGCGCGTGCCCCTGCGATCCGTAACCGATAATGCTGACCTTCGCTCCCTTGATAATGGAAAGATCCGCATCCTTGTCATAATAGATATTCATCGTCATAACTAAGTACCTTAACTGATATTCGAATTCGTGCTACAGGTGCAAGGCGCGTTCGCCCCGCGCAATTCCGGTTACCCCGGAGCGCACCACCTCGATGATGTCGGTCTGGGTAATCGCTCCAACAAACGCGTCCAGCTTGTCACTGGTACCCGTTACTTCAATGGTATACGTGGTATCGCTCACATCGATGATACGGCCGCGGAATATATCCGCCAGGCGCTTCACCTCTTCGCGCGCCGGGCCTGCCGCGCGCACCTTGATCAGCATCATCTCGCGTTCGATATGCGGGCCCTCGTGCATATCCATGAGCTTGATGACATCGATCAGCTTGTTGAGCTGCTTGGTAATCTGCTCGACGACATCATCGGTGCCGGTAGTGACCAGCGTCATGCGCGACAGCGACCCGTCTTCGGTCGGGGCGACCGTAAGCGACTCGATATTATAGCCGCGCGCCGAAAACAGCCCCGCCACCCGCGACAGGGCACCGGCTTCATTTTCCATCAGGATTGAAATGATATGCCGCATGGCTACACCAGGATCATTTCGTTCTGGCCCGCACCCGCGGGAATCATCGGATAGACGTTCTCGCTCTTGTCGGTCAGGAAATTCATAAACACCAGCCGATCTTTCATCTTGAAGGCTTCCTTCAGCGCAGGCTCCACGTCCTCGGGCCTGGTGATCTGCATGCCCACGTGCCCGTAACTCTCCGCCAGTTTGACGAAATCAGGCAGCGAGTCCATGTAGGACATCGCATAGCGACCATCGTAGAAGAACTGCTGCCACTGGCGCACCATGCCGAGGTAGCGGTTGTTCAGGTTGACGACCGCCTCGCCGGCGCCCTGTTGGAGGGTCTTGGGGCCGTCATTCAGCCGCGTACGCCCGCAACCGGTTCAAACTCCAGTTCGTCGTCCAGTTCCAGCACGCTTTCGAGGGGCGGCGGCTGACACGCCTGCGGCGCATGATCTTCAATCGCCAAGCCGATTGCACCGGGCCGACACGGTCCGGCTCTGATTTCCGATCGTAAATCCCCAATCCCAAATCGACAGCCCCCGCGGAGGTGTTTGGGACTCGGACTAATGTC
>JBHHXO010000143.1:0-8487 GCA_046757125.1 Thiogranum sp.
CGGGGGAAACAAGGCATGACGGAGTTCCCGGGTTTGCATCACGCCAGTGTGGTGGTGGCCGACCTGGCAACGGCATTGCATTTTTATGTCGATGTGCTGGGCCTGCCGCGGGACGATTCGCGGCCGGACATGCCGTTTGCCGGCGCCTGGCTCAAGGTCGGTGAACAGCAGATACACCTGCTGCAACTGCCGAATTGCGACCCCGTCACGGGTCGTCCCGCACACGCCGGGCGTGACCGGCATACGGCGCTGCTGGTAACGGGTCTGGACGCGCTGGAGCAGCGCCTGGAGGAAAACGCTGTCGGTTTTACCCGCAGCCGCTCGGGACGTCGCGCGCTTTTCTGTCGTGACCCCGATGGCAACGGAATCGAACTGATTGAACACGCAGAAGCCGCCCCGGACTGATCCGGCCGCAGCGGATTTTTCTACACGTCGTGGTCGAGCGCCTCGATCAGTGCTTCCCGCAGCCTGCCCTGTGCCTCCTCGCTGAGTGGTTCATCACTGTCGCTGGTGACATAGAAAACGTCTTCGGCCTGGGAACCGAAGGTCGCGATCTTGGCATTCTGCAGCTTGACGCCGCACCGGTAGAACACCTTGCCGATATTTGACAGCAGGCCCGGGTAGTCGGTGGTATAGATTTCAACCAGGGTGCGGTGGCTGGTGTCGTCGGGATAGAAGTGCACCCGCGTCGCCACCCTGAAATGGCGGGTACGGCGCGGGGCCGGCCGCGATACGGAACCCGTTGTGCCGCTGCCGGACAGCAGTTCCCGCATCAGTGCTACCAGTTCCTGTGCCTGGTAAGGATCGTTGATCGGTTCGCCTTCGGAATTCAGCAGCAGGTAGGTATCCAGTGCATAGTCGCGCCGCGAGGTAATGATGCGCGCATCGGTGATAGTCAGGCCCAGCTGGTCGAGCAGGGCAGTGGTACGGCTGAACAGCCGGTCGGTAATCGGGGTGTAGACGAACAATGCGCTGCCACCGCGTTCCGAGCGCTCGATCAGGTCGACGCGCACACCGTCGCAGTCGCCGGGTTCGAGAATGACCTGTGCATGCCAGATTACTTCGTCCATGTTGTGGCGCAGGAAATAATCTTCGGGGAAATCGCCCCATAGCGCCTGTAACTGTTCAGTAGTGATGCCTTTCCTGTTGAGTTCCGCAAGCGCTGCGTTCTTGATGTCGCTGATCAGTTCATCGCGGTGCAGCGGATTTTCCAGACCGCGGCGCAGGGCGCGCCGGGTGACGTTGTACAGTTCGCGGAACAGCGAGCCCTTCCAGTTGTTCCAGAGCGTCGGGTTGGTGGCGCGCACGTCGGCCACGGTCAGCAGGAACAGGTAGTCCAGGCGTGTGCGGTCGGCCACCTGGTGGGCAAAGTCGTTGATGACGTCCGGGTCCGATATGTCCCTGCGCTGTGCGATGTGGGACATCAGCAGGTGGTTCTCCACCAGCCAGGCCACCAGGCGCTGGTCGTAGCTGCTCAGGTTGTGCCGCTCCAGAAAGGCCTGCGCTTCGACGGCTCCCAGTTCGGCGTGGTTGCCGCCGCGCCCCTTGGCGATATCGTGGAAGAACCCGGCCAGGTACAGCAGTTCGGGCTTGGGGATGGTGTCGGATATCCTGCTGCACAGCGGGAACTCGTGCGCGAACTCCCTGACGCTGAAGCGGCGCAGGTTGCGCACCACGAACAGGGTGTGTTCGTCCACCGTATAGGCGTGAAACAGGTCGTGCTGCATCTGCCCGACGATGAGCTCAAACGCCGGGTAGTAGGCTGCCAGTATGCCGTAGCGGTTCATGCGCCTCAGTTCGTGGGTCAGGCCGGTCGGCTGGCGGAATATCTCCATGAACAGGCTGCGCGAGCGCAGGTCGTTGCGGAAACCTTCGTCGATCAGGTAACGGTGATCGCGTACCAGGCGGATGGTCGCCGCCCGCACGCCGATCAACTGCGGGTTTTGCTGCATCAGCAGGAACAGTTCCAGCAATGCGAACGGGTAGCGCCTGAATACGTGATCGCCGGTAACTTCCAGGAAACCCTTGCGGGCCTGGAAACGCCGGTTGATGGCAACCGGCTCAGCGGGATCGTCCGCGTACAGGATGACTTCCCGGAACAGTTGCAGCAGCATCTCGTTGAGACGACTCAGTTCCTGGATGGCGCGGTAGTAGTCACGCATAAACCACTCTACCGCCAGCTTGTGTTCCCTGTCCCGGTAGCCAAAGCGCCGGGCGAGGGTGCGCTGGTGGTCGAATAGCAGACGCTCTTCACGCCGGCCGGTAAGGGTGTGCAGGCCGAAGCGCACTTTCCAGAGGAAACGCTGCCCGCCGATCAGGGCGCGATATTCACCTTCGGTGAGCGAGCCCTCCCTGACCAGGTCTTCCAGGCTGCTGAAGCCGAAATGACGCTTCATGACCCAGCCGATCATCTGTGCATCGCGCAGGCCGCCGGGGCCTTCCTTGACGTTGGGTTCGAGGTTGTACAGGGCGTCGTCAAAGCGCTCATAGCGCTTCTGCTGTTCGGCCAGCTTGGCGGCGAAAAAATCCTGGCTGGGCCATACCCGGTCCGGGCCGACGCTGGTCTGCATGTTCCGGAACAGCGTCTCGGGACCGCTCAGCAGGCGTGCCTCCATCAGGTTGGTGGCGACGGTAATGTCTGCCTCCGCCTGTTCCCGGCATTCCTCCAGGGTGCGTACGCTGTGCCCGACTTCCAGGCCGATATCCCACAGCAGCAGCAGAAAGGTTTCCAGCTTTTCTCCGGTCGCCGGGGTTTCCGTCTCTGCCAGCAGCAGCATGATATCCACGTCGGACCCGGGCAGCAGTTCATTGCGCCCGTAGCCGCCGACGGCGACCAGTGCGCCGTTGAAATCACCGAGCAGCTTTTTCCAGCAACGTATCAGTATCTGGTCCACCAGCCAGCTGCGGCCGCGCACCAGGTCTTCGATGTCGGTACCGGAATCGAACTGCCCGGTCAGCAGCTCGTTGGCGTTGTGCAGAAAATCCCGGCACATGGACAGGGAGGGGATGTCGCCCTGCAGCGCCCGTTCCAGTTCCGCCATGTCGAACCAGCGGGCGGGATCAGTGCGCCGGTTCGTCCGGTCCGGGTGCAGCGGGTCTGCGCCGGTCGCCATCAGATCGATTCGCCGGCCCGCAGCGTAAGGACTTCATGGCCGTCGGCGGTTACCAGGACGGTGTGCTCCCACTGCGCCGACAGGCTGTGGTCCTTGGTGACAACCGTCCAGCCGTCCTTGAGGACCTTGGTGTGGCGTTTGCCGGCGTTGATCATGGGTTCGATGGTAAAGGTCATGCCTTTTTCCAGGCGTACGCCGGTACCCGGACGGCCGTAGTGCAGCACCTGCGGTTCTTCGTGAAACTCGCGGCCGATACCGTGGCCACAGTATTCACGCACCACCGAGTAGTGGTGCGACTCGGCGTGCTGCTGGATCGCGTGGCCGATATCGCCCAGCCGCGCGCCGGGTTTTACCATGCGGATCCCGGTGCACATGCACTCGTAGCTGATCGTGGCGAGCCGCCTGGCGATAAGCGGTACTTCGCCGATGAAGAAGGTCTTGCTGGTATCTCCGTGGAAACCGTCCTTGATGACAGTGATATCGATATTCAGCATGTCACCGTTTCTGAGCTTGCGCTCACCGGGGATGCCGTGACAGACCTGGTGGTTCACCGAGGTGCAGATGGATTTGGGGAAGCCGCGGTAATTGAGCGGGGCGGGTACGACCTGCTGCTCGTTGACCATGTAATCGTGGCAGATACGGTCGATTTCACTGGTGCTGACACCCGCCCGCACGTGGGGTTCGATCATGTCCAGCACCGCGGCGGCCAGTCGGCCGGCGATGCGCATTTTTTCGATTTCTTCTTCTGTTTTGATTGAAATGCTCATGAATTTCCCGTCGTGGCGCGCTTTACGGCACCTGTTTTTATCCCGTTCGGGACCCGCCGCCGGGGTCCGGAGATTGCTGTCGGCGGTAGTGTATGGTATAAAGCGCGGCTTGTTAACAGATTGTTTCGCTTGTGTTTGTGACAGTCTGCCGTACATAACGGAACTGCGGTTCCAAATACTTAATCCACACATACGCCGACACATGTGGTTGGGTGCCTGATTCGGTTCGGGTTACTGCATGGGGCGTATGGAGGCCCAACCCGTACAAATGAGGTAATACTTATGTCAAGCATAGACATGCGCCAGATGCTGGAAGCTGGCGTGCACTTCGGTCACCAGGCGCGGTTCTGGAATCCGAAAATGGCTCCCTACATTTTCGGTGAACGCAGCAAAATCCACATAATCAATCTGGAAAAAACCCTGCCGCTGTACAACGACGCCATGAATTTCATCGGCAAGCTGGTTGCGAACAAGGGTACGGTGCTGTTTGTCGGCACCAAGCGTTCCGCGCGCGATACCATTCGCAGCGAAGCCGAGCGCTGCAAGATGCCCTACGTCAACCACCGCTGGCTGGGTGGCATGTTTACCAATTTCAAGACCGTGCGTCAGTCCATCAAGCGCCTGAAAGACCTGGAAGCGATGGAAGAGGATGGCACTTTCGAAAAGATCGGCAAGAAGGAAGCGCTGATGCTGACCCGCGAGAAAAACAAGCTGGATCGCAGCCTGGGTGGCATCAAGAATATGAACCGCCTGCCTGATGCCATGTTCATAGTGGATGTCGGTCACGAGAAGATCGCCATCGCCGAAGCCAAAAAGCTTGGTATTCCTGTTATCGGTGTCGTCGATTCCAATAACTCCCCCGACGGTATCGATTATGTGATCCCCGGTAACGATGACTCGATCCGCGCCATCCAGATCTATATCCAGGGCGCGGCAGACGCCGTGGAGGAAGGGCGCAGCACCATGGCGCAGGTCGGCGGCAGCAAGGATGACGAGTTTGTCGAAGTGTCCGGCGACGCTGGCGCCTAGGCGTCATGCGGTTTGTATCTTTACTTAAATACTGAACGTTTCAAGAGGTAACAGGCATGGCAATTACAGCAGCGCAGGTCAAAGAACTGCGTCAGCGTACCGGCTGCGGCATGATGGAATGCAAGAAGGCCCTGGTCGAGGCCGACTCGGATATGGATGCGGCCGCAGAGGCCCTGCGCAAGTCAGGCCTGGCCAAGGCCGACAAGAAGGCCGGCCGGGTCGCTGCCGAGGGCATGATCCTGGTCGAAATCAGCGGTGACGGCAAGAGCGCCGTTATGCTCGAAGTCAATTCCGAAACCGATTTCGTGGCCAGCAAGGCGGAGTTCCAGGATTTCGCCCGGGCGGTTGCGCAGCGCATCCTCAACGATACGCCTGCCGACGTGGACGCCCTGATGGCCCTGCCGCTGCAGGACGGTGGTGAAACCGTGGAAGAAGCCCGTCGCGGCCTGATCGCCGGTATCGGCGAAAACATCAACGTGCGGCGTTTTATCCGCCGTCAGGCGAGCGGCGGCGCCCTGTCCAGCTACCTGCACGGCAACCGTATCGGCGTGCTGGTCGAGGTAGAGGGTGGCGACAGTGCGCTGGCCAGGGACGTAGCCATGCATATTGCGGCGAGCAAGCCCGTGTGTGTCGATGAATCCGGCGTGTCGGCGGAGATGCTGGAGCAGGAAAAGGCGATTTTTTCCGCGCAGGCGGAAGCCAGCGGCAAACCGGCTGACATTATCGAAAAGATGGTCAGCGGCCGGATTCGCAAGTTCCTCGGCGAAATCACCCTGCAAGGTCAGCCCTTCGTCAAGGATCCTGACCAGACGGTCGGCAAGCTGCTGAAGGCCGCCGGCGCCCGGGTGCTCGCTTTTGATCGCCTGGAACTTGGAGAAGGGATCGAGAAGAAGAGCGAGAACTTTGCCGAAGAGGTAATGGCGCAGGTTCAGGGCGGCTGATTTTTTCTCCGCCGGGCCGGGACGCGAGGTCGGCTTCCCGGTATGATTTGTGGGGTCTGCAAACGCAGGCCCCATTTTGTAACTGACTAAGACGGAATTATGCAAAACAGCCAACTGGTCTACCGCCGTATTCTCCTGAAACTGAGCGGTGAAGCGCTGATGGGAGAGGGCGACTACGGCATTGACCCCGTGGTCATCAGGCGTATCGCCGGTGAAATCCACGAGTTGCTGGAAGCGGGGGTCGAGATCGGTCTGGTTATCGGCGGCGGGAATATCTTTCGCGGCGCCGGGCTTGCGCAGGGCGGTATGGATCGCGTTACCGGGGACCACATGGGGATGCTGGCGACCGTGATCAACTCGCTGGCCATGCAGGATGCGCTGGAGAAACTGGGCAGCCAGTGCCGTGTCATGTCGGCACTGCAGATCAACCAGGTGTGTGAAGACTACATTCGCCGTCGCGCAGTCAGGCACCTGGAGAAAGGCCGTGTGGTTATCTTTGCGGCCGGGACCGGCAACCCTTTCTTTACCACCGACTCGGCGGCCAGCCTGCGTGCCATCGAGATGGGTGTGGACATCATGCTGAAGGCCACCAAGGTCGACGGTATCTACACCGATGATCCGGTTGCTAACCCCGACGCCAAACGCTACGAGCGTCTCGGTTACGATGAAGCCATAAACAAAAAACTGGCCGTTATGGACGCCACCGCGCTGGTGTTGTGCCGCGACCAGGGTATGCCGCTGCGGGTCTTTGACCTGAACAAGACAGGCAACCTGGTCAGGGTGGCATCGGGGCAGGACGTCGGTACGCTGGTGGAGTGACAGAGATGATAGAAGAAATCAAGGACGATGCCCGTACCCGCATGGGGAAGAGCATCGAGGCCATGAAGCAGTCACTGAGCAAGATACGCACCGGGCGCGCACACGCCAGTCTGCTCGATCACATCAAGGTCGATTACTACGGCTCGGAGGTGCCGCTGGCGCAGGCGGCCAATATCACCGTTGAAGACTCGCGCACGCTGATGGTATCCCCGTGGGAAAAATCAATGGTGCAGGTCATAGAAAAAGCCATTATGAAATCCGACCTGGGCCTGAACCCGAACACGGCCGGCACCTCGATACGCATTCCCATGCCGCCGCTCACCGAAGAGCGCCGCAAGGACATGGTGCGCATCGTGCGCGCAGAGGCCGAAGCGACCCGTGTCGCTATTCGCAATATCCGGCGTGACGCCAACAGCGATTTCAAGGACCTGCTGAAGGAAAAGGAAATTTCCGAGGACGACGAGCGGCATGCCCAGGACGATATCCAGAAGCTTACCGACCACTTTGTCGAAGAGGTGGAAAAGCTGCTGGCCGAAAAAGAATCGGAGTTAATGGAAATATAGGGGCTGACTTTCCGATCATGGCACAGGAACAGCTCCAGGCCGAGGCACAAGCCGGACAACAGTCGTTGCCCCGCCACGTTGCCATCATCATGGATGGCAACGGCCGCTGGGCCAAGTCCAGAAACCTGCCGCGCTACATGGGACACCGCGCGGGGGTCAAGACCGTGCGCCGGGTTGTCGAAGCCTGCCGGCAGCGCGGTATCGAAGCGCTCACCCTGTTTGCCTTCTCCAGCGAAAACTGGCGCCGTCCGAGGATCGAGGTCGGCTTGCTGATGGACCTGTTCGTGCGTACGCTCAAAAAGGAAGTCAATCGCCTCGATCGCAACAACGTGCGTATCCAGTTTATCGGTGACCGCAGTGCTTTTGACCCCAAGCTGCAGAAAATGATGGGCGCCGCGGAGCGGCAGACGGCGGATAACAGCGGGCTGACACTGGTGATCGCCGCCAACTACGGAGGTCGCTGGGACCTGGTCGAGGCCACCAGGCGCATGGCGGCAAGGGCCGTTGCCGGTGAGCTGAGCGTCGACGACATCGACAGTGAAATGCTCGCCGGCGAACTCTGCAACGCCGGTCTGCCCGAGCCGGACCTGTTTATCCGTACCGGTGGCGAGCAGCGCATCAGCAACTACCTGTTGTGGCAGCTGGCCTATACCGAGCTGTATTTTACCGATCTGCTGTGGCCGGAGTTCGACGCCGCGGCGTTCGACGAGGCCCTGCTTTCCTTTGCCAGCCGGCAACGGCGCTTTGGTAAAACCGGTGACCAGGTGGAGCAGTCCAGGCGTGCTTAGACAGCGGCTGATCAGCGCGCTGATTATGGTTCCGCTGGTAGTGCTGGCGGTATTGAAACTGGATGGGTCCTGGTTTGCATTACTGGTTGCCGCAGCCATGCTGCTGGCTGCCTGGGAATGGGGCCCCCTGGTCCCGCTGCGCGGCAGCGTCACCCGTATTGCGTACCTGGTGTTCGTGCTGGCCCTGATCGGACTCAGCTGGCGCTCGGCCCGGGCGGAAATTTTTGTGGATACGGTATTGTGGCTGGCATTGGCCTGGTGGTTGTTCGTGCTGTTCTGGATAACCCGGCCGGCACTGGGTAGCGGCGAGACCGGTGCGCATGCCCTGGCCAAGGCCCTGCTGGGCTGCGGCCTGATGGTAAGCACCTGGCTGTCACTGGTGGTGTTGCACAGCCTTCCGGAGCATGGGCCGTACTGGGTGCTGTACCTGCTGGTGCTGGTCTGGGTCGCCGACAGTGGCGCATTTT
>JBHHXO010000144.1:0-8457 GCA_046757125.1 Thiogranum sp.
ACTAAAGCATACTATCAGCAAGCAAGCAGATCAATGTGTCGGACAAACTCTAAATGAATAAAAAAGTTATCAATGTAGGGTCAGAACCAGGCAACCAGGGGGACGGGGACACCCTGCGCGATGCCTTTGTCAAAACGAATGCAAATTTCGATGAGCTTTTCGCAATCCACTATGTAACCGACGACACGCTTCAGCATGATGACCCTGACACGGAAGGAACAATTGCCTACGCACTAGCAATAGCGGGCGCAGCGGGTGGCGGCACTGTACAAATCGGCCCGGGCTGGTTCTCCTGTCGAACCACAACACTTACAGTACCTGAAAATGTTACCCTGAGAGGCGTCGGCATCGATGCCACAACAATAAATGTAACTCACACGCAGGATGGCATCGCCATCCCGAGGCAGCTCAGCCAGATAGAGTCTCTTAGACTGAACATGCCGGAAAGCGTGTCAGGTCACGGAGTCAGAATAAGTGCACATAACGCCACCTTAAGAGACATGGCGTTATCCGGTGTAAGCCCGTCATCATGGGGCATCGTCGTTGACGCCGCCAGTGTTTGCACCCTGGATAATATAAAAATAGGTACGTCCTTTAATGGCACTGATGCATTTACCGGCAACGGGATTCTCTTTCAGAACACCATCCCCTCTCTGAAGCCATTCAACCATGGTGACTCACGCATAGCCAAAATTGACATCATGCTGGCGACCACTAACACGACCGGCATGAAATTCAATGGTCCTGATGGGACAAGTAACGTAATAAACAACATTCTGTTAAGCCAGATAGACATAATAGGCACGGGCAACGGAAGCGGCACTATTGGTGTGCACTTAAGAAATGCCAAGCGGATCGTTTTCCACACCGTGGATCTCGAACAACTGGAGCTGGCCGTTTTTGAGGAAGGCGCCGGAGGAAATACGGAGGGCTCGGGAAACAATGTTTTCATGGCGGTATTTGTATTCGGCGGCGGAACCGGTTACCTGTCCTCCGGACAGGTAAGCAGACGACTCTTCCTCGGCTGCGACAATCTGAAACCACTTTCTATCGACGACAATGACGTGCTTGTGCCCCGCGCCTTGTGGATAGACGATGGCAGCACAAGGATTATCTCCCACCCCAACCAGAACAATATTGCTTTTGACGATGGCGATAGCGCTACTGGCTTGAAGGTTCTTTTCAACACCGACAACCCGACTATCGAACCAGCCAGCACCAGTCAAAGTTCACAACTGACACTGGGAGCCACCGGTACAAGCGGGGTGGAATGTCTGCCCGGGTTGATTCTTCCGATCCAGAGCAGCCCTGTTGCAAACGCTGTAGACGGAATGATTGCTCAGTATGATGCCGGCGTTGTCGGACCGGATCGAGGCCTGTACCAGCTGCGCGGTGCCAGCTGGGTATTTATTGGTTAATCACGGCTAGCGCATCAACGGTTACAGTCGTTGAATCTGCAGTGATCCCCGCAGCTGACACTATAACGGTTGCTGCATCACTCTGAGCCGTTCCGGCACTATTCGAGACAAGCACAGCATAGACGGACCCACTATCCTGCAGGGCAAGCGGGGGGGTTGTATATGACGCCGCCGTCGCCCCGGGAATATTGGCACCATTTTTCTGCCACTGATATGTGACCGCCGGAGTTCCGCTGGCGCCGGCTTCGAAGCGGGCGCTATCCCCGGGGTTGACCGTCTGATCCAGGGGCTGGAGGGTCAGCGCAGGGGGGGTCGTGGTTTCTTCGGAAGGCGACGTAGTAACTACCGCAGTACTGGTATCCGCCTGACCACCACCGCCCGAACCACCGCCGCACCCGGTCAACAACAACCCGGCAGCTGCCCCCGCGGCCTGTATAAAAGAACGCCGGGAAAAACCAATTTCCACGCAAACAGCCTTCTTCGGGCCATTGGTATCATTCATAAGCCGGAACTCCACCTTACGCTGTTATCGTTATAATTCAGTGAATGCGTCAGATACAGTAATTATCCACAAACAAGGCCGAAAACTCCAGTTTCTGAGGGGAAAACCCGGCAGTTCCGGGGCTTCAGAGGCCCGCCAGGGGCCTGGCAGCACTATTCCGCGCCGGCATCATCTGTATCCAGATACCCTTCGCGTAACAGGTAGAGGTAGATTTCCTGCGCCGCCTCCATGGGACTCAAACCTGTTGTATCGACTCGCAACTCAGGATGCTCCGGAATTTCGTAGGGATCGCTGATGCCGGTGAATTCGGGTATTTCCCCTTTGCGCGCTTTAGCATACAGCCCCTTGCGATCACGTGCCTCGCAGGTCTCCAGCGGCGTTGCCACATGGATCTCGATAAAGGCACCGTGCGGTTCGATCATTTCGCGCACGGAACGACGCATGGTTGTATAGGGAGCAATAGGCGCACAAATCGCAACGCCGGCATTCTTGGTGATTTCGCTGGCCACGAAACCAATCCGATTGATATTCAGATTGCGATGCGCTTTCGAGAAACCCAGCTCACTCGACAGATGCTGGCGCACGATATCACCATCGAGCAGCGTCACAGGGCGCCCACCGCCCTCAACCAGCTTGGAATAGATAATCTTGGCCAGCGTTGATTTCCCCGAGCCGGAAAGCCCGGTGAAGAACAGGGTGAACCCCTGCCTGCTTCTGGGCGGATAGGCATTGCGCAGGTCACGCACCACCTCCGGGTAGCTGAACCACCCCGGAATATCTTCGCCCATCGCCAGGTCTTTTTTCATCTGTAAATCAGTGTATTCAACACTTTCCAGACCATGCTCTTCGATTCTGGAGACGGGCAGGAACTTGCCCTTTGCGGGTGTGTAGCGCATGGCTTCTACGGGAATGATTTCTATTTTCAGGTCATCTGCGTATTCTTTTAACAGCTCCTGGGCGGCGTATTCCGGGTAAAAGCTGGGGGGCGAGATGTTCTCTTCGAACGCGCCGTTCGCGGGCAAGCCCGCTCCTACGGGGGGGTAGGCGTGCTTGGGACCTATGATCATATGGGAGCAGCCGTAGTTCTGGCTGACAATTGCATGCCACAGTGCTTCACGCGGACCGGCCATGCGCATAGCCAGCGGCAGCAGGGACAGCATGGCCAGATTGTGCGGGAAATGCTGGCGAATAGCCTGGTAGCAATGAACACGCGCATAGTATTGAAGATCACCCGGCTTGGTCATACCAACCGTGGGGTGCAGCAGGATGTGGCCCTGGATATCCTTTGCGGCCTGCAAGGTAATCTCGCGTTGCAGGCGATGCATGGGCTTGCTGGTCTGGAACGACACGACCCGGCGCCAGCCCATTTTTCTGAACAGGGCGCGCATTTCTTCCGGCGTATCCCAGAGGCTCTCGAAGTCATAATGTACCGGCAGCTGGATGCCCTGGAGCTGACCACTGATGTAGACCGGGTGCACACATTCGTTCAGATAGCGCACGCCAGGATGTTGCTCTGAGGTGGTGTTATAGACTTTTTCGGCTTCCCGGCCCTTGTCCGGTTGCCAGATATCTTCAACTGTCAGCACTGCGGGCATAAAACCTTCGGCATCACGAAGAGCGATTTTAGAGCCTTTTTCTATTTTTTCGGCGAAATTCTTCGGAATATCCAGCACAATTGGAACAGGCCACACGCTGCCATCAGGCAGTCGCATACTGTCGACAACCGACTCATAGGCTTCCTGCCCCATGAAGCCGGTCAGCGGGGAGAAGGCACCGTTCATGAGCAGTTCGAGGTCACAAACCTGCCGCTGGCTCAATGTCAGTGACGGAAAGCTCTGTGATTCAGTTTTGAGTGCTTCGGCTGAGCTGTCATCAACCAGCAGGTCAACCAGCTCGCCCCCGTGTGGCGGTACGAAATGCTCCATTTTTTACCCTTCTTTTTACACCGTTATCCCGATAAAGCAGGCACAGTCGTGATACGAATATGCCACTATAGCGGTAGACCGTCGGATTATTTTACGCTAAATTTATCAACACGCCGTGACCGTGGGGGAGTTTATGATGGAGCCCCCCCCGGGTAAAGGACTGGATAGATCCACATAACAAGAACGGGACAGAACCATGCGCAAAATTTGGGTGGGGGTCGCTTTTTTCGCAGTATTGACTGTACTGCTGTACGGCTACCTGATCTGGAAAAACAGCGTATCGGTTACTACTCCCGGACAGGCGGAACTTGAGACATCGCTGGAAAATTCCATCCAGTGGGTGGAACAGAACCGGGATGCCGTGCTGTCTAATAACAATCCCATGCTCTGGTATATGCTCCAACAGGCCGCCGACATTACGGGCGACCAGCGACTGCAACGCCTGTTCGCGGACTATGAACAGCGCTACCTGAAAAACCACTCCAACAATCTCTGGCGCCCCCTGTTTTATCCCGGCGCGTGGGTTCCGATCCGCTTTAAGGATATTTCCTCCTTCCCCTATTACAATTGGCACTTCCTGTATGCAGTCACCTGCGACAGAGAACTGGGGCAGATAGCCGAAATCACCGCCCAGAATGAACCGGCTTTTTGTGATAGCCATCCGCTACGCCCGGGTTGCGTAACACACCAGATGATGGGCATGCGACTCCTACAACGCATCAAATGCGGCGACACCGCAAAACTGGATGATACCGTCCGGCAACTGCAACGGCGCATACACAAACAACTAGTACTGGATCCACGTGTGGGCGATTCTTATATGCAACGAGTACTTATGCTGGTTGAGTCCGGTGCCGCCAACCTGGTAAAGCCCATCTGGATCAGAAACCTGGTGGATGCCCAGCAGCCTGACGGTGGCTGGAGCGCCTTCCAGCCATTATTACCGGTGGGCGACGGTCATGCTTTTGGCTTTAGCCAAAGATTCTTTGCCATTAAAAAACCGCATTCGGATTTTCATATAACGGCACAGGGCGTATTGTTGTTTGCTTTATTGACCCACCCATAGCCGCAGACCTGAACCGCAAGCCTCGATTCGCAGGCGCAATACCCGGAGCAGCCCGGCAGTATTCCGCAAGGCAAAGCTGTTCACGAACGCCACGCCGCCATCCGCTCCAGACAGGCCTGGTTGAGCACCTGCACCCGTTCCCGGCTCGCCGCCTCATTATAGCAACGCAGCTCGGGCGCATTTCCCGACGGCCGCAGGTGGATGATCTCATTGTTTTCGAAAGTAATGCGCAGGCCGTCAGTAGTGTCGACACCTGCAACGTCACCACATAACCCACCGAACGCCTGCTCGATACCGGGCACTGAATCCGACAGGGCGCTGATGCGGGCTGCGGACAGCTCGGTCGGGAAATTCTTCAACCGGCCACTGGCGGTAAAACGTTTGGGCAATGCATCAATCAGCTCACTGACAGAGCAACCCTGCTGTTTGGCGCTCACCAGGATGGCCAGGATGGGCAACACCGCGTCACGTGTCGGCAGCGCTTTCATGGTGCGCCCGTCCAGGGTTACGTCGGATGCGAGCAGAAAGCCGCCGTTTGCTTCATAGCCTGCTACCGCCCCCTGCCTGCCCGATAACGCCTGGTTCATCTGTTCGATCACGTAGGGCGAACCGATACGGGTGCGATACACCCGCTCAAACCAGCCGCAGGCTTCAACCACGGTATTGCTGCTGACCGGCGTCACCAGCGTGTCGATACCCATGAAGCGGGCACACAATACGCCGACAATATCACCGCGCAGCCATTCACCCCGTTCGTCGGCAAGCAGCGGCCGGTCGGCATCACCGTCCGTCGACACGACAGCATCAAACCCGTACTCGGCGGACCACTGCTGCCCGAGCCTGACATCCTCTTCCCGAATGGCCTCGGTATCGACCGGGATAAACGTATCCGAGCGCGCCAGCCGCGTTACCGTGGCGCCGAGCCGTTCCAGCAAGGCACCCAACAGGTCTCGCGCCACGCCCGAGTGCTCATAGACACCGATGTAGGCGCCTTCCAGGCAATTCCCGGGCAGGAAGCTTGTGTAGCGATCCAGGTACATTTCAGTCGCAGCGGGATTCACGTCCGGGAGATCCTGTTCAGATATCTCCGGGAAGGGCTCAGGCAGTTCAACGCGCTGTTCGCGGATACGCACCTCGTCTTCCTTGAGGATCTCCCCGTCCGGGCGGTTGAACTTGATGCCGTTACGGTCATCGGGAATATGGCTGCCGGTCACCATGACAGAAGCCGCACCCTGCTGCATGGCATAGAATGCGACCGCGGGCGAAGGGATCGTACCGGCATAGGTCAACCGGTAACCGGCGCCTTCAACAGCCCGCGCAACCGCGGCAAGAATCCGCGGTGTGCTGGGCCTCAAATCCCCGGCCAGCACAATCCCGGACCCGGGCTCAATGACACCTTCTGCCTGCATCGCCTGGACAAACGCCAGGGTATAGGCGTAACAGACGCTGTTGGTCATGGCTTCCACGGTACCGCGCGCACCGCTGGTACCAAAACCTACACCACTACTTTGCATCAGGTCAGCAATTTTTATCATTAGTGTATTACCTGTAATAGGGGACAGACCACGTTTTTCTCCATAGAGTAATAGGGGACAGACCACGTTTTTCTCCCTTGGAGAAAAACGTGGTCTGTCCCCTATTACTCTATGCTGTACGGCGCTTGCCCGGCAAACCGTACCAGAGAAACAACGCCAGCAGCAACAACCCGAGTTGCAGACTCAGGCCCTGCATGTTCGGGTATATCCCCAGCAAATCGATGCGCGGGAAACTGACCGGGTTGACCGGAATATAACCGGCCTCCTGCAATGCCGCCACGCCCTTGCCGGCGAAGATCAATGCCAGCACGAACATGAGGATACCGGTGACGCTGAAAAACTGCCGCAACGGCAGGCGTGCGCTGTAACGCATAATGATCCAGGCCAGCACGGCCAGTACGGCCACACCGGCGCCAAAACCACTCAGCGCCATACTCTTGCCGGCTTCATCGGTCTGCACCCACAAGGCCTGGTAGAACAGGATGGTCTCGAACACTTCGCGGAACACCGCGATAAAGGACAGCCCGGCCAGGCCCCACAGGGTGCCCGCACCCAGCGCCCTGCGTACATTATGCTCGATAAATGACTTCCATTGCGCCGCACTGGTTTTGTCGTGTAACCAGAAACCCACATAGAAGAGCACCGCGGTCGCCAGCAAGGCCGCGACCCCTTCGGTAATTTCGCGACTGGCGCCACTGATCCCGATCAGCGAGACCGAGGCCAGCCAGGTGAGGAAACCGGCAACCAGCGCACCCACCCAACCGTAGTGCAGGTAACGCATGGCATTGCGATGCTCGGTCTTGACCAGGAATGCGCCCAGTGCGGCAACCACCAGCAAAGCTTCCAGCCCTTCGCGCACCAGGATAAAAAATGCGCTGGCGAATGCCGCCCCACCGGAAAGACTGCGCCCCGAAAGCCGTTCCGAAGCCACATCCAGCAAGCCTTTGATACGGATGACAGTTGCCTCGAGTTCCGCCACCGGAACCCCGTTACGTATATCGACACGCAGGCCCGTCATGGCCTGCTCGATTTCAGTGCGCAGCCCGGAATCGACGGCATTCAGCCCCTGTTCCACCAGTTCAAAGCCCTCCAGGTAGGCCTCGACAGCCAGCCGGTAGGCATCACTCCGTCGCTGCGCCGCATACGCAGCGGCGACATCATCCAGGTGATGCCGGGAGAATTGCAGGGGCGATTGCTTCGAAAACAGGGCTGCCGGGTTGCGCCGCAACTGCGCCATCAACACGCCGCCTTCAGGGCCATAGGCCTCGACCGCTTCGGCGGGTGTCGTCACCGTCAACGTCGCTATATCCATAAGCGCCTTCTGCCGCCCGGAACTGGCCTGTGTCGGCGCAGCGATCAGCGCCGGCTCGCTTACCGCGAAGCGCCCGACATAGAATGCCAGCGACCAGCGGTCCTCAGCCGACAGTTCGTGGTAGGACGGCATGGATGTGTTAGGGACACCCTGCGTAATGGTGTTATACAGGCCGTACAGGGTGCGCTGCGAATAACGCGCGGCATCGCGGAAATTGATCGGTGGCGGGTCCAGCCCTGCCGCCTGTGGTCCACGGCCGTCACCCGTTACTCCGTGACAACCGGCGCACTGCTCCGCGTATAACGCTGCCGCACGCACCGGATCGGGCTGCCTGCGCGGCACGACAGTGACCTTGTAGCTGTCGATCATTGCCAGTCGCATGGCAGTTGTCAGCGAATTCACTTCTGTCGCTGCCGCCCTGTTCCGCACCAGTTCGACAAGCCGCTCACCCTGTTCCAGCAAAGTGGCTTTCTGCGTGCTGTCCGGCAGATCGACCAGGTGCTGTTGTATCCCGACCGAAAAGTCCTGCATCTCGGTGTACTCTGCGGGGTTGGTCACCTCCCCGTCAGTAACCGCTTCGCCATAGTCGACGCCCACGTAATCGATTAATTGCAGGAGTTGCTGCATATCGCCCGCTCTGGACAGCGCAGCCACCAGGAACAGGGAAAGAAACACCAGCAGACGGTTCATACGGGAATG
>JBHHXO010000145.1:0-8410 GCA_046757125.1 Thiogranum sp.
GTGCCTCGAAAACCTCGCTTTTTTCCGCAGCGTCCAGCTCGCCGTCAATAAAGGCGTTGAGGCGTTCGTCCGAAAACTGTTTCCTGTCGCTCATTGTGCTGTCCTTAAGCGGTGAACATTGGTGCAATCCTGAACTTCGGATTCCAGCAGGCGCTCCTTCAGTGCCTTCCTGGCGCGTGATAACCTGCTCATCACCGTGCCGATCGGCACATCGATAATCTGTGCCACTTCGATGTAGGTGCAGCCTTCCAGATCAACCAGGGTAATGACCTGGCGCTGTCCCATCGGCAGGCAGGCAATCGCGTTTCTGACCCTGTCGACGATCTGCTGGCGATCGTGGTTGCTGTCCGGCGTGTTGGTCTCGATCAGGACGACGTCATCGACGTCGACCGTGTCCTTGCTGCGTCGGAAGTGGTCGCGCCAGCAATTGCTCAGTATGCGGTACAGCCAGGCCTTGACGGTTTTGGGATCGCGCAGCTGGCTGCTGTTTTTCAGCGCCTTGGCCAGCGTCTCCTGTACCAGGTCATCCGCCAGCGCCGGGTTGTGGCACCAGGAATAGGCGATGCGATACAGGTTGCCCCGGTATTCGGCCAGGGTGCGCTTGAACTGCTGGTGCTTGCACAGCGTCGTGATCACATTCATACCTATATCAGTCTCCACTTAAAGACGGTACAAAGGCAGGTTTATTCCCGGTTGATTATATCGCAGGAGCGGGCAAGCCCGATCCTGCGGGATAATTTTTATCATTTTGCACCGGATTCAATGTATTACAGCCACGCCTGGCGATGCGTGCCGGAAGTTGTTGCAGTGGATGCAATTACAGCTGCGCACCAGGATGTTTCGGGTTAACCTTGCAGCGTGGCAGGGAAAAGAAAAAAATCCACCGATACAGGGGTTTGTCTCCGGCTGCCCGGGATCCTGCAGGGACCGGCCGAAACCCGCTGGCAGGACTACCGGCAGGCGGCGCTCGCCGCAGCGCAGCAGGTGCCCCGGGATCCCTGCTTCCAGGCCTGCGCCAGCCGCGTATTCGCGCTCAGCGATTTTGTCGCCGGGCTTTGCCGGCGTGCGCCGCAGCTGCTGCGGGACCTGCTGGACAGTGGCGATCTGCTGGCCGATTCCTGGCCGGGTGTTCTGTCACAGCGGGTACACGACCGGCTCTCCCGTTGCCGCAACGAAGCCGCGCTGCACCAGGCGCTGCGCGAGTTGCGGCAACGGGAAATGCTGCGTATCGCCTGGCGTGATCTGGCGGGCTGGGCGCAGCTGGAAGAAACACTGCATGATCTGTCCGACCTGGCGGACGCCTGTATTCAGGGGGCGCTGGAGAAGTTGACCGCCTGGCAGGCCAGGGAGACACCGGCCCCCATCGGTCCGGGCCGGCGACCGGCCCCGCTGATCGTGATCGCCATGGGCAAGCTGGGCGCCCATGAGCTGAACTTTTCCTCGGACATCGACCTGATTTTTGCCTACCCGGATGCCGTTGCCGCCCGCAAGCGCGGTGCGCTGAGTCCGGAGCAGTACTTTACCCGCCTGGGTCAGGCGCTGATCCAGGCATTGTCCAATCAGGATCACGATGGTTTCGTGTTCAGGGTGGACATGCGGCTGCGACCCTACGGTGACGCCGGGGCGCTGGTGTGCAGTTTCGAGGCGCTGGAAGACTATTACCAGTCGCAGGGGCGGGAGTGGGAACGCTACGCCATGATCAAGGCGCGGCCGGTGACCGGTGACGAGCAGTCCAGGACGGCCCTGATGGAACTGTTGCGCCCGTTCGTGTACCGCCGCTATCTGGATTTTCATACCTTTGACGCCCTGCGCGACCTGAAGCGCCAGATCCACAACGAGGTCGAGCGCAAGGGACAGGAAGACCACCTCAAGCTGGGTCCGGGCGGCATACGCGAAATCGAATTCATTGCCCAGGCGTTCCAGCTGGTGCGCGGCGGACGCGAGGCGCGGCTGCGCCGGCGCGGTGTGATCGACGTCCTGAACAGTCTGGCCGATCTGCAGCTCCTGCCCGCGCACAGTGTCGTCGAACTGATCGACGCCTACCGTTTTCTGCGTCGTGCGGAAAACCGCCTGCAGGCCATGCATGACCGGCAGGAGCATAACCTGCCGACGTCCGAACTGGAACGCGCCTGCCTTGCCGAGGCCATGCAATGCGCCGACTGGAAAGCCTTCCGCGCCGTCCTGAACAAACACCGCCGCCAGGTGGAGACCCATTTCCAGCAGGTGTTCGCGTCGCCGCAGGTACAGCAGGCCGAGACCCCCGACGCGCTGACCGGGCTGTGGCTGGGACACCTGCCCGACGAGGATGCGCGCAAGGCGCTGGAGGCTGCCGGCTTTGCAGATGCGGCGGAGGCGTTGCGCTGGATAGAACAGCTGCGCTCGGGTACGGCATCACGCTACCTGGGGCCGCAGGGGCGCACTCGTTTTGATGCCCTGCTGCCCATGGTGCTGGCGGCGGTGGGGCGCCAGTCCGATGCCGCCCGGGTCATGGGCCGGTTGACCGGCGTGCTCGAGCATATCGCGGGGCGTACTACCTATATTGCCCTGTTACAGGAAAACCCGCTGGTATTGTCACAGCTGGTCAAGTTGTGTGCGGCCAGCGCCTGGATAGCCGATCAGATTGCCCGCTTCCCGATGCTGCTCGACCAGTTGCTGGACCCGCGCACCCTGTATGCCCCGCTGGTTCGTGCCGAGCTGGAGGCAGAGCTGGAAGAGCAGTACCTGGGCGCGGTGGAGGACAGCGATCTGGAACAGCAGATGGACCGCCTGCGCCAGTTCCGGCACGCCATGGTGCTGCGTGTCGCGGCGGCCGATATCGCCGGCGCGGCGCCGGTCACCCTGGTGAGCGATGAGCTGACCACCATCGCCGAGGTTGTGCTGCAAAAAGTCCTGACCATCGCCTGGGCGGAGATGGTCAGGCGTTACGGTGAGCCGCGCTGCAAACACAGGGGTAAATTGCGTCCGGTGGCCTTCGCCGTAATCGCTTACGGCAAGCTGGGTGGCATGGAGCTCGGTTACGGTTCCGATCTGGACCTGGTCTTTTTGCATAACAGTGCGGGGAGCGCGCAAAAAACCTCGGCACGCAAGGCGGTAGACAACGCGGTGTTCCTGACGCGCCTTGGTCAGCGCATCATCCATATGCTGGAAACCTTCACCGCGGCCGGAACCCTGTACGAGGTGGATATGCGCCTCAGGCCGTCCGGCAACTCGGGCATGCTGGTGAGCAGCCTGGAAGCCTTCGCCGACTATCAGCGCGAGGACGCCTGGGTGTGGGAACACCAGGCGCTGGTGCGCGCGCGGCCGGTGGCCGGTGACCGGGCGCTGGGCAAGGCGTTCGACAAAATCCGCGCGCAGGTGCTGAGCGCCGATGCCCGGCTGGAGAACCTGCGCGCGGAAGTGCGTGACATGCGCGAACGCATGCGCAGCGAGCTGGGGAAGGTGCGTGGCGGCGGATTCCACCTCAAGCAGGGTCGGGGAGGTATCGTTGATATCGAATTTATGGTCCAATATCTCGTTCTGCGCTGGTGTAAAGACCATCCGGAATTGCTGCGCCACACGGATACCATCCATCTGCTGAAAGCGCTGGCAACGGCGGGTTTGCTCAAGTCAGCCTATGCCCAGACGCTTATCGAGGCCTACCGGCAGTACCGTACCGTCAGCCACCGGCTGACCCTGGCGGAGGCGTCTACCGTGGTAGGCGATGATGTGTTGCCCATGCAGCGCAAGAAGGTCGCGGATATCTGGAAGCGGCTGATGGAAAGTTGAACAACAGGATTGATTAATGAGCTCCTGATCAACCCGTCATTGCGAGCGTAGCGCGGCAATCTCGCGACGGGGCCGGTCAGGGTTTTCCGGACAGAATCTACAATGAAGGAGAATTTGCATGTCGATGGCCGATCGTGACGGCGTCATCTGGTACGACGGGGAAATGCGTCCCTGGCGCGACGCCACCACCCACGTGCTCACCCACACCCTGCACTACGGCATGGGTGTCTTCGAGGGTGTGCGGGCCTATCACGCCGAGCAGGGTACAGCCATCTTCCGCCTCAGGGAGCACACTGATCGCCTGTTCCGTTCCGCGCATATCCTGCAGATGCCCATGCCGTTCGACAAGGACACGCTCAACCAGGCGCAGCTCGACGTGGTGCGCGAGAACGGGCTGGACTCGGCCTATCTGCGCCCCATGTGCTTTTACGGTTCGGAAGGCATGGGGCTACGCGCGGACAATCTGAAAGTACACGTCATTGTCGCCGCCTGGGAATGGGGCGCCTACCTGGGCAAGGAAAACCTGGAGAAGGGCATTCGCATCCGCACGTCTTCCTACACCCGGCATCACGTCAACATCACCATGTGCAAGGCCAAGGCGAACGGCAACTACATGAACTCCATGCTGGCGCTGAACGAAGCCATGACCGACGGTTATGACGAGGCGATGTTACTGGATAACGAAGGTTACGTTGCCGAAGGCAGTGGCGAGAATATATTCATTATACGTGACGGTGTGTTGTACACGCCTGACCTGACTTCCGCGCTGGAAGGCATCACACGCGATACCATTATGGTGCTTGCGCAGGAGCAAGGGCTGGAGATCCGTGAAAAGCGCATTACCCGTGACGAAGTATATGTCGCCGACGAAGCTTTCTTTACCGGCACCGCAGCCGAAGTGACGCCGATCCGGGAAGTGGATAACCGGACCATAGGCGCCGGTTCGCGCGGTCCGATCACGGAGAAACTGCAGACACTGTATTTTGACCAGGTCCACGGTCGGCGTTCCGAACACGCCGAGTGGCTATCGCTGACAGGATAAACGAGGTAATCACTGTGCCAAGTCCCAACACCGCAGCCGATGCCGGCGGCAGTAAATACACCCAGGCCAACGCAGAGAACCGTTACGAGGTCACTCGCGCCGATCTGCCGCTGCACTGCCCGATGGACAGTATGACCCTGTGGAATTCACACCCGCGTGTATACCTGCCCATCGAGGATACGGGCAAGGCAAAGTGTCCGTACTGTGGTGCCGAGTACGTCCTGAAGTAGGAAATAGGGGACAGACCACGTTTTCCCTGCGGGAAAACGTGGTCTGTCCCCTATTTCCTGCCGGGAAAACGTGGTCTGTCCCCTATTTCCTGCCGGGAGGAGTTGTGCCTTGCCTGTAATTATATGGCGCTTTGTTGATGGTAAGGCCGGTCATGATGCGCAAAGCCGGGGGCTGGTTACTGCTTTGCAGGAACGGTTTGCAGTAACCGCGTTTGATATCCCGGTGGGAAAGGGCAGTACCGGTTTCTGGTCGTGGCTGACGGCTGCCTATCCTCCAGGCAGGGGACTGCCCGTGCCGGATCTGTTGCTGGGTGCGGGGCATGCCACGCACTGGCACCTGCTGGCTGCGCGCCGGCGCTGGGGCGGCCGCATCGTGTTGTTGATGAAGCCAACGTTGCCGGTATCCTGTTTTGACCTGTGCCTGGTGCCTGAGCACGATGGCCTGCCGGCGGCTGCCAACGTAATGATAACCCGCGGGGTGCTCAATGACGTCAGGCCTGATGGCGGACACGATGCGGGCACCGGGCTGATTTTGCTGGGTGGCCCGACGCGGCATTACAGGTGGCGGGACGATGATATCCTGGCCCAGCTGGAGCGGCTGGTCGGGGAACGCCCCCTGCGACGCTGGCTGCTTACTACTTCGCCCAGGACACCGGCGTCGCTGTTGCAGAGGCTTGGCGACCGGCCTGAATTTGAGATCACACCCTATGTGCCGGGGAACAGTCGGCTGGCCGACAGCCTGGCCGGTGCCGGCGAGGCGTGGGTGACCGAAGACAGCGTTTCGATGATTTACGAAGCGCTGAGTGCCGGTGTGCGGGTGGGGTTGCTGAAAGTGCAGCGCAACCACGCGAACCGTGTCACGGCGGGCGTCGATGCGCTGGTGCAGGATGGATGGGTGGGTGCGCCCGGGCGCCTGCAACTGGCAGCCGGGCCGGCACAACCCCTGAACGAGGCGCAGCGTTGCGCCGACTGGATTGAAGAACATTGGCTGACAAATCACTAACCGTACTGCAACTGCTCCCCGCGCTGGAATCCGGCGGCGTCGAACGTGGCACCCTGGAACTGGGTGCGGGCCTGGTGAAAGCCGGACATCGATCGCTGGTCGTGTCCGCGGGCGGGCAACTGATGAGCCGACTGACAGGACAGGGCAGCGAACATATCCAGTGGCCCATCGGCAAAAAATCAATCTGGACGTTACGTCTTGTGAAGCGCCTGCGCGCACTGATTCTCGATGAAGGTATCGATATCCTGCACGCGCGTTCGCGCTTGCCGGCCTGGATTGCCTGGCTGGCCTGGCGCGGTATGCCGGCGCCGCTGCGCCCGCGTTTCGTCACCACCGTACACGGTCTGTATTCGGTGAACCGCTACAGTCGCATCATGACCCGCGGTGAAGCGGTGATCGTGGTGTCGGAAGCAGCGCGGCGTTATGTGCAGGAGAATTACCCCAAAACCGACAGCGGGCGTATCCACCTGATAGAGCGCGGCATCGATCCCAAGGTCTATCCCTTTGCCTACCGCCCGGCCGATTCCTGGATGGCGCGCTGGTATCAGGACTTTCCGTTTCTGCTGGAGCGCCAGGTGCTGACCCTGCCCGGCCGTATCACCCGGCTCAAGGGGCACCTGGATTTTCTGCAGTTGCTGGCCAGGCTGGTGCAGTCGGGTATGCCGGTATACGGCCTGATTGTCGGTGGCGAGGATGCGGCGCATTCCGGTTATATGCGCGAGGTACAACAGGCGGTGCATGAACTGGGGCTGGATGGCGCGGTGAGTTTTACCGGTCACCGCATGGATCTGCGCGACATACTGGCGGTGTCCAACATCGTCTACTCACTGTCGGCGAAACCCGAGTCGTTCGGGCGTACCGCGCACGAGGCGCTCAGCCTGGGTGTGCCCGTCGTGGGCTACGACCAGGGCGGCGTAGGCGATGCGCTGGCAAAGGTGTTTTCACAGGGGCGCGTGCCGCACGGAGATATCGGTGCGCTGGAACAGACCAGCCGGGAGCTGCTGGAGCGTCCGGTGGAAACCGCCCCCGCCGCCTTTGCGACAGTGCAGGACATGATCGACAGGACGCTTGCGCTATACCAGCGCTTGCAACATTCATGATCCCCGCCCTGTTGCTGGTGCTTGCGGGCCTGGTCTGGTTTTCCCTGCGCTACGCCTGGTGGCGACCCGCGGTAGACTACCGTTATCCCCGTATTCTGATGTATCACATGATTGCCGCCCCGCGTCGCGGGGCGCGTTTCAACGGTCTGCGGGTGGCGCCCGCGGTTTTTGAAAAGCAGTTGCAATGGTTGTCGCAACAGGGCTGGCACAGTTTTACCGTAAGCGAACTGGTGGCGCAGGCCGGACGACTGCCGGAAAAGTCCTTTGCCATTACCTTTGACGACGGCTACGCCGATAACCTGGTACAGGCCCTGCCGCTGCTGAAAAAATACCATTGCAAAGCCACGCTCTACCTGGTTGTTGACCGTTTCGGACGGGACTGGTCGACGCAGCGCAAGGCGCACCACGATGAAGGCGAGTTGAAACGGGAAGCCAAGTTGAGTGATGCGCAGGTGCGGGAAATGCTGGACTCCGGTTGTATCGAACTGGGTTCACACAGCATGACGCACGCCAATTTCACCCGCCTGGACGAGGCGGCAGTCCGCGGGGAACTGGCAGACTCCATGCGGGCGCTGGAAGATCGCTTCGGCGTGACGGTGCAAAGTTTTGCTTTCCCGTTCGGTCTGTACAGGCCGGAGCAGCTTGCCCTGGTCGGAGCGGCAGGCTATACCAGCGCAGTAACCACGCGGGAAGGAATAGAGGATGCCGAACACTGGCGCCCCCTTGAGTTGCGGCGCATAAAGATAAGCGGCAGGGATACCTGGCTCGCGTTTCTGTTACGCATGCGCGGGGGCCGCCGTGGCTGGTGAACAGGATGCGAAGCCGCTGCGGGTCTGGGTGCTGTCGGACGGGCAGCCGGGTCATTACAACCTGTCGCGCGGCGTGCTCGATGCGCTGCGACGTTTGCGGCCGGTGCAGGAGTTCCGGGTGAACACCCGGCTGCGTATCGGTCTGGGCAGGAATATCCTGCGCCTGATCCTCAACCGGGTGCGGGCGCCACTGTCATATAACTTGTTGAAACTGTTTTATGCAATCGATGAGCTCCCGGAGCAGGACTGTGACCTGATTGTGTCGGCGGGCGGCAAGACTTCGTTTGCCAATGCCTGGCTGGCGCGCCTGAAGCAGGTTCCCAATGTGTTCACCGGTTCCTTGCGCAGATTGTCACCCGGGCATTTCAGCGCGGTGCTGACGCTTGAGTCTCCCGACGATTCCCCCGTTTACCTGTCACTCGAATTGCCACCCAGTGCGCTCGATGCAGGCAGGCTTGAGA
>JBHHXO010000146.1:0-8358 GCA_046757125.1 Thiogranum sp.
CGTCATTTAATAAAAGGAAATAGGAGTCCTTACCATGAAATTTTCCAAGACCATCATTGCGTCAGCGTTGCTTGCCGGCGCAGGTGTTGCCCAGGCGGAAATAACCGCGAACGTGGGCGCAGTTTCCAATTACTACTTCCGCGGCATCACCCAGACCGACGATGGAGCGGCTGTTCAGGGTGGCTTTGATTACGGCCACGACTCGGGTTTTTACGCCGGCGTGTGGGGTTCCAACGTTGATTTTGGCGGTAAGGAATCCACGGAGATCGACCTGTACACCGGCTTTGGTAACGACATCGGTGATACCGGTATCGGTTATGACGTAGGTGCCATTTACTACGCCTACCCGGGGGCCGGTGGTGACGCCCAGGGTGGTGATCTCGACTATGCCGAAATCTACGTCGGCGCCAGCTGGAAAATGATCAGCGCCAGTTTCTACTACAACGTCTGGGGCGAGGTTAAGAGCACTCCGGCAGACAACGAGGTAAACGACAGCGGTGACTACTTCTGGGACATCAGCGCCGAACTGCCCCTGCCGGAAAGTTTCAGCATCAGCGCTTTCTTCGCCAGTGCCGACTTTGATTCCCGGGCAGACGATTATTACTACTGGGGCGCCTCGCTCAGCAAGGATGTCGGCGAGTTCGGTTCGCTCAGCATGAATTATGAGCAGAACGACGGCGGCGGTAACGGCGCCAACGTTGTTGCCACTGACGACAGTGCCAAGTTCTGGCTGGGCTGGAGCAAAAGCTTCTGAGCCGGTTTTTGATTATTTTAGTTCGGATAGACGGCCCGCTCGCAAGAGCGGGCACAACCTAGGAGAGACCATCTGATGAAGCTTGTATCTGCAATCATCAAGCCCTTCAAACTCGACGATGTTCGCGAAGCGTTATCGGAGATTGGCGTACAGGGCATCACGGTCACTGAAGTGAAGGGATTTGGACGCCAGAAAGGTCACACGGAGTTGTACCGCGGCGCGGAATACGTGGTGGATTTCCTGCCCAAGGTCAAACTCGAGGTGGCTGTCAAGGCCGATTTGACCGAACAGGTGATCGAAGCGATTTCCAAAGCCGCCAATACTGGCAAGATCGGTGACGGAAAAATCTTTGTCTACGCGTTAGAGCAGGCGGTTCGCATCCGCACCGGTGAGTCCGGGCCCGACGCTTTGTAATCAATCCAACAAGCAGCTGATGACGTTGCGGAGGATCGAAAAGTGGAAGCAATTCTAGAAACTAAATATGCACTGGATACGTTTTATTTCCTCGTATCCGGTGCGCTCGTCATGTGGATGGCGGCCGGTTTCGCCATGCTCGAGGCCGGACTTGTCCGTTCCAAGAACACAGCGGAGATTCTGACCAAGAATATCGCCCTGTTCGCTGTTGCCAGCATTATGTACATGCTGGTGGGCTATAACATCATGTACCCGGGTGAAGCCGTCAATGCCTACTGGCCGGGTGTCAGCTTCCTGCTGGGCGCTGACAATGTTGCCGCTGAAGTGCTGGCCCAGAATCCGGATGAATGGTACGACGGCAGCTATTACTCCAGTATGTCGGACTTCTTCTTCCAGGTTGTGTTCGTCGCGACGGCCATGTCCATCGTGTCGGGCGCCGTTGCGGAACGCATGAAACTCTGGTCATTCCTGATTTTTGCCGTGGTGATGACGGGCTTCATCTATCCCATGCAGGGATACTGGAAGTGGGGCGGTGGATTCCTCGACGGGCTGGGATTCAACGACTTTGCCGGTTCCGGCGTGGTTCACCTGTGCGGAGCGACGGCTGCGCTTGCCGGCGTCCTGTTACTGGGTGCCCGCAAAGGAAAGTACGGTCCCAACGGCGAGATTCATCCCATTCCGGGTGCCAACATGCCGCTGGCGACACTGGGTACCTTTATCCTGTGGCTGGGCTGGTTCGGGTTCAACGGTGGTTCCGAGCTGGTGCTGACCAACGTTGACGAAGCCAACGCCGTTGCCATGGTGTTTGTGAATACCAACATGGCTGCCGCGGGCGGCGTGGTTGCTGCCATGCTGACGGCACGCGCCATGTTCGGCAAGACGGATCTGACCATGGCGCTCAACGGTGCACTGGCCGGTCTGGTGGCGATCACGGCTGAACCGCTGGCGCCAACACCGCTGGTGGCTACCGCTGTCGGCGCCGTGGGTGGTGTGCTGGTCGTGCTGTCGATACTGACCCTGGACAAGATGAAGATCGACGATCCGGTCGGCGCCATCTCGGTTCATGGTACGGTCGGCATGTGGGGCCTCATTGCGGTTGCATTGACCAACGAAGAGGCTACCATGGCAGCTCAGCTGACTGGTCTGGCTACCATCTTTATCTGGACCTTTGCAGCCAGCTTCATTGCCTGGATGGTGATCAAGATGGTGATGGGAATCCGCGTCAGTGAGGAAGAAGAGTTTGAAGGTGTCGACCTCTCTGAATGTGGTATGGAGGCTTACCCCGAGTTTACAGGATCTCGCGGTTCCGGCCTCTGATACCCGGCTTTTTCAAGCCAGGTAGTCATTACGACGGGCGCTTCGGCGCCCGTTTTTTTGTCTGTCATAATGTCTCTATGGCCCTGCTCGAAGTAAATCACCTGTCGCGCTCCGGTTTGAGCGGCATTTCACTCAGCCTGGAGGCAGGCGAACTGGTGTGCCTGTCCGGCCCCAGCGGTTCCGGCAAGACGCTGCTGCTGCGCGCGCTGGCGGACCTGGATGTCAGCGAAGGCAGGGTGAGCCTGGAGAACACCGCACGCCAGCAGATTACACCGACGGAATGGCGCAGGCGGGTAGCATACCTGCCCGCGGAAAGCCGCTGGTGGGCGCCGCAGGTCGGGGACCATTTTCCGCCAGGCTGGCAGGAACTGTTCGGCCGGCTCGGATTCAGCGAGGATGTCGCCACCTGGAGCGTGGAGCGCCTGTCCAGCGGTGAACGCCAGCGGCTCGCGCTGGCGCGGCTACTGGCCAATCGGCCGGCGGTGCTGTTGCTGGATGAGCCGACTGCAAACCTGGATCCGGGCAATACCGGAAAGGTCGAGCACATTGTGTTGTCCTGGCTCCGTGAGCACGCGGCGGCCTGCCTGTGGGTAACGCATGACCAGGCGCAGATAGCGCGTATTGCGGACCGTGTACTGGTTCTGGACGGCAACGGCCGGCTGGAGGCTGCGGCATGATCCAGCTGAGCAACTTCGATCTTGTGCTGGCCGCGCTGCTGGTACTGACGCTGGCGCTCTCTTCGCTGCGCAGCTACCCGGGAATTGCGCAGCAGTTGCTGATTGCTGCATTGCGCACCGCCATACAGCTCACGCTGGTGGGCCTGGTATTGAAAGCGCTGTTCGCCAACAGCAACCTGCTGTGGGTGACCCTGATATCGCTGCTGATGCTGGTGATTGCCGGCCGCGAGGTGATGGCGCGCCAGCATCGCCGCTTTGCGGGGCGCTGGGGCTACGGCATCGGTGCGGTTTCAATGTTTGTATCCTCTTTTACCGTGGCGCTGTTTGCGCTGCTGGTGGTGGTCGGTAACGATCCCTGGTATCAACCGCAGTATTCGATTCCCCTGCTCGGCATGTTGCTGGGTAATACCATGAACGGGATTGCGCTGGCGCTGGACCGGTTGACCCAGTCGGCCTGGGAACAGCGCCCGGTGATCGAGGCCCGCCTGATGCTGGGTCACAGTGCACAGGATGCCATGTCCGATATCCGCCGGCAGGTGTTCCGCAGCGGCCTTATTCCGATAATCAACGCCATGGCGGCGGCCGGGATCGTCAGTCTGCCCGGCATGATGACCGGCCAGATCCTGGCCGGGGCGGAACCGGTGGAGGCGGTCAAGTATCAGATTCTGATTATGTTTCTGATTACCGGTGGCGCGGGTTTCGGGACCATGGCTGCAGTGCATCTGGCGGTGCGCCGACTTTTCGACGAGCGGCAGCGCTTAAGGTTGGACCGTTTGAAGCGATAACTGTGGCATGCGAATCAGACGCTGCCAAAAGCTGTTTGCCGTGCTTCTGCTGTCCGGTGGCGTAATCGCCCACGCCGGTACCTATCGCTGGGTGGACGAAAACGGCCAGGTGCATTACACCGACCGGAAGCAGGGTGCACAGACGCAGGGTATCAAGCCCTACGCGACGCCGGGTGCGGCACAGGCGGCGCCAGGGGAGCGCATGGAGAAAACCCGCAGGCTGCTGAATGCCTACCGCCTCGAACGCGAGCAGAAGCGGGAACAGAAGGCAGCGCAGAAAGCAGCGCAGGAAAAACGCAAAAAGAGCTGTAATCGCGCACGCGACGACGTGCGCCGCTACAACACCTACCGGCGCGTGTACCGGCTGGATGATGACGGCAACCGGGTCTACCTGTCGGATCAGGAGCGGACGGACCTGTTGCAGCGCTCGCAGGAAAAAGTCGCGCGCTGGTGCGGCTAGCCCGGCTCCCGTCCGCTCAGGAAAAACTCCGGTTGGGCCAGCGCGCCCTGGTGAATGGCGGCGTTGTAGTAGCGGGTTGGAAAAACTTTCTGCCGCGCGTCTGCGCTGCGAAAACTCCGGATACCTTTTTTCCCGGCAAGTGTGGCGGTCCACCAGCCTGACGGATAGCAGGGCTGCGGGAACTGCAGGCTGACGCTGTCGCTGAAACCCGCCGCCCGCATGGCCCGGTGCATGGGCATAATGATGCTGTCGTAATGCAGCAAGGGTGATTCGCTCTGCTGAATCATTACACCGTCCGCACCGAGCGCTTTGTAACAGTCGCGGTAGAAATCTTCCGAGAACAGCCCTTTTGCCGGGCCGATGGGGTCGGTGCTGTCGACGATAATGACATCGATGCTGGCTGCGGGTGCTTCTTTCATGCGCCGGATGCCATCACCGAAATCGAAGACTGCGCGCGCATCCCGGTTGGATTCGCACAGTTCGGGAAAGTACTGTTCCGACAGCCGGGTTACCCGTTCATCGATTTCCACCTGTAGCACGTGCTCAACCCCGGGATGCCTGAGTACCTCGCGCAGTGTGCCGCAGTCACCGCCGCCGATAATCACGACGCGCCGCGGCTGCGGGTGTGTGAACAGTGCCGGGTGGGACATCATCTCGTGGTAGAGAAAGTTATCGCGCGCGGTGAGCATGATGAAGCCGTCGATGACCATCAGGTTGCCGAAGTGCGTGGTTGAATAAATTTCTATGTGTTGGAACGGCGTTGTTTCATCGTGCAGCTTTTCTTTTACCTGCAGTCCGAAAGCGGAGCCGCCTTCAGCGCAGTACTCGGCAAACCAGTCGGAGTCAGTCGGGAACATACGATTAATTGGGGTGGTTGATGGTTTTTCCAATATACTACCCTGAGTCGTTTCACTCTACAGGCAGGACAACCGGCACCGCCGGGCTACAGTTTATGAACTGGTCTATCGATTCGTCCCGCGAGCGCTATAACCTCCCCGGCTGGAGCGACGGTTATTTCGATATTAACCGACAGGGTCATCTGACCGTCAGGCTCGCGGCAGCGGATGAAACGGTGGAGGTCGATCTGTTCGAGCTTGCCGGCGAGCTGCGGCGCTCCGGGCTGAACTGGCCGGTGCTGGTGCGCTGCAATAACATACTCAGGCAGCGCCTGGATTGTTTGCTTGGCGCCTTTGACCGTTCCCGTGACAGGTATGCCTATGGCGGAAGCTACCGGGCTGCATATCCCGTCAAGGTCAACCAGCAGTTCAGCGTGGTAAACACCATCCTCGAACACGGTGCCGAACGGGTAGGGCTGGAGGCCGGCAGCAAGTCCGAACTGATGGCGGTGCTGGGCCTGTCGAAACCCGAAGGGCTGGTGATCTGCAATGGTTACAAGGATCGCGAGTACATCCGCCTGGCGCTGATCGGACGCAAGCTCGGTCAGCCGCTCTACCTGGTGATCGAAAAGCTGTCGGAACTGGAGCAGGTCATCCGCCAGGCACGCGAGCTGGACGTCAGGCCGCTGCTCGGTGTGCGGGTGCGCCTGGCTTCGATCGGTGCGGGCAACTGGCAGAATAGCGGCGGAACCCGCTCCAAGTTCGGGTTACACGCTGCGCAGGTGTTGCAGCTGGTGGCGCGCCTGCGCGCGGAAGACATGCTGGACGGTCTGCAGTTGCTGCACTTCCACCTCGGTTCGCAGCTGGCCGGCCTGCGCGATATCCGCCGTGGCCTGCACGAGGCGGCCCGGTTCTATGCCGAGCTGCACGCGCTGGGTGCGCCGCTCAGTGTCGTCGATGTCGGTGGCGGGCTGGGGGTGGACTATGAAGGCACGGCATCGCGCAGTTTCTGTTCCATGGACTACAGCCTGGAAGCCTATGCAGAGCTGGTAGTCAGCGTGCTTCATGACATGTGTGTCGAGAACGGGCTGCCACACCCGGATATCGTGACCGAGTCCGGTCGTGCCATGACCGCCCACCACGCGATCCTGATTACCAACGTTATCGACACCGAACAGTCGGCGGGTGAGCATGAGCCGCAAGCCTTGCCTGATGTTGTGCCGGACAGTGTCCGTGCACTGGAACAGATTTACCGGCGGCTGACGCCGGGTGCTGCGCAGGAAACGCTTGCCACAGTTTCGCGGGCGTTCGAGGACGTTCAGCAGGCGTACTGCCAGGGGTATGTCAGCCTTGCCCAGCGCGCGCTGGCCGAGCAGTACTATTTTGCCATCCTCGGGCGTATAGCGGACATGCTAGACACCCGTCATCGGGAGCGGCACAGCCTGGGCGAGGAACTGGACCGGAAACTGACAGACAAGGTTTTCTGCAACCTGTCCGTATTCCAGTCACTGCCGGATGTCTGGGCCATCGACCAGCTGTTCCCCATTGTGCCCCTGCAGCGCCTGGATGAAGCCCCTGACCGGCGCGCAGTGATCGAGGATCTGACCTGTGACTCGGACGGCCGCATCGATTACTACGTAGCGGGCGATGGCGTAGCGGACAGCCTGTCATTGCACGCCGTAAAGCCCGGTGAGCTCTATCTGCTGGGGTTTTTTATGGTGGGTGCCTACCAGGAGATTCTCGGTGACATGCATAACCTGTTTGGCGATACGGACGCAGTGAACCTGGAGGTTTGCGCCGACGGGTCTTTCTCACTGGGGCAGGCCGAGCACGGCGACCGGGTGGATGAACTGCTGGGTTACGTGCACTTCGACCCGGACCGGTTGCGCGCGGCCTACCGGCGGCGTGTTCAGGAAGCCGGTCTGCCGGCTGCCGAGGCGAGCCGCTTTCTGGCGGAACTCGAGTCAGGATTGACCGGGTATACCTACCACGAGGACTAGGGCCTGGTACTAGCCTTTCAGCCGGATCAATATGGCGTCGATCCCGTTTTTCTTCAGCAGGCTGCGCGCCTGATTGAGGTCGCGCAGGTTGTTGAAGGGCCCTACCCGCACCCGGTGCCAGGTCTGCTTGTTGTTGACGCTGACGGTCTGTATGCGTGTCTCCATTCCCAGCAGGGCGAGTTTGGCGCGCAACTGGTCAGCCTGCTTGCGGCTGCGGAACGAGCCGGCCTGCAGCAGGTAGGTGCCGGGTTTCTCGACACGCTTGACGCCTTCCTGTGTCGGCGTACCCCTGATTTCCTCCTCGGGAACGACCACTTCCATTTCCGGTAACAGGTTGTAGAAATCAAAGCGTGGTTTGGGTGCCGGGGCCGGTTCCTTGTGCGCCCTGGGCGCGACAGGCGCTGCGCGCTCTGCAGGGATGTCGAGCGTCATGTCCGCGCCAAAGGTTTGATCGTGGCTCACTTTCAGAAACACCAGGAATGCGACAAACAGGCCGATGATCAATCCGCCCGCGGACCATACCCAGGGTGGCGGCCCCGAAGCTTTTGTCTTGCGCCTGCTGCGGCGTCTGTAGTCGGTGGCCATGAACTACATGCTGTCCGGTGCAGATACACCGAGCAGATGGAGCCCGTTGGCAATCACCTGCCGGGTCGCCTGGATAAGGTTGAGTCGTGCGTTGCGCAGGGCCGGATCCTCGATCAGGAACTGGTGCGCGTTGTAGTAGGTATGAAAATCGTTGGCCAGGTCGCGCAGGTAGTGTGCGATGGCGTGCGGCTCGTGATTGACGGCGGCGCTTGCGACGATTTCCGGGTAGCGTGACAGGCTCACCATCAGCACCTCTTCACGGGTCTCGGTCAAGCGGTGCAGGTTCTGTGCACCGCTTGCGGCATCCCACTGCATACCCTTGTCCGGCATCTGCCGCAGCACGCTGGCGATACGGGCGTGCGCATACTGTATATAGTAAACCGGGTTGTCACTGGACTGCGATTTGGCCAGGTCCAGGTCAAAGTCCATGTGTTGCTCGCATTTGCGCATCACATAGAAGAAGCGCGCCGCGTCATTCCCGACTTCGTTGCGCAACTCGCGCAGCGTGACGAATTCCCCCGAGCGGGTGG
>JBHHXO010000147.1:0-8348 GCA_046757125.1 Thiogranum sp.
CAGGCTCGTACTGAATGACATCGGGCAGGTACTGGTGATGGAAGCGCGGCAGGGACACCCAGGACTGCGGCGCATTCCCGGCCTCCAGGTCGAGAATGCCCAGCAGCACCATGGTAATGATACGACTGCCGCCCGGTGTACCGAGTATCGCAATACCATGCTCGCTCTCCACAAAGGTCGGCGTCATGCTGGACAGGGGGCGCTTGCCCGGCTCGATGGCATTGGCCTCGGCGCCTACCAGGCCATAGGCATTCGGCACGCCCGGCTTGGCTGAAAAATCGTCCATTTCATCGTTGAGCAGGACACCGGTGCCCGGCACCACCAGACCGGATCCAAACGGGTAGTTGACACTCAGGGTAGCGGCAACCCGGTTGCCCTCGCGGTCAAGAATGGAGAAGTGCGTGGTGTCCGTCCCTTCGACGCTGTGCACACTGCCTGGCAGCGCGGCACTGGGAGTCGCCCGGTCAGCCCGGATCGAGGCACGCAACCCCGCAGCATACATCGGATCGACAAGCCGCTGCAGGGGCATATCGACAAAGTCGGGGTCACCCATGTACTGCGCCCGGTCGCGGTAGGCGCGACGCATGGCTTCGACTGCCAGGTGGGCACGTTCCGCCTGTGCCAGCCCGGTCAGATCCCGACCTTCCAGAATATGCAGCATGGTCGCCAGCGCAATACCGCCGGATGAAGGCGGCGAGGCCGACACCACGCGCAGGCCGCGGTAGTTGAAACTGACCGGTTCGCGCTCCACCACGCGGTACTTGTGCAGGTCCTGCAGCGTCCAGATGCCACCGGCGGCACGTACGCCGTCGACCAGCCGGCTGGCCACAGTGCCGGCGTAGAACCCCTGCCGACCTTTTTCCGCCAGCGCTTTCAGCGTCAGCGCGAGATCCGGCTGTTTGATCAGCATACCGGCCGGCGGCACCTCACCATTGTGCAGGAAGACAGTGGCGGTGGAGGGGTAGCGCTGCATGACCTCGAGCCTGAAGCGCGCCATACGCCGGTAGTAGTCATCCACTTCGAAGCCCGCTTCAGCCAGGCGTATGGCGGGCGCCAGTGTTTTCTTCAGTGGCAGGCGACCGTAATGTTCGGCCAGATACGCCAGTGCCGCCGGTTCGCCCGGAATACCCGCCGCCAGCGCGCCGTCCATGGACAGGCCACCGACCACCTCGCCCTGCTCATCCAGGTACATATCGCGGTGTGCCGCCAGCGGCGCGCGCTCACGCCCGTCCAGCATCACCTGCCTGCCGTCACTGGCGCGGTGCAACAGCCAGAAACCACCACCCCCGATACCGGAGCTGTACGGCTCAACCACGGCAAGCACCGCGCTGACGGCCACGGCCGCATCAAATGCATTACCGCCGACATCCATGACATCAAGCCCGGCGCGGGTCGCCAGCGGGTGGGCGCTGGCCACGGCCTGCGCCGACGGAACCGGAGGAGGCCCGGCAAAGGCCACACATGCAAGCAGCAAGAGGCCGAAAATCAGAAAGGCCCCGTTCAGGGGCCTTCTGCTGCGTGCTCCGGGAGGCACCATCAAGCGGTCTCGCCGGAAATACGTTTGTACTTGGCCAGCAATTCTTCGCGGGTTTCCTCGTAGTCCGGATTCACCGGTATGCAGTCCACGGGACACACATCGACGCACTGCGAGGTTTCGTAATGGCCGACACACTCGGTGCACAGGTCCGGATTGATTTCATAGATTTCGTCGCCCTGGCTGATCGCACCATTCGGGCATTCCGGCTCACACACATCACAGTTGATGCATTCGTCGGTAATCATCAGTGCCATTACGGACTCCTGAATAAAAATAATCAGCTATATAAGTAGGGCTTAATATTAGCCCAATCGCTGTCGCAATGCAGCCACTACCTTTTCATGGACAAAGCCGGTCACATCGCCACCCAGCGCGGAAATTTCCCTGACCAGGCTGGAAGACACATAGGCATAGTGCTCATCCGGCGTCATGAACAGCGTCTCGATCTCGGGGGCCAGGTGGCGGTTCATGCTAGCCAGTTGAAATTCATACTCAAAATCCGATACCGCGCGCAATCCGCGCAGGATTACACTGGCCTGCTGCGAACGGGCAAAATCCACCAGCAGACCGTCGAAACCCTGCACCACCACGTTGTCGAGCCCGGCCAGCACCTGCTGCGCGAGCTCCATGCGCTGCTCCCAGCTGAAGGCCGGCTGCTTCGGCGCACTGTGGTGGATGGCGACGATTACACGCTCGAACCGTTTCGAGGCGCGCTCGACAAGGTCGGTATGCCCGTTGGTAATGGGGTCGAAAGTGCCCGGGTAAACGGCTGTCTGCATGGGGGAGGTGTCGGCTGGCCTGAATATGTCCGCCAATCTAAGCATATTCGGACAAATTCTCAAGCCAGGGTTGCGTCACGGGGCGGCCGCTGTATAAATCCGTAACTTTGACCTATTCTTGCACATTGATTGCCTGCACCGGGCGCCATCGGGAAAATCGATCCTTTATGCTCAAAACGCGCGATTTCAGACGGCGTTTCCTGTCCCTGATCCTGCTCGCCTGGATACTGCCACCGGTAGTGGGCCTGGGCTTTATCATGTTTATCCGCATCCTGACGCCGGAGCAGGTACTGGCCATCATGCTGGCACCGACCGAGCCGCTGTATATCACCGTCTGGCTTGCCTTCGCCATCTGGTACTTCCCGCGCTGCATGCGGCCACTATATGACTGGCTGGAGCGGCAGGACCCGCAAACCGTTCCGCATGCGCTGCAGCGGATGCGACGCTTTCCGCTGCACTTCTGGGGCGCGTTCCTGGTCTACCTGACCCTGGCGCCCGGCTCGGTGCTGATAAGCGCCGAACTCCATACCGACTTCGTCGCGCAACCGGTGGACTGGTTCCGCATTCACCTGGTGGCGCTGATTGTTTCAATCATTGTCGGACTGCCGATTTTCTTCAAAATCCTGGACCTGTTCGGACAGAGCCTGGGCAATATTGCGCTCACCCGGCCGCACGTCACCATCAAGACCAAGGTATTCCTGGTCGGCGCACTGATCCCCCTGCTGATCGACACCATGCTGGTGCAGTACTACTGGACGCGCACCGGTTTCTTTACCACGGAGACTTTCTTCGTATGGCTGGCACTGGAACTGCTGGCAATCGCGGGCAGTCTCATTTTCGTACACAGCATCGGACAATCCATGGCGCCACTGCGCAACATGATCGAACACGGCGCGGGCAGCACGAACATCGATGAAACCGACCTGCTGCCGATGTCGACCGACGAACTCGGCGTGCTGACCACCGATTACCGGCATTTGCTGCACGAACTGCACCGCAACCAGGAGGAGCTGGAACAACGGGTCGCAGAACGCACCCGGGAACTGACCTCCGCCAACACCGAGCTGGAATCCTTCAGCTATTCGGTTTCCCATGACCTGCGCGCGCCCCTGCGTTCCATCGATGGCTACAGCCGCGCGCTGCTCGAGGACTACCACGACCAGCTCGACGAGGCGGGAAAGAATTTTCTGGATCGCATCAGCCACAATGCCATTCACATGGCCGAACTCATCGATGATCTGCTCGACCTGGCACGCATCGGGCGCAGCGAAATGAAGTACGAACAGATCAACCCGGGGCAGGTGGCCGGGGAAATCATGCAAACCCTGCGGGAAGCATACCTTGAAGACCGGGAGGTGATTTTCAACAACCGGGTCAACACAACGATACAGGCCGACAAACGCCTGCTGAAAGTGGCACTGGGGAACCTGTTGAACAACGCCTGGAAATACACGGGTAACGAACCGGTCACCGAGATCACCTTCGGGACACGCACGGATGCCGGCGAAACCGTCTACTTCGTCAGGGACAATGGTGTCGGCTTCGACATGGCCTATGCCGACAAGTTATTCGGCGCCTTTCAGCGCCTGCACGGGCATGACGAGTTCGAAGGGACCGGTATCGGCCTCGCCACCGTGGCGCGCATTATCCAGCGTCATGGCGGCCGCATCTGGGCCGAGGCCGAAATCGGCACAGGTTCCACATTCTATTTCACCCTGGGCGAGGCGCAGGCACACCCTCGCGGGGATAGTCAGGAAGCACCCGCCCGCGCCGTGTAACGGTACAGGCGGTAGGCCACCTGCCCGGCCTGTTTCTGTTTTTCCGGCGCCCAGCCGGCCGGTACCGGCGGCCCGGCATCCGCAGCAGGCGCTTCGACATAAATCCACGCCCCGTCCGCCAGCCGGCCCGGAACAGACAAACCGGTAATCGACTGCAGCAGCACCGCCGGGTTACTGAACGGGGGGTCCAGAAACACCACGTCGAACGGTGCGGACACGCCCGCGAGACAAGCCGCCGCGTCCTGCCGCTTTATCTGCAACGAAGACGCCGACAGCCGTTCCGCATTCGCGCGCAGCGCACGCACCACCTCCGGCGCACTGTCCACCATGACCACCTGTGCCGCACCACGCGAGGCCGCTTCGAATCCCAGCGCACCACTGCCGGCAAAAAGGTCCAGGCAGCGCGCACCCGGCAACACCGGCTGCAGCCAGTTAAACAGCGTCTCGCGTATCCGGTCAGGCGTGGGGCGCAGGCCCTGCGCGTCCGGAAAGGACAGTTTGCGGCCGCGCCACCGACCGGCAATGATGCGCACCTTGTTTGAACCCGAACCCATGGCTGCATGGTGCGCAGCCCGTGGGTCGAGGTCAACCTCCGGCAAACGATACGGCCTGTATCAGGCAAGGACGGGGCGCACCACGTCACGCCGCCTGAATGCCCGTGCAAACAGTGGCAGCAGACCGGAGACAAACAACCAGAGGCTTGCCGGCAACGGCACCTGGCTGACAGACGGTATGCTGCCCGGCGTGGGCACATCCAGAACCACGAAGTCCAGACTGTTGTCACCGGTATCCAGCAAGGGGTTGAAACGCGCAATACTGCTGCCGGATGCGGGATCTTCTGCGGGCGCCCCCTCCCCGGCAAAAATACTGCTGCCACCAAAACTGCCGTAGCCGACAGCATCCAGTATCACGTCACCGCTGCGTAATACCACGGAGTCCGGCCCGTTCTGGTAATCGATATCGGCGATCAGGTCCGCGCCCGGCACCGATGTCGAGCCGCCATTGTCATCCCCGATAACAAAAATCCCGTCACCCGGTATGACGCCGCTCAGGCCGAGGGAAGTATAAACCGTACCACCGCTACCGTTGATGCCTTCCAGCACCAGGCCATCGAGACTCTCGCCCGGCGTTCCAAACAGCTCCACGAACACCAGCCCCGCGTCGGGGCCGCTGGCATCGTAGAACAGTTCGGAAATAACCGGTGCGGCATTCACCGCATGAATGGATAACACTGTACTGCAGACACTCAGCAGCACTCGCTTTACCAGGCAATTTTTCATCACACACTCCTTGTTGTATTTCTGACATCCATGTCGAAACGCGGCCAACGCACGCAGGCCGGCGCGCAGAGCCGCCAGACTAACGGCTCCGTCAGGAGGAAAGCAGCTGCTGTTTTCTGAAAAACCTGTCAGCTATTTCTGAAAGCCGTGTACGAAATTTCGTACACGGGCCCGGCATCAGGAATCCGGATCGTTATCCGACGGTCCGCCAACGGTGATGGTTACCATGCGGTCGGGGTGTACGCGCCGCTGGTAGGCGTCCTTGATCTTGTCCACGGTGACCGCTTCGATATTCGCGGTGAACTGCGACAGGTAATCGAGCGGCAGGTTGTAAAACCCGATGACCGCCAGGTACTCGGCAATTTTTCCGTTACTCGATACGCGCAGCGGGAAGCCGCCGATAATGTTGTTCTTCGACGACTTCAGCTCTTTCCCGGTCGGACCCTTGTCGATATACGCCTGCAGGGTCGCGCGTAACACCGACAGGGCCTCGTCGCGCTGGTCATTACGCGTCTGGAAGCCCAGCGTATAGGGTCCCCGGCGTTTCATGGGAAGAAAGTAGCTGTAGGCACTGTAGGAAAGACCGCGCTTCTCGCGAATCTCCTGGCTGATACGGGACACCAGCCCACTGCCGCCCAGGATGTGGTTACCCACGTAGAGGGTGTAGTAGTCCGCATCGCCGCGCTTGACCCCCGGCGCACCCATCAGCACGTGGCTCTGGGTGGTGGGGTGCTCGATGAACCGGTCCTGTGCAGCCTGCAGCTCGGCGACTTCCGGCAATGCCGGCGCCTTTTCGCCTTCGGGCAGCGCATCCGCCAGACCGGCCGCTATCGACTGCGCCTGTTTCCTGGTGACATCACCCACGATAACGAGTGTTGCATTGCGCGCCACATAGTAACGCTGATAAAACTTGCGCAGCGCATCGGTCGACAGCGCCTTGACCGAGTCCTCCGTGCCGGACGGGTCGTGTGCATAGGGGTGATCACCGTACACGCCCTCGTAAAAAGCCTTGCTCGCGATCGACTTGGGCTTCTGTTTCTGGTATTCGAGACCGATCAGGGTGCGCTTCTGCTCACGGAGAAAATCCGCCTGCGGGAAATCCGGTTTGGTCAATACCTTCCCGAACAGCTCCAGCGACGGTTTCAGCAACTTGCTGTCGGTCAGGCTGCGCACCGATACCCAGGCCATATCGCGCTCCGAACCACTACCCAGGTTTGACCCCAGTTGTTCGAATCCCTGTGCAATCTGATCGGCATTCAGGCCCGCCGCGCCCTGGTCGAGCAAGGCATTGGTCAGGCTGGCAATACCCGGCTGGCCACCGTCGCGCGCGCCACCGGCGTCGAAAACGATGCGCACATCGACCATCGGCAGTTCGTGGGCCTCGACAAACAGGACCCTGGTACCCTTGTCGGTATTCCAGCTCTGGATATCCGGCAAGGCGTTGGCAAGCGTAACCTGGCACAACGCCAGTACTCCAAGCAGCAAGCGTCCATAAGGTTTCATAACGGCTGTTCCCCTAGCGTACATGGCCACTTCCCCCTGCGCGTGGCGGGTGTTTCGGATCGATCGGCTGCGGCACCAGCTCGGCCACTGTCAGGCGCTCCGGCACCAGGTACTTGCGGGCCACCGCCTGCACCTGCCCGGCCGTGACGGCTTCAATGCGTTCCAGGTAGGCATCGGCATCTTTCCAGCTCAGGCCCACGGTCTCGAGAATGCCGATCTGCATGGCCTGGTAGAAGATCGAATCCTGCTCATAGACTTTACTGGCGCGCAGCTGCGCCTTTACCCGCTCCAGCTCTTTCCCGCTGGCGGGCTTTTCGCGCACCCGTTCGACCTGCGCCAGCAGGGCCTTTTCCAGATCCGCGATGCTATGACCGGTGGCCGGTGTCCCGGACAGCAGAAACAGGGTCTGCAGGCGGTCAAAACCGTCATAGCTGGCACCGGCGCTGGCCGCGACGGCCTCGCCGCGCACCAGTTCGCTGGCCAGCCGCGCGCTGTCGCCACCGTCCAGTATGCCGGCCAGCACGTCCAGCGCGTAGGGTTCCCAATCCTGTTCGGCGGTCAATATGACCGGTGCCTTGTAGCCCATGATCAGGTAGGGCAATTTGGCCGGCGCCTCGACCTTGATATCCTTGCGACCGCGCTGGGGAATCTCGTGGCGCGGCTTGACCGGCTTGATGTTGCTGGGTTTCAGCGGGCCGAAATATTTCTTCGCCTGCGCATACACCTGGTCCGGATCGACATCACCGGCCACCACCAGCGTGGCATTGTTAGGCGCGTACCACATCCGGTACCACGCTTTCAGGTCCTCGACCTGCAGGCTCTCCAGGTCGTCCATCCAGCCGATCACCGGAATCCGGTAGGGGCTGCTGACGTACGCAGTCGCCTTGAACTGCTCGTAGGTCAGCGACTGCGGGTTGTCTTCAGTGCGCATGCGGCGCTCTTCCATGACCACCCTGACCTCTTTCAGAACCTCATCGTCGGGGATGGTCAGGTTGCGCATCCGGTCCGCCTCGAGCTCAAAACTCACCGGCAGGCGGCTTTTTTCCATGGTCTGGAAATAAGCCGTGTAATCCTGGTTGGTAAAGGCATTCTCGCGCCCGCCGTTTTCCGCGATAATTTTGGAAAATTCACCGTTTGGGTGCGCTTTGGTGCCCTTGAACATCATGTGTTCCAGCACGTGTGAAATACCGGTGATTCCGTCGTGCTCGTAACTCGAACCGACCTTGTACCACACCTGCGACACCATGACCGGTGCCCGGTGGTCCTCTTTCACAATGAGTTTCAACCCGTTATCCAGCTTGTATTCATGGACAGCCTGGTTCGCCGACAACGTCGCGGCAAACAGCCCCAGGACAAGCGCGAGTAATCCCCGCATTTCCTACTCCTTTTTATATCCCTGGCAAGGAACCTGATTAATCCGTCTTTCCGGCCTGCGCCGGGATGATGACTGATGCAACTAATCAGAGACCCT
>JBHHXO010000148.1:0-8326 GCA_046757125.1 Thiogranum sp.
CCGACCGATTGCGTTCACCTGGCCATCACCGGATTGCTCGAACAGGAGCCGGACATGGTCGTATCCGGTATCAACGCGGGCGCCAATCTGGGTGACGACGTCATCTATTCCGGCACCGTGGCGGCCGCGATGGAAGGCCGCTTTCTGGGCCTGCCGGCTATTGCAGTGTCACTAGTTTCGACCCGCATGGCCCACTTCGACAGCGCGGCGCAGGTCGTTCTGGCGCTGCTCGAACGGCTGAAGTGCGAACCGGTCCCGCCGGAAACCATTCTCAACGTCAACGTGCCCGACCTGCCGTTCGAGGAATTGCAGGGCTGGCAGGTGACACGCCTCGGGCACCGGCACAAGTCAGAGCCGGTGATCTGCGAGACAGACCCGCGTGGCCGGCCGATCTACTGGGTGGGTCCGGCCGGCAGTGAGCAGGATGCCGGACCGGGTACGGATTTTTATGCCGTGCGCAACGGTTTCGTATCGGTCACGCCGATCCACGTGGATCTGACCCGCTATGATGTCCTGGATCAGGTCAGGACCTGCCTGGGTGAAAGCCTCGTCACATGATGAAGTCGCAGGGTATCGGCATGACCTCGCAACGTACCCGGGACCGGCTGGTGCAGCGCCTGCGTTCCGAAGGAATCAGGAACCCGGCGGTGCTGGACGCCATAGGCGCTACGCCGCGGCACCTGTTTGTCGATGAAGCACTGGCGAGCCGCGCCTATGAAGATACCGCGCTGCCGATCGGCCTGGGACAGACCATATCCCAGCCGTATATCGTGGCGCGTATGACCGAACTGTTGCTGGAGGTGGCGCCGCGCAAGGTGCTCGAGGTGGGGACCGGTTCAGGTTACCAGGCGGCGGTGCTGTCCAGGCTGGTAGACAAGGTTTACTCCACCGAACGTATCGAGGAACTCGCCAGTCAGGCGCGCCAGCGCTTCCGCAAACTGGGTTACCGTAACGTGCGCGTCCAGCACAGCGACGGTACCTGGGGATGGCCGCAGTTCGCGCCCTTCGACGCAATTATCGTTACTGCGGGCGGCGAGGAAATACCCGAAGCGCTGCTGGAACAACTGGCAGTGGGCGGGCGCCTGGTCATGCCGCTGGGCGGCAGGACACAGCAGACCCTGGTCACCGTTACCCGCACCCCGACGGTATATGAACAGGTCGATCTTGAGCCCGTTATTTTTGTGCCACTGATCGGCGGCGCCGGCTGATGGGCCTTTTTACACGCCTTTACGATATGACCCTGGGCTGGTCGCGTCATCCCAGGGCGGCGCGCTACCTGGCCGCGCTGAGCTTCGCGGAATCGTCGTTTTTCCCGGTGCCACCGGATGTCATGCTCATGCCCATGAGCCTGGCCCGGCCGGAACGCGCCATGCATTTCGCGGTCATTACCACGCTGGCTTCGGTGGCCGGGGGTATGGCGGGCTACGCCATCGGCTATTTCGGCCTGGACCTGATCGCGCCTTTGATCCAGGAAGGCGGGCGCTGGGCGCACGCCTATAGTAAGGCCTCCGGCTGGTTTGCGGAGTGGGGCTTCTGGGCAATACTGATTGCCGGTTTTTCACCCATTCCATACAAGGTATTCACTATTGCTGCGGGTGCACTGTCGATGGCCTTTGTACCCTTCGTGCTGGCCTCCGCAGTGGGGCGGGGCGCGCGTTTTTTCCTGGTGGCGGGTTTGCTGTCATGGGGCGGGGCGTCGATGGAGCAGCGTATCCGGCTGTATGTCGAACGCATCGGTTGGGGGCTGGTTGGCCTGGGGGTCGTGGCGTATCTGGTTATTCGCGCATAAGGGCGGGGTTGCCCGGGTCTGGTTGCTGGCGCTGGGCCTGCTGTCCGGCTGTGCTTCGGAACCCGTTAAAGCGCCGGTCGGCGATCGTACCGAGCGTCCTGTCAGGCACCCGGACAGCCACCGGGTACGGCAGGGGGACACCCTCTACTCGATCGGGTTTCTGTACGGCTACAGCGTGGACGAGCTGGTTGCCTGGAACAACCTGCGCAAACCCTACACCATCTACAAGGGGCAGGAGCTCCGCCTCAGCCCGCCACCGCCACCTGCCAGGGTGGAAAAGGCATCGCCCGTGCCGGCAAAGCCGGCCCCGCGAGCCAGCAAGCCGAAGCCTTACGTCCCGCCGTCCCGCCCCAGGGTGACGCCGTCCCCCAAAGTCAAAGCCCGGACCGGGTCCGGCGCAACCACGCGTTCCCTGCCTGCCGCCGGCAAGCACATAATCTGGTCCTGGCCGGTGCAAGGCGCCCTGATCAGCAAATACGACGCAAAAAGTGCGGGTAAGAAAGGGATCAATATTGCAGGAAAAACAGGCGATCCCGTGCGTGCGGCGGCGGCCGGCAAGGTAGTTTATTCCGGGAGTGGACTTAGTGGTTACGGTAGGCTTATTATCATCAAACATAATAAAGATTTTCTCAGTGCTTACGCGCATAACCGGAAGTTGATTGCCAGAGAAGGGCAATGGGTAAACAAGGGCGGGATCATCGCCCGCATGGGAAGCAGCGGTACGGACAGGACCCAGTTGCATTTTGAAATCCGCAAGAAGGGCCGCCCGGTGGATCCGTTGCGTTACCTGCCCAGACGGTAGCTGCAAGCGCACCGGGAAACGCCAGTGAAGCCGGTTTGCTGGCGGGACAAACTGGAGGCATTGATATGACCAGAAAATGCCAGGGCCTGGACGGGGCGCAAAAGGTATCGGGAACCCATACAGTCACGCCGCTGGTGACGCCGGCGCGAAAACCTGCCGGGGGTAGCAGGGAACCGCCCGATTCGAACGCGCATTTCGACGCAACCCGTATTTATCTCAACGAGATCGGGTTCTCTCCCTTGCTGAGCGCCGAAGAGGAAGTCCATTACTCGCGCCTGGCGCAAAAGGGTGACGAGTCGGGTCGCCGGCGCATGATCGAAAGCAACCTGCGGCTGGTGGTCAAGATCGCACGCCGCTATATCAACCGGGGTCTGGCCTTGCTGGACCTGATCGAGGAAGGCAACCTCGGCCTGATCCGCGCGGTCGAAAAATTCGATCCCGAACGCGGTTTTCGTTTCTCCACCTATGCCACCTGGTGGATCAGGCAGACCATCGAACGCGCTATCATGAACCAGACGCGCACCATTCGACTGCCCATACACGTCGTCAAGGAACTGAACAGCTACCTGCAGGCTGCACGCCGCCTGGCCCAGTCGCTGGATCACGAGCCCAATGCCGAAGAAATAGCCGATCTGCTGGACAAGCCGCTCAAGGACGTCAAGCGCATGCTCAAGCTGAACGAGCGTGTGACGTCGGTCGACGTGCCTATCAGCAGGGATTCCGACAAGACGCTGATCGACGCCATACCGGATGAAAACAACCCCGATCCCAGTGACCTGTTGCAGGACGCCGATGTGCTCGCCAACCTGGAAGTGTGGGTTGCCAGACTATCGGAGAAGCAGCGCGAGGTGGTCGAACGGCGCTTCGGACTGCACGGCTACAAGATTTCAACGCTGGAGGAAGTCGGTCGGGAAATCGGTGTGACGCGTGAGCGGGTACGGCAGATACAGATGGATGCACTGAAGCGCTTGCGTGAAATACTGGAGAGCGAAGGTTTTTCCTCCGACGCCCTGTTCGGCTAGCCGAGCAGCAGGGCCGCTACCACGTGGCGATTCTCGGACAGCAGGATATTGTAGGTGCGGCACGCCGCGGGTGTGTCCATGACTTCCAGGCCGGTGCCGGTCGCCAGCACGTAAGCCCTGAGGTGCGCCGCGGGAAAGGACAGCCGGGCGCCGGTGCCGAGCAGGATGATTTCCGCCTGCAGGGACAGGATGCGGTCAAAATCCTGCTCGGTGATGTCACTGAGCTGCTGTGGTTGCCATTCCGGAATGACGCGTTCCGGCGTCAGTATCAGGCTGCGCCGGTAACTTTGCGTGCCGATAGTGACCTGCCGGTCGTCGCAGGCCCGCACCACCAGTTCGCTGTTACAGTCTTCACGCACGAAATGCATGCCCCGAAGCATACGTGCCCGGCTTGTTACATTCCAATATTTTCAGTACCCTACGCGCTTTATTTTTAAGTATTTCATCATCACCAGACGACCTTTGCGTGGACGATTTCCCCAGAATTAAACGCTTGCCGCCGTATGTCTTCAATATTGTCAATGAGTTGAAGGCTGCCGCACGTGCGCGGGGCGAGGATATCATCGATTTTGGCATGGGAAATCCGGACCAGCCGCCGGCCCAGCACATCGTCGACAAGCTGACAGAAGCCGCGCAGCGCAACGACACCCACCGGTATTCCATGTCCAAGGGTATACCGCGCCTGCGCAAGGCCATCTGTGACTGGTACCGGCGGCGTTACGACGTGACCCTGGACCCGCAGACCCAGGCGATTGTCACGATCGGTTCCAAGGAAGGGCTCGCGCACCTGGCGCTCGCCACGGTCGGGCCGGGTGATGCGGTGCTGGTGCCGAATCCGGCCTATCCCATCCATCCCTACGGGATCGTCATTGCCGGGGCGGATATACGCCACGTGCCGGTGATCGGTAGCGAGGATGCCTTCTTCGAGGAACTGGAAAAAGCCATCAAGGATTCCTGGCCGAAGCCCAAGATGCTGATCCTCAACTTTCCCGGCAACCCGACCACCCAGTGCGTCGAGCTGGAATTTTTCGAGCGCGTGGTCGCCATTGCCAGTGAGCATCAAATCTGGGTGGTGCACGACCTGGCCTATGCGGACCTGGTCTACGATGGTTACAAGGCACCCTCCATTCTGCAGGTGCCGGGAGCCGAGCATATCGCGGTCGAATTTTTCTCGCTGTCCAAGAGTTACAACATGCCGGGCTGGCGGGTCGGTTTCATGTGCGGCAACAAAACACTGGTGGCGGCGTTGACGCGCATGAAGTCCTACCTGGACTATGGCATGTTCACGCCGATCCAGGTGGCGGCCATCGCTGCCCTGGAAGGTCCGCAGGACTGTGTGCAGGATATTGTGAATATGTATCGCAGTCGTCGCGACGTGTTGTGTGACGGCCTGAACAGCATAGGCTGGAAGGTGGACAAGCCCAAAGCGACCATGTTTGTCTGGGCGCCGATACCGGAACCGTACCGCGCAATGGGCTCGCTGGAGTTCACCAAGAAAATGCTCCAGGAAGCGAAGGTGGCTGTATCTCCCGGCATCGGTTTCGGTGAATACGGTGACGGCTTTGTGCGCTTTGGCCTGATTGAAAATGAACATCGTACCCGCCAGGCCATACGCGGCATCCGGGACATGTTCCGTCATGATGAAAAACAAACCGCAGCTGCGGACGAGGGGGCTTCTTGAAACCTGTAAGTGTAGGATTGCTGGGACTGGGCACGGTCGGTGGGGGCACTTTCAATGTGTTGCGCCGCAACGCAGAGGAAATCGCCCGGCGCGCCGGGCGCGGCATAGAGATCACGCACGCCGCGGCGCGCGACTATGATCCTGCCGGGCTGCCGGGTATCGACAGCATCCGGGTAGGCGATGATGCCTTCGCGCTGGTCGAAAACCCGGACATCGATATCATTGTCGAACTGATTGGCGGTTATGAACCGGCGCGGGAACTGGTATTAAAAGCGATTGCCGGCGGCAAGCACGTGGTGACCGCCAACAAGGCGCTGATCGCCACCCACGGTAACGAGATTTTCGCGGCCGCGCAGAAGCAGGGGGTGATGGTGGCCTTCGAAGCGGCGGTGGCCGGAGGCATCCCGATTATCAAGGCGGTTCGTGAAGGTCTTACCGCCAACCGGATTGAATGGATTGCCGGCATCATCAACGGTACCGGCAACTTCATTCTCACCGAAATGCGCGACAAGGGACGCGATTTTGCCGACGTACTGGCCGAGGCGCAGGCGCTGGGCTACGCCGAAGCCGATCCGACCTTTGACGTCGAGGGCATCGATGCCGCACACAAACTGGCGATACTGGCGTCGCTGGCGTTCGGTATCCCGCTGCAGTTCGACAGGGTCTATACCGAAGGCATCGGTCATATTACCCGTGATGACGTCAGCTATGCCGAGCAGCTGGGCTACCGCATCAAGCACCTGGGCGTTACCCGGCGCACAGAGCAGGGTGTGGAACTGCGCGTGCACCCGACCCTGATTCCGGAGAAGCGCCTGATCGCCAATGTCGACGGGGTCATGAACGCGGTACTGGTGAACGCCGATGCCGTGGGTCCGACGCTGTACTACGGGGCCGGTGCCGGTGCCGAACCGACCGCGTCCGCGGTGGTTGCCGACCTGGTGGACGTGGCGCGTACCATGACAGTCGATTCGGAAAACCGCGTACCGCACCTGGCATTCCAGCCCGATTCGCTGTCGGACCTGCCGATACTGGGCATGGATGAGGTGGAAACCGCGTATTACCTGCGCCTGTGTGCCTCCGACGAACCCGGTGTCATGGCCGACATTACGCGTATCCTGGGTGACAGCGGCATCAGCATCGAAGCCGTGATCCAGAAAGAACCGCCGGAAGGTGAGGTGCAGGTTCCGGTCATCATGCTCACGCGCCGGGTGCGCGAGCAGCAAATGAACAATGCGATACAGCAGATCGAGTCGCTGGCCTCGGTAAAGGGTACAATCACGCGCATTCGCATGGAGCATCTGGCCAGCGACTGAATTGATTAACGTTTTAAATAAGAAACTTAATGTAACCTACAGTATTAAAAGGTAAAAATAATGCCATTTCGTCCCCGTTATACCGGTCTGATCGACAAGTACCGGGATCGCCTGCCGGTGCACGACGACACGCGCGTGATCAGTCTGGGTGAGGGCAACACGCCGTTCATCCGCCTCAACAATATTCCGCGCGAAACCGGCAGGGATGTCGATATCTACGTCAAGTACGAAGGACTCAACCCGACCGGTTCCTTCAAGGATCGCGGCATGACCATGGCGGTCACCAAGGCGGTTGAGGAAGGCAGTCGCGCGGTCATCTGCGCGTCGACCGGGAACACTTCCGCATCTGCCGCCGCCTACGCGGCACGCGCGGGCATCACGGCCTTTGTGCTGATCCCGGAAGGCAAGATTGCGCTGGGCAAGCTGGCACAGGCGATGATCCACGGTGCGATCGTGCTGCAGATTCGCGGTAACTTCGACGAGGGCATGCAACTGGTCAAGGACGTGGGTAAAAACACGCCGGTTACCATTGTGAATTCCATTAACCCGTTTCGCCTGCAGGGTCAGAAAACAGCCGCGTTCGAAATTATCGAGGAACTGGAACGTGCGCCTGACTACCATTGCCTGCCGGTCGGCAACGCGGGAAACATCAGCGCCCACTGGATGGGCTACAGCGAATACTTCGAACACGGCATCGTCAACCAGCGGCCGAAGATGGTCGGTTACCAGGCCGCCGGTTCCGCGCCGTTCCTGCGCGGGGAAATGGTCGACAACCCGGACACCGTGGCCACCGCTATTCGCATCGGTCACCCGCAGTCCTGGGACAAGGCCTGGAAAGTCAGGGAGGAATCCGCAGGCTGGTTCGATGAATGCAGCGATGAGGAAATCCTGGCCACACAGAAACTGCTGACGGAAAAGGAAGGCATTTTCTGTGAACCGGCATCGGCAACATCGCTGGCCGGCGCGCTGCGCGACATCGGGTCGGGCAAGATACCGGAAGGCAGCTCCGTCGTCTGTACCCTGACCGGCCACGGCCTCAAGGATCCCGATACAGCGATCAGGCAATGCACCGAGGGTGTCATCACCGTCGACGCCAGGCTCGAACCGGTTCGCGAAGCCATCGTGGGGAACCTGGGCTGACGCATTCGCTGAGCCTGCTCGTACCCGGACTGGCGGCCGGCTTTCCAGGATACACAGCCGACAGTCTTGCCGATGCGCCGGCGTTGTCCAGGGCGCTGAGCCGCGTTCGCCCCCGACGGTTTTCCGCAGACACCCTGGAAACGGCCGCATTAGACCTGTTCGCTGTCCGCTTCCGGGATGACCGGTCGCCGGTCGCCCCTTTTGCCTGCCTGGGCGATACCGGCCGGGCGCCCGGCGCATACTGTCTGTGTGCCGACCCCGTGCACCTGCGCACCGATACGCATGGCCTGGTGCTGTTCGATGCCGCTACCTTTGCGCTCAGTGATGAAGACGGCCGGGCCTTGCTGGGCAGCGTTGCGGATTTTCTCGCGCAGGACGGCTGGCGGCTGGAAGCCGGTCGGTCCGGGCGCTGGTACCTGAGCGGCACGGAACAGGAATTGACTACCACGCCCCTGTCGCTGCTGCGCGGCAAATCCGTTGCGGATTTCCTGCCACGGGGTGAAGATGCATCGGTGTGGCGGCAACGCTTCAACGAGATACAGATGCTCATGCACGCGCACCCCGTCAACCGGCAACGTG
>JBHHXO010000149.1:0-8323 GCA_046757125.1 Thiogranum sp.
TAGCAACGGCGGCCTTGCCGATGTAGCCGGCAGTCTGCCGCGCGCCATAAAAAACGCGCGCCATGAAATCCGCCTGATTCTGCCCGCCTATCCCGCGGCGATCGCCAACGCCGGCAAACTGAAAACCGTTGCCGAACTCGGCTTGCCCGGAGCGACGGCACCGATCCGTTTGCTGCAGGGCCGGCTTCCGCACAGCCGCGTGCGCCTGTACCTGGTCGATGCCCCGGAATACTTCGAACGCCCCGGCGGACCCTACAGCACACCGCAAGGCGACGACTGGCCTGATAACGCCGAGCGTTTTGCGCTGTTTGCACGCGCCGTGTGCCGTGTCGCCATGAACCGCGCCGGGCTGGAATGGCAGCCCGGCGTCGTGCACTGCAACGACTGGCAGACCGGCCTGGTGCCCGCCCTGCTGTCCCTGGAAAAAGCACGGCCGGCGACGCTGTTCACTATCCATAACCTGGCCTACCAGGGCCTGTTCGACCGCGACCGTTTCGATGCCCTGCAGCTGCCGGGCGACTGGTGGTCCATGGAGAAACTGGAGTACCACCAGCAGATGTCCTTTATCAAGGGCGGCCTGGTATTCGCGGACCGCATCACCACGGTGAGTCCGACCTATGCGCGGGAAATCCGCACCGCGGCGCTCGGCTGCGGGCTGGAAGGCCTGCTGGAACATCGCAGGGAATTCCTCACCGGCATCCTGAACGGCGTCGATTACCGGGTATGGAGTCCGGGCCGCGACACATTGCTGCCTTACACCTACACAGCACACCGGCCGGCGGCAAAACAGAAAAACAAAACCGAATTACAAAAAGCCTTTGGACTGCCCGTAGAACCCGGGCTTCCCCTGTTCGGCCATGTCGGCCGCCTGGTCGAACAGAAAGGCATCGACCTGATCCTGCAACTGCTCCCGGAGCTGCTGCAGCGTCCCATGCAACTGGTGATACTGGGCACCGGTCAGCCCGCGCTGGAGGAGGCCTTGCGCCAGGCCGGAAACAGTCACCCGGAACATATCGGCGTGCGGATCGACTACGACGAGAAGCTCGCCCACCTGATCGAAGCGGGTTCGGACAGTTTCCTTATGCCGTCGCGATTCGAACCCTGCGGGCTGAACCAGCTCTACAGCCTGCGCTACGGCACCCCCCCCATCGTGCGCCGCACCGGCGGGCTGGCCGATTCGGTAGTGGATGCCAGCGACCACGCACTGGCACAGCACGCCGCCACCGGCTTTGTGTTCGGGGCTGCCAGCCCGGCTGACCTGTTGCACGCCATCGACCGCGCACTGGCACTCTACGCCAGGCCGGAAGCCTGGCGGCAGCTGATGCAAACCGGCATGCGCGAAGACTTTTCCTGGACCCGTAGCGCGGCTGCCTATATCGATCTCTACGGCCGGTTGCCCGACCTGCGGCACCCGGCCCGGGACGACGCCGAGGAAGAACCGTTCTCCGACACGCCGAATGCCGTTATCTAACTGATATTAAAACAATTATTCTGTTATCACCGACACCCGCTCCGTTCACTTTGGAAACAGGTATAATGGCGCGCCCGTTTCCAGGGTAACTTCCCGGCCAACCCGCGGACCGCCTGCTCTTTGCTCCGGGCAGCGGGCGGGATACGAAATATAACTTGATTGATGGATATGCCAGTGCAACACAGTGTGACCCCTCCCCCCCGCGACAAGGAACTGCGTTCCCGCGTGCGCCTGTTCGGCAACCTGCTCGGCGAAGTACTGGCCTCACAGGCGGGACACGAAGTGCTCGCGGCAGTCGAAAAACTGCGCAAGGGCTATATTCGCCTGCGTAAGGAAGACAACCCGGCGCTGCGCAGGCGCATGGCGAACACCATCGACAAACTGGACCCCGCCACGCTGAATCACGTGGTACGCGCCTTCAATATCTATTTCAGCCTGGTCAACATCGCGGAAGAGGCTTTCCAGCACAAGGAACGACGGCGCCACGTACGCATGGGCGGCCCCCTGTGGCGCGGCTCCTTCGACCACACCCTGCGCGAATTCCACCATTCGGGTATCGACGCCGGGCAGATACAGACCCTGCTGGACAGTACCCTGTACCTGCCGGTGTTCACGGCACACCCCACGGAATCAAAACGCCGCGCTGTCATGCATACCCTGCGCGGTATTTTCCTGACTGCCGAGCAACTGGATGGCCCGCGGATGGGGAAACAGGCACGCGCCGACATCGTCGACGCCCTGCGCAACCAGATCCAGGTACTGTGGAAAACGGACGAGGTGCGTGTCCACAAGCCGAGCGTGCGCGATGAAATTCGTAACGGGCTGTTCTATTTCCGTGAGTGCCTGTTCCAGGCCGTGCCGCGCGTTTACCGTTATCTCGACAATTCCATCCAGCGCGTTTACGGCCGCGTCGACATTCGCCTGCCGAGCCTGCTGCAGTTCGGTTCCTGGATCGGCGGCGACCGCGACGGCAACCCGTTCGTGAAACCGGCGACGACCGAGTACGCGTTGCGCATGCACATGCACGAGGTGCTGGGCGAATACCTGCGCCGGGTCGAAAAACTGCGCAGCACCCTGACTTACTCGAGCCGCCTGGTGCAACCCGACCAGGCATTCCTGGACAGGCTGGAACACTATGTAGACTGGTGCCCGCAAGCGCTGGGCGATCGCCCGGACCGCTTCTCACACGAGCCCTATCGCCGCATGCTGTTCATCATGCGCAAACGCCTGCGGCACAACATCGAACTGACGGCCGGCCGCATCGGCAACCCGGAAACCGCCGACCCGGATGCCTACCCCTGCCGTTATCGCAATGAGCAGGAGTTCCTCGCTGACCTGAAACTGATCGAAGCCTCCCTGGCATCGCACGGCGACAGCAACATTGCGCAGGGTGAGTTGCTGGACCTGATCCGGCTGGTGGAAACCTTCGGTTTCTTCCTGTTGCACCTCGATATCCGCCAGGAGTCGACGCGGCACAGCGAAGCCGTGCACGAGCTGTGCGCACAACTTGCCAACACCCGCGACTACAACGCGCTCGACGAAGACGGGCGTATCCGGCTGCTGTGCAAATTACTGGAACAACCGGCCGCAAGCGTGGACCGCAGCGCGCTCAGCGCAGCGACCGCTGAAACACTGCAGGTGCTGGATGTCATGGCACACATGCGTGACGAGGTCAGCGCCAACGCCTTCGGCACCTATGTCATCTCCATGACCCACCAGGCCAGCCATGTGCTGGAGCTGATGTGGCTGGCATCCCTGTGCGGACTGGCAGGCCGCAGGGACGATGAATGGTTCTGCCATATTCGTATCAGCCCGCTGTTCGAGACCATCGACGACCTGACGCATATCGAACAGGTCATGACCCGCCTGCTCGACGAACCGGTCTACCGCGGCCTGTTGCAGGCCTCCGGCAACCTGCAGGAAATCATGCTGGGGTACTCCGACTCCTGCAAGGACGGCGGCATACTCGCCTCCGGCTGGAGCCTCTACCAGGCACAGCAGAAAATCATTCGCATCTCCAGGGCACACGGCGTCGAGTGCCGGCTGTTCCACGGCCGCGGCGGCACCCTGGGCCGTGGCGGCGGCCCCACCCACGATGCCATCCTGTCGCAACCGGCGGGCACGGTACACGGCCAGATCAAGTTCACCGAGCAGGGGGAAGTGCTGTCCTACAAGTACAGCAACGAGGAAACTGCCGTGTACGAACTGTCCATGGGCATCACCGGCCTGCTGAAGGCCAGCCGCAACGTGGTGCAGGCGCACAGCGAAGACAGCGCGGAATACTCCACCGTCATGACGCAGCTGGCACAGCAGGGGGAACAGACCTATCGTGGCCTGATAGACGACACCGCGGGCCTGCTGGACTACTTTTATGAAGCCACCCCGGTGGCAGAGATCGGCCTGCTGAACATCGGCTCCCGCCCCAGCCATCGCAAGAAACAGGACCGCTCGAAAAACTCCATCCGCGCCATCCCCTGGGTCTTCGGCTGGGCGCAGTCACGGCACACGTTGCCGGCCTGGTACGGCGTCGGCAGCGCCCTGATGGAATTCACCCGGCAACAGGAAGGCAACCTGGAAAAACTGCGCCGCATGTACCACGACTGGCCGTATTTCCGCGCCATGCTCAGCAACACCCAGATGTCGCTGGCGAAAGCCGAAATGGACATTGCGCGCGAGTATACGACACTGGTCGAAAACCGGGAGCTGGCGGACGCGGTCTATCAGCGCATCCGCGAGGAACACGACAGGACCCGGGAAATGGTTATACAGGTCGCGGATATCTGCTGCATGCTGGAAGAAAACCCCGTCCTGGCCCTGTCGCTGTCGCGCCGCGACCCCTACCTGGATCCACTGAATCATATCCAGGTCAAGCTGCTCAGTCGCGTGCGCAACGAGGATGCCGGGGAAGAAGAACAGGCGCGCTGGATGGAACCGCTGCTGCGCTCAATCAACGCTATTGCCAGCGGCATGCGCAATACCGGATAGGCCCTGCCGCACACCGGACCGGCCAGCCGTGAACTGCGCCGGGAACCAACGTTTAGCCGTCAACTCAGTCCAGGGCCGGCCCAAGAATAAACTCCACCGGCTCAAAGCCGTGGTCTTCCAGACTCGCGACGATATCTTCCCGGGTGTAGCCCGGGTTCTCTTCCTCTATACCGGCAATGAGACCGGTCACATGACGGTAAGCCTCGTGTTGTTCGAACTCATCGGGAACGCGGACCAGCCTGATGTTGGCAGGTTCGCTGGCGGGCAGGATCATAAGTACATCGCTCATACGGGGCTCCGGATAGATGCCAGGACAATACGGGGTGCAGAATAGATACTCACGTCATGGAACATGATACAGCAATCCGGGCATAACCGGCACGGTTCCCCTATCCCGCGACTTTTGAGTGATTCCCGTTCGGCCTGCCCAGCGTGAAAAAGAAGGTGGCACCCCTGTCCACTTCCGCCTCGGCCCAGACGCGGCCGCCGTGGCGGTGAACAATGCGTTGTACGGTCGCCAGCCCGATACCGGTACCTTCGAACTCATCGGCCTTGTGCATGCGCTGGAAAATACCGAACAGTTTGTCAGCGTAACTCATGTCAAAACCGGCACCGTTGTCCCTGACAAAATAAACCGGCTCCCCGTCCTGTTCCAGTACACCCGTTTCGATACTGGCACAGTCTGTCCTGCCGGTATATTTCCAGGCGTTTCCGATCAGGTTGTCCAGCAGCACTCCCAGCAATGTCTTGTCACCCGCCGCCCGCATGCCTTCCGCCACACGCACATCCACCCGGCGCCCGGGTTCCGCTTCACGCAACCTGTCGACAGCCGCACGAGCAAGCGCGCTCATATCCACTTCCGACCATTCCATGTCGCCCCGCGCCATCCGTGACAACTGCAGGATGTCATCGATCAGTTCCCCCATGCGCTGGCTGGCGGCGCGCACCCGGCGCAGGTAATCCCTCCCCAGATCGCCGATGGCATCTGCACAGTCCTCTCCCAGCGCGTGGGAAAACCCGTCGATAGCGCGCAGCGGCGCGCGCAGGTCATGGGACACCGAATAGGCGAACGCCTCCAGTTCCCGGTTGGCGACTTCCAGCTCATGAGTGCGTTCCGAAACCAGTTCTTCGAGATGGCCGCGGTGGATACGCAGCTCATCCTCGATATTTTTCTGCTTGCTGATATCGGTAATGGTTCCCACATAGCCGATCACGTTGCCCTGGCCGTCCTGTTCAGCGGTGGCCTGCACCAGCAACCAGGACTCGCCACCGTCCGGGCGCTGGAAACGACATTCGGTATGAAACGGAACCTGCGCCTGCGCCGCACGGTACCACTCGGCAAACACCTGTTCCCGATCTTCCGGGTGCAACGCACCCGACCAGCCCTCACCCAGCGCCTGTTCGGGGCGCATGCCCGCTATCTGACACCAGCGCTCGTTGGTATAGATGCAGTTGCCATCGACATCGGTGCGGAAAATACCCACCGGCGCGATGCGCGCCAGCGCATGGTAACGCCGCTCGCTCTCCAGCCTGGCCTGCTCCGCCTGCCGGCGTTCGGCAATATCCAGGATGATGGCAATAAATACTGGCGGCGACTCTTCGGCGGCGAACTGGAGCCGCACTTCCACCGGGTAACGACTGCCGTCCTTGCGCTGATGACAGGTTTCGAAAACGACCCGCTCCTGCCGCCCGTCCCGCAACGGCTTTAACAGGGCGGCGAACTCCGTTGCATTGATTTCAGGCTTGATGTCGACAGCGGTCAGCTCGCGCATTTCCCGCATGGTGTAACCGAGATTCTGCAAGGCGCCACGCGAGACCTGGATGAAGTGCAGGCTGTCGGCCGCAAACAGGTATATCTCGTCGAACGAGTTTCCCAGTATACGCCCCCAGCGCTTGCGCAAGGCGTCGCCGGCCTGCTTTTCCGCTATCTGATCAGATGCCACTTTGCCGTTGCCTCACACCCGTTGGTACTGGTCGCCACTCTTCAATTTGCGACAGGGTTCCTGAAGTAATAACACAACCCGGAAATAATTTCCCGGAATCAGGCGTCGAGCCCCCTTCCCGCAGCTGGTGAACAGCCGTCTTTGGCGAACAGACGCCGCACGCCATTCTCAATCTGGTGAGTGCGAACCGGTTTATCGCGCTGCCAGAATGACATGTCGAGGCTTTTTCATTGCTTGTCTCCAGGGCTGGCTTGCTGGAAAACGCCAACCCATCTGGGCCGACCCGGGGCAGGTGCGCCGCCGGTTGCTTTATTAGACGCCATACCTGTAGGGCCAGGAATATCGCTGACGCAAGCACCTCTGCCGAAGCAGGAGGCCGTTTACTCAGACAGCTCTTCGGCCTCCATCGACAGGTAGACCTGATAGGCGTTACGGCGGTTGGCTTCGGCGAATGCGGGCAGCTCGGCAAAGTCGGACCAGTCCACTGCCTGGTAGGCCTCGTCGAAGGGCACCAGGTCGGCTGCCGATGCGCCCATTTTCTCCCGCAGGAAGGAAAGATAGCGTCGGGTCCGGGTAACGGCATGATCGGGGTCGGCCGCCACCGCACCGTGCCCGGGGACCAGTGCAGCAAGCGGTTGCGACTCCATGCGCTCCAGTACTTCCAGCCAGTGGCGTGAATTTGCATCACCCAGAAAGGGTACGCGGCCTTCAAAAATAATGTCGCCGGAAAACAGTACCCGGTCCGGTTCCACATACAGGGTCAGATCACCGTCGGAGTGCGCCGCGCCGACCGGCGTCAACGTAAATCGTACATCACCCAGCCTGAACGATTCCTGTTCATCGAGGTAATGGTCCGGGGCAACCAGCCGGGACGTCTCGTTGACCCAGGGTTCCAGCGAAAAACGCCGCTCTTCGAGCCGTTCCTGTGCACTCCCTGATGCCAGGTAGGCCTCTGCACCCACGGGCGCCCAGATCTCTGCGCCCTGTTCTTCAAACACCTGCAAACCATAGATGTGGTCGGCATGATAGTGGCTGGTAATCACGCGCACGACCGGCTGATCGGTAATGGCGCGGATCTTTTTCAGCAACAGCTTTCCCAGCGAAGGGGTTCCCAGCGCATCAAAGACAACGACGCCTTCCCCGGTCACGATGACACCCGCATTGGATATAAAACCCTGGTTGTCGGTAGCGACACCGGGCGCGCCCTGTGCATAGTAAACGTGCTCCGACACCTTGACCAGGTCCATCCCGACGGTGGCGGGCGGATACACGGATTCCGCGCGCACGGCGAACACCGTGAACAGAATACCGAATGCTACGGGTATCGATATGGATAAACCTTTCATGAACGCCGCTCCCGGAAGAAGGCCTGCAGGCGGCGGGCACATTGCTCCGACATGATGCCCCCTTCGGTCTGTACGCGATGATTCAGCCCCTGGTTTGCAAAGACATGGCCCGTGCTGTTGACGGCACCGCGTTTGGGGTCACTGGCACCAAACACCAGGCGCTCGATACGGGCGTGAATCATGGCACCCGCGCACATCAGACAGGGTTCCAGTGTGACATAGAGTGCAGCACCACTAAGCCGGTAGTTTCCCAGCGCCCGCGCGGCGGCGCGCAGGGCAACGATTTCAGCGTGTGCGGTAGGGTCGTTGCTGGATATGGGCCGGTTCCAGCCTTCGCCAAGCAGCTCGCCATCCCGGACTATAACGGCGCCCACCGGCACTTCGCCCTGCTCCGCTGCACGCCCGGCAAGATCCAGTGCGTACTCCATCCAGCGCCTGTCGGTATCCTGATGCGTTATTCCCATTCGATTGTAAACAGCCCGCGGAAGTCCGGTAACGGCGCCGGGTTTCCGGATTATGGAACACCCTGGTATCGGGAATCTCGCAGGGCAGATGCGCCCGCTTTGCACATTTCGCCT
>JBHHXO010000150.1:0-8274 GCA_046757125.1 Thiogranum sp.
ACTGCGCGACTGCAACGAGAAACTGTTCACCTCATGGTTTCCGCAATGCTGTGCGCCCAGTGTCGTCAGCCGGGATCCGGCACGCCTGCGTGCATTTCTCCAGCAACACCGGGACATCATCCTCAAGCCGCTGGATGCCATGGGCGGCGCTTCCATTTTCCGCGTGCGCGAAAATGACCCGAACATCAGCGTGATCCTGGAAACGCTCACGGATCTGGGCCAGCGCAGCACCATGGCACAGAAATTCATCCCCGAAATCAGCCGGGGCGATAAACGCATCCTGATGGTGGACGGCGAACCGGTACCCTGGGCGCTGGCACGCATACCCGCAAAAGGCGAGACGCGCGGCAATCTGGCGGCCGGCGGTCGGGGCGAAGGCATCGAGCTCAGTGAACGGGACCGCTGGATCTGCGCGCAAACCGGGCCGCAACTGCGCGAACGGGGACTGGTTTTCGTCGGCCTCGACGTCATCGGTGATTACCTGACAGAAATAAATGTCACCAGCCCGACCTGCATCCGCGAACTGGACCGGCAGTATGGCCTGGACATCGCGGGCCGGCTGATGGAATGCATAGCAGACCGACTCAAATCCGACCGCTAATGCGCGTCGTACTCAGCCTGCTGCTTGCTCTGTTACTGGCCACCGGCTGCGAGCGCGCGGCGCAGAATGTCTACCATCAGCAGCTTTTTGCCTTCGGCACCCTGATAGAAATTACCCTCTACGGCGTGGAAGAAGACCAGGCCCGGCAGGCTGTTCAGGCCGTCGAGGCCATGTACCAGCGCCAGCACCGGGACTGGCACGCCTGGCAGCGGGGCATGCTGATGGACCTGAACGAAGCCATGGCAGCGGGAAAAACCATCCATACCGACCCCTCCATCACCCGGCTCATCAGGCTCGGCCAGGATTTCGAACGCAGCAGCGGCGGCCTGTTCAACCCGGCTATCGGGCATTTGCTGAACCTGTGGGGCTTCCAGCAGGACGATGCCCCGCAGGGCCCGCCGCCCCCGGAAGCGGACATCCGGCGCTGGCTGGACGCTGCGCCCAGCAGCCTCCAGGTACAGATCCAGGGACAACAGGTATACAGCGAAAACCCGGCGGTTCGCCTTGATTTTGGCGGATTTGCGAAAGGCTACTCGGTCGGCAAGGCCGTGGAGCTGCTCAGTGAAAGGGGTATCGACAACCTGATCGTCAACGCGGGCGGCGACCTTTGCGTCCGCGGCAGGCACGGTGACAGGCCGTGGCGTGTAGGCATCCGCCGGCCAGGCGCAAGCGGACTGCTGGCAAGTATCGAAATGGAAAATGCCGGCTGCATCTTCACTTCCGGCAACTATGAACGCTTCTACGACTACAGGGGACGGCGTTACCACCATATCCTGGATCCCCGCAACGGTTACCCGGCCGCTGCAACTGCATCGGTAACCGTCATGACCGGGGACCCGACACTGGCGGACGCCGCGGCCACTGCGCTGTTTGTCGCCGGGCCCGATAACTGGCAGGACGTCGCCGCTCGCATGGGTATACAGGATGTACTGCTGGTGGACGAAAACAACGCCGCCCAACTGACACCGGGATTCGCAGAACGCGTGTACTTTGAACAGCAGCCGGCCACGGTCAAAATCGTTCAGATAAATCCGTAAGGCGGTATAATTCCTGCATTGTAATCATGGACCATGTCTGGATGGATACCTTGACCGCGACACTTGAACCACCACTGGAAGCGCCCACTACAGACCGGCTGGCGCTGATGCTGTTTATTGCTACCGCGTTCCATGCCCTGGTTATACTCGGCGTCGGTTTTGACGCTTTTGACCCACCCCCCGACCAGGATACGCCCACGCTCGACATCACCGTCGTCAATCCCGCCAAAACACCACCACCGGAGGAATACGACTACCTGGCGGAATCCAGCCAGGACGGGGCGGGCAACACCGAGGAAAAGGTCCACCCCCAGGAGCAGCTGATCGAACAGGCACCCCCGGTCGAGCGTTCGGAAAACAGGCCCGCAGCGACACAGATACTCAGCAGCGACGACAGCCGGCAAAAAACCGAGCTGCAGACAGAACCGGAACCCGAACAGGACACCGAGCAGAGCGAAGCCGCGGAACTCATCAACCGCAGTATGGAGATGCTGACACTCAACCAGCAGATCAACCAGTCCCTGCAGGCGTATTCCAGTGCACCCAGGAGCAAGTTCATCTCGTCCCGCACACGGGAATTCAAATACGCCAGTTATATGCGTGACTGGGTGCAGAAAGTCGAACGTGTCGGCGAGCTGAATTACCCGGACAGTGCGCGCCGCCAGAAGCTGTCCGGTAAACTGATCGTCCAGGTCGCCCTGTACCCGGACGGCAGTGTGCGCGAGATCACCATCCGCAAGCCGTCCGGGCACAAGATCCTGGACGATGCGGCGGTGCGCATCGTGAAACTGGCTGCGCCGTTTGCCCCGTTCCCGGACGATATCAAGAAGGAAACCGACGTTCTGTACATCACCAGGACCTGGGTATTTACCAGCGGCAACCGGCTGAAGAGTCGCTAGGAGCCGTGTATCATGGCTGCGGAAGGATCTGCTTGTGCAGCAACGCACGCTACAGGATACTTGCGACATGAACGACTCCCGCTACCTGACAAACCAGTTCCTGATCGCCATGCCGGGCCTGGAAGACCCTAATTTCTACCACTCGGTCACCTATATCTGCGAACACAACGACGAGGGCGCGCTCGGGCTGGTGATCAACCGGCCGCTGGACATGCAGCTGGGCGAAATCCTGCAACATATACACCTGGAACAGGCAGCGCCGGAAGCCCGGCAGATCCAGGTTCACCTGGGCGGCCCGGTGCAACAGGATCGCGGCTTTGTGCTGCACGAACCGCTGGGGCAATGGGACGCCACCCTCAGGGTCACCGACCGCATCGGGATCACTTCTTCAATGGATATCCTGGAAGCCATCGCGAACAATGAAGGGCCGGAACGCACCCTGATCACGCTCGGCTATGCCGGTTGGGGCGCCGGCCAGCTGGAGCAGGAAATGGCGGACAATGCATGGCTGAGCGGCCCGGCACACCCCGAAATATTGTTTGATACTCCCGATGAGGAACGCTGGAAAGCCGCCGCTGCAGCGCTCGGCGTCGACCTTGACCTGCTGTCAGGAGAAGCCGGCCACGCCTGATGGCCGGCCCGGCAATCACTTTGCAGACACTGCTCGGCTTCGACTACGGACGCAAACGCATCGGGGTGGCGGTCGGACAACAGGTCACGCAATCGGCTACCGCATTGACAACCGTCAGCGCCCGTGACGGCAAACCGGACTGGGCCGCTATCACCCGGCTGATAGAAGAATGGAAACCGGACGCGCTGGTGGTCGGAATCCCGTATCATATGGACGGCAGCGAACAGGACATGACACGGGCGGCACAGCGTTTCTGCCGGCAGCTGGAAGGCCGCTACCGTTTGCCGGTACACCCGGCGGACGAACGTCTGAGTTCCTACATCGTGGAATCCGGACTGCCGGGCTCCGGCAAGCCCGGCCAGACTATCGACCCCCTGTCCGCACAGGTTATCCTGCAGGACTGGTTGCAACAGAAAGAACCCTGAATTTGAACAAGCAATACGATATCGCCGCACTCATCGAACAAATGGCCGCCGATCTGCGCCGGCAACTCGATATCGATGACCGCACCGCGATGGTCGGCATACACACCGGCGGTGTCTGGATTGCGCAGGCGCTGCACGCAATACTCGGCATCGAGGCGCCGCTCGGTGTGCTGGACATCTCCTTCTACCGCGACGATTTCACCCGCATCGGCATGAACCCGCAGGTCAAGCCGTCGCAACTGCCCTTCACGCTGGATGACCGCAACATCATCCTCGTGGATGACGTGCTGCATACCGGCAGGACCATACGCGCCGCCATGAACGAACTGTTCGATTACGGCCGGCCGGCCTCCATCCTGCTGGCGACGCTGGTGGAACGCAGCGGTCGTGAACTGCCCATCGAGGCCAACGTGGTCGGGCTGACGATGGAACTCGGCCCCGGCGAACAGGTAAAGCTTGCCGGTCCCGACCCACTGGCGCTGGAAATCAGGGCGGGCTCGTGAAAGCCGGCAACATCCAGATACGGGACGACGGGCGCCTGCGTCACTTCCTCTCCACCGAGGGCCTGACCCGCGAGATCCTGACCGAAGTCCTGGACACCGCCGAATCCTTTGCCGGCGTTACCGAACAGTCGGTAAAAAAGGTTCCGCTGCTACGCGGCAAAACCATCGTCAACCTGTTCTTCGAGGCCAGCACCCGTACCCGCACCACCTTCGAGCTGGCGGCCAAGCGACTCTCCGCCGATGTGCTGAACATCAACGTCACCGCATCAGCGGCGGTCAAGGGCGAGACCCTGCTGGATACCCTGCGCAACCTGCAGGCCATGCACGTCGACATGTTTATCGTACGGCACGCGGACAGCGGCACCGCGCATTTCATCGCCCGCCACGTACAGCCCCACGTCAGCGTTATCAACGCCGGTGACGGCCGGCACGCCCACCCGACCCAGGCGATGCTGGACATGTTCACCATACGCCGTGAAAAAGGGGCGGATTTCGGTCGCCTGACGGTTGCCATTGTGGGCGACATCGCCCATTCACGCGTGGCGCGTTCGCAGATCCACGCGCTCAATCTGCTGAACACGGGCGACGTGCGCATTGTCGCACCGCGCACACTGATCCCGTCGCACATCGAATCGCTGGGTGTGCGCGTATTCCACGACCTGCGCGAGGGCCTGCGCGACGCGGATGTGGTCATCATGCTGCGCCTGCAGCGGGAACGCATGCTCGGCGCCCTGCTGCCCAGCGAGCACGAGTATTACCAGCTGTACGGCCTGACCGAAGAAAAACTGTCCATCGCCAAAGCCGATGTCACGGTCATGCACCCGGGCCCGATCAACCGTGGCGTCGAAATGGATTCGCGGGTTGCGGACGGCCCGCGCTCGGTCATCCTGCAACAGGTAACCTACGGCATCGCAGTGCGCATGGCCGTCATGTCGATGGCCATGCAACAGAACACAACGCAGGAATCCCATGCCTGATCCCAGCATACGCATATCCGGGGGGCGGCTGATAGACCCCGCCAACCGCATCGATGAGCTGCTGGATATCTGTATCGCGGGCGGGCGTATCGTGTCTGTCGGCCAGCCCCCGGACGGTTTCAGCGCGGATATCGAACTGGACGCCGACGGCCTGTACGTCATTCCCGGCCTGATTGACCTGAACGCGCGCCTGCGCGAACCCGGTGAGGAGTTCAAGGCCACCATAGACAGCGAGTGCCGGGCGGCGGCGGCCGGCGGCATCACCACCCTGTGCTGTCCACCGGACACCGATCCGGTTATAGACACGCCGGCAGTCATCGAGCTTATCCGGCATCGCGCCCGGCTGACCGGCGCCGCGCGTGTGGTAACGCTTGGCGCGCTGACACGCGGGCTGGATGGCGAACGTCTGAGCGAAATGGCCGCCCTGCAACGCGCCGGCTGTGTCGGTGTAAGCAATGCATTGAAGCCACTGGCATCCACCTACATACAACGGCGCGCTTTCGAGTATGCCGCCACCTTTGACCTGACCGTATTCCTGCACGCCGACGATACCTCGCTGTCGGCCAACGGCTGCATGCACGAAGGACACCTGTCCACCCGCCTCGGCCTGCCCGGGATACCGGAGGCCGCAGAAACCGTCGCCGTCGCCCGCGACCTGGCGCTGATCCAGCAAACCGGCGTGCGCGCCCACTTCTGTCGCCTGACCACGCAGCGCGCCGTACGCATGGTGGCGCGCGCCCGCTTTGACGATGTCCCCGTCAGCGCAGATGTCGCCATACCGAACCTCTACCTGAGCGAACTGGACACTATCGACTTCGGCGCCGATTACCACTTCATTCCCCCGCTACGCACCCAGGAAGACCGCGACGGGCTGCTGGAAGGACTGCACAGCGGCGCACTCTCGGCGCTGTGTTCGGACCACCAGCCGCACGAAGCCGATGCCAAGCTGGCACCCTTCCCGGCCACCGAACCCGGCGCCTCGGGTCTCGATTCACTGCTGTCACTCACCCTCAAGCTGGTCGAGGAAAATCACCTGCTGTTACCCGATGCCATTGCGCGGGTAACCAGCGGCCCGGCCGCCATTCTCAATATCCCCTACGGCGAACTGAGTGTCGGGCGCGCGGCCGATATCTGCATCCTGGATCCCGCCGCGGCCTGGCGACTGGACGAAACCAGCATGCACAGCCAGGGCAAGAACACGCCGTTCCGCGGCTGGGAAATGCCCGGTCGGGTACGTTATACCCTGCGCGACGGACGGATCATTTTCAGCAGTGACGACTTATGAGTGATCAATCCCGGCGCGGCAGCATCGCCCTGGAGACTGCGCAAATAATTTCACACCGGTCCTGCGCCGGCGACCAGCACGTGTTGCGCGTCCATGCACCGGAGTGCGCCGCCATGGCCCGGCCCGGACAGTTCGCCCACCTGAGCTGCGACCCGCTGCTGCCCATGCGCAGACCGATCTCCATAATGCATGTCGACCCGCAACAGGGTCAGGTGGATTTTCTCTACAAGGCAGTCGGACGGGGTACGGCGCTGCTGGCGCAAAGAAAGCCGGGGGAAACGATCAGCCTGCTGGGCCCGATCGGCCGGCCGTTCACACCCGACCCGGCGCGGCCCAGGCGCCTGCTGCTGGGCGGTGGCGTGGGTATGCCACCGATGATTTTTCTTGCCGGGCAACTCAAACAGGACAACAGCGGCCAGATACTGGCGCTGCTGGGATCGGAGGTTCCGTTCCCGTTCACACAGCAACCCTCGCAGATCATGATTCCGGGCATCCCGGAAGGTGTCATTGCTACCATGCCACTGCTCGAGGGCCGGGATATTCCCGCACGACTGGCCAGCCTGCAGGGTTATCCCGGTTGTTTTGAAGGCTACATTACCGAACTGGCAGCCTGCTGGCTGGACACCCTCGATACCGAACAGCGCCTGGAGGTGGAAATATTTGCCTGCGGCCCGCACCCGATGCTGGAGGCTGTCGCCGGACTGGCAAGGCAGTATGAACTGCCCTGCCAGGTATCGCTGGAAGAGTTCATGGCCTGTGCGGTTGGCGGTTGTGCGGGCTGCGTCGTGGAAGTACAAACAGCACAGGGCCCCGCCATGAAACGGGTCTGTGTGGACGGCCCGGTATTCGACGCCCGGACGGTTTTCAGCGCCTGAGCAGACTTACTCGACCAGCGTCACGCCCTCGAGCGCATTGGTCGCATCGAGCTCGCTGTCCTTGAGCTTGATCATCAGGCGCACTTCGTTGGCGGAATCCGCGTAATGAATGGCATCTTCCTGGGTGATTTCGCCTTCCCGGTACAACTCGTACAGGGCCTGGTCGAATGACTTCATGCCCTGCTGGTTGGAGCGCTTCATCAACTCCTTGAGCTTGTGCACTTCACCCTTGCGAATCATGTCCGCGGCCAGCGGCGTATTGATCAGCACTTCGACCGCCACCCGGCGTCCCTTGCCATCCGGCGTGGGAATCAGCTGCTGGGCCAGGATGGCTTTCAGGTTCAGTGACAGATCCATCAGCAACTGGTCACGGCGGTCTTCCGGGAAGAAGTTGATGATACGGTCCATTGCCTGGTTGGCATTGTTGGCGTGCAGCGTCGCCAGGCACAGGTGGCCGGTTTCCGCGAACACGATCGCGTGATCCATGGTTTCGCGGGTACGGATCTCGCCAATCAGAATAACGTCCGGCGCCTGGCGCAAGGTGTTCTTGAGCGCCGTGCCGAAGGAATCGGTATCGATACCCACTTCGCGCTGGGTGACGATGCAACCGGCGTGCTGGTGAATGTACTCGATCGGATCCTCGATGGTGATAATGTGCCCGGTGCTGTTGTGGTTACGGTAACCGATCATGGAAGCGAGCGACGTTGACTTGCCGGTGCCGGTAGCGCCGACGAAAATGATCAGGCCGCGCTTGGTCATGGCCAGGTTCTTGATGATCGGCGGCAGCGTCAGGTCTTCGATAGTCGGGATCTTGGTCTCGATACGACGCAACACCATGCCGCAGTGATTACGCTGGTAGAACGCGCTGACACGGAAGCGCCCGACGCCGGAAGAACTGATGGCGAAGTTGCACTCGTGGTTCCTGTCGAATTCCTTGCGTTGCTCGGCGTTCATCACGCTCAGCACCACTTCGCGCGCCTGCTCCGGTGTCAGCGTCGATTGCGAGACCGGTTTGATGCGGCCGTGAACTTTCCTAAAGGG
>JBHHXO010000151.1:0-8218 GCA_046757125.1 Thiogranum sp.
CCCCCGGGGACGATAGCTTCGTCAGCGAGACCCTGTACAAGTACCGTGGCCTGACGATGGAGTTGCGCCGTACCTTTGAAGCCCTGCGTGGCGAAGACAAGCTGTTGAAGAAACAGCCTCACGGCGACGATGTTGATATCGACGCACTGGTTGAAGCCCTGGCCGATATGCGCCACGGCGCGGAAATGAGCGAACGCCTGTTCACCAGGATGCACAAGATGGAACGCAATATTGCCGTCATGTTCATGGTCGATATGAGCGGTTCCACCAAGGGCTGGATCAATGAAGCCGAGCGCGAGGCACTGGTGCTGTTATGCGAAGCGCTGGAAACGCTGGGCGACCGCTATGCGATTTACGGTTTTTCCGGCATGACGCGCAAGCGTTGTGAAGTTTACCGCGTGAAGCGTTTCGACGAACCGTATGACGATGAAGTGCGCGCCCGCATCAGCGGTATTCAGCCGAAAGACTATACGCGTATGGGGGTGACTGTCCGCCACCTCACCAGCCTGCTGAATAAAGTCGAGGCGCGCACCAGGTTGCTCATCACCCTGTCAGACGGCAAGCCCGATGATTACGACACCTACCGTGGCGCCTATGGCATTGAAGACACGCGTATGGCGCTCATCGAAGCCAGGCGCAGTGGTATTCATCCTTTTTGCATTACCATCGATACCGAGGCAAAGGACTACCTTCCACACATGTATGGCGCGGTGAACTACGCGGTGATCGACGAAGTGCGCAAGCTGCCGTTGAAGGTGTCGGATATTTACCGACGGCTGACGACCTAAAAAATAAACGATCATTAAATAAATTGGTGATCCGGTTCTGATAGATATGCATATTTAACGACCGTTTATTTTTTATTGACAAATCATCGCTATTTGAGCAGTATTTAACGATCATTAAATATTGATGGCCGCTATGGCTTGTGATACCCCCATACTGTCTGCTCGTGAGCTGGGCGCCTGTATCCGCGAGGCGCGCAAGCAGGCAGGCCTGACCCAGACCGATGCCGCCGGCCTGTGTGGTGTCAGCGTGCCGTTTTTCAACGCTATCGAAAACGGTAAGGGCACAGCACAGATCGACAAGGTGCTGCATGTCTGTCGCCAGCTCGGCGTGCGGGTGTGCGCGAGTCTGCCGGGTGGCGCGCCATGACCAGCGCGCTGGTCGTCTGGAGTCAGGGCAGGCGACTGGGCGATATTACCCTGCAGCAGGGCCGTTGACAGTTTGTGTATGCCACTGAATGGTTGGGCTGGTCCGATGCTTTCCCGCTTTCGCCTCACTTCCCTTTTCAGAAAGCGGCGTTTGTCGATAGTGCCGACGATAAACGTGTCGAGTGGTTCTTCGAAAACCTGCTGCCTGAAGGCGGGCTACGCGAGGCGCTGGCGCGCTGCGCCGGTGTATCCAGCCAGGATACCCTGGCGCTGTTGAGGCGTTATGGCGAAGAGTCTGCCGGTGCATTGACCCTGTTGCCCGCAGGTGTGTCTTTTCCCCCGGACAGTCGATACGCCCCCTTCACCACGGACGACCTTCGCAGGCGACTCGCCGCGACAGCCGGGACGCCGTTACTGGCTTCCAGCGACAACCTGCACATGTCCCTGGCCGGCGTGCAGAACAAGCTGGGCATCCGGGTAGAGGATGATGCCTTTTTCCTGCCTCAGGGCGCTGCTGCATCCACCCACCTTCTGTCCGGCGAATGAGTTCTTCTGCATGCGTCTGGCCGCCGAGCTGGGCCTACCCGTGCCGGACGTCAGCCTGCGCCATCTGCCCGAGGCGATCTATCTGGTCAGCCGTTTTGACCGCGTTGTCACTGTGCAAGGCGTACAACGCAGACACCAGATAGACCTTTGCCAACTGCTTAACAAGTGGGTCGGCTACAAGTATGAAAGCCACGGCGGTGTTGCCAGTCGTGATCTTTTCGACAGTCTCGATCAACTTGTCCGGCCTGCTGTAGCGCGCGACCGGGGGCTACGCTGGATGATCTTCAACTATCTCATCGGCAACACGGATGCGCACGGCAAAAATCTGGCCTTCATGGTTGGCCCCGGCGGTGTTGATCTGGCGCCCTTTTATGACCTGCTGTGTGTGCAGGCGTGGTTACCGGATAGCACGCTGGCCATGTCGATCCACGGCGAGAACCGGCCAGGCTGGATCGAGGCCGGGCACTGGAATGCCCTGGCTGCCGAAGCCGGCGTGCCGGCAAGTCTGTTGCGTTCTTATCTGCAACGTTTGAGTGAACGTGTGGAAGCTGCCGCTGACAAGGTGCTTGGCGATGACAGTTTTGTTGAAGCTGAGCGTGAATTTATCGCGCAAAACGTCATCCCCGTCATACGTGAGCGTGTCGGCTACGTGCAGACTGCATTGGCGGAGACCGGGTTAAGATAGGCGGCTGTCGACTTCATCATCGGCAGGCCGGGGGTGAGCGGGCCTTCGCCGATTCGGCTTCTGTCGAGCATGCGGGGCTGGTCGGCGATCGCCTGTGCGTCCCGGCTGATGTCGGTGTTGTGCCGATACGGCACTGGAATACTTGCATAAAGTTAGTAAAAACATAAAGATGAGGCGCAGCAAGAGCATCTGCAGGGAGGGCGAGTGAGCCGACTGAACCGCATTCTGGAGTTGCACCGGTTGTTGTCAGCGCGCCGGCACCCGGTAGCGCTGGCGGACATCTGCCGGGCGCTGGAATGCTCTGATTCCACCGCCCGGCGCCTGTTACGGTATTTGCGCGACCAGTACGACGCGCCGCTGGAATACGACCGGGAACGCAACGGCTGGCGCTATTCCGGACAGGCCGGCAGTCGCCAGCCAATGCCAGGCATCTGGTTCAGTCCGGAAGAGCTCTATGCGCTACTGGTCTCCCATCAGCTGCTAACCGACCTGCAACCGGGCTTGTTGAGCCAACACATCGACCCCGTCCGCGACAAGGTCGAGCAACTGCTGGAACGCCACGGCGGCGGCCATCCCGAGGTCGCCAGGCGCATCCGTATACTGCAACTCGCCGCCCGGCCCACCAACCTGAAACACTTTCGAAAGTTTGCAGCCGCCCTGTTGCAGCGCCGGCGCATCCGCGTGCTCTATCACGGCCGCGAACGCGACGCGACCACCGAGCGTGTGATTTCTCCCCAGCGACTGGTGTACTACCGCAGCAACTGGTATCTGGATGCCTGGTGTCATTTACGCCGGGAGCTACGCCATTTTTCCATGGATAGATTGCATCCCGTTGAACTGCTGGACGAACCCGCCAGAGAGATCAGCGATAAAACACTGAACAAACACTATGCCAGCGCCTACGGCATCTTCGCCGGCGAACCCGGGCACAAGGCAGTGCTGCATTTCACGCCCGGTGCAGCCCGCTGGGTGGCCGACGAGCAGTGGCACCCGGAGCAGGAGGGCAAGGTGCTGAAAGATGGAAGTTTTCAACTCAAGGTGCCCTACAGCGATGATCGTGAGTTGATTATGGATATTCTGAAATACGGGCCGGAGGTGGAAGTGCTGCGGCCGAAGAAACTTCGCGAAGCCGTCGCCGAACGGTTACAGGCGGCAGGCCGGCAATATCGAAAAAAATAGCCTGCCTGGTCAGGTTTTGACAGGGTGGGGTGGTATAAGGGAATTCCACAGAAATCGAGAATCAAACCAGGGATACAAAAATGCAATGAAGCTGGAAGGCGACATAGACTGGAGTCTGGCAACCTGGGAAGGCTCGCGCGGTGAAACGTTGCGCCGCTGGGCGCGATTGCCGCTGGAGCGTGTGATGGCCTCACTGGAAGAGATGCAGGAATTGAACGAGACACTTTCTGAGTCAGCCGCTTCTGGAAAGATGAAAATTCGGTATGGACGACAAGTATAACTACGGCGGGCGCGTAGCCCTGGTGAAAAAAGCCGCAGGTGTCTCGGGTGTTTTGATCAAAGACGCAGCGGGTAATTTTGTCTTCAGAGTGTACGGGAAAGAGGGCGAGTTCACCGATTATGACATCCGGGATGATGACCTGGCCGTGACCATCGCTGAAGATGAATTAGCCGCGTTTTATCAATTCGATGGCCGGTTTGTGCTCGATCATAGTCCGCAGGTGTTGGGGTTGGAAGAGGCGGTGGAATGAATATGTTTTCAAAATCAAATGGGCGAGCAAAAACCCTCATGTTATGTGAGTGGGGAAAAACAGTAAAAGAAGAACGAGAAACATGACCGACAAGAGTTACAAGGAGTTTTTCAAAACGGCAATGGGCTGGGAGGATAAGGACGGTGTCCCTTACCCCTATCAAGAAAAGCTGGCGACTGAATCCTGGCCGGAGTTACTGGATATTCCCACCGGCCTTGGTAAGACAGCAGCCGTTGTCCTGGCCTGGATTCACAAACGGATGCGGGATGATGCAGCAACGCCGAGACGGCTGGTGTATTGCCTGCCCATGCGGGTGCTGGTCGAGCAAACCCGTGACAACATTACCACCTGGCTGACCCGGCTGGGCTGCTACGCGGAAACGCCGGGTGCGGAGGGTATATCAACTCACCTGCTAATGGGTGGCGAAGCCGATACCCGATCCTGGGTCGAGTATCCAGAGCGTGACGCTATCCTGATTGGTACCCAGGATATGCTGTTATCCCGCGCACTGATGCGCGGTTATGGCATGAGTCGCTACCGCTGGCCGATTGATTTTTCCCTGTTGCATAACGATGCCTTATGGGTATTCGATGAGGTGCAGTTGATGGGCGCCGGTTTGCCCACTTCCACACAGCTGGAAGCTTTCCGCCGCAGGCAGGATATGCCGGGTAGCGCCAGGTCGCTGTGGATTTCCGCCACTGTTCAGACAGACTGGTTCGGCACGGTCGATTTTCGGCCACACCTGGATACGCTAAAGACGTTATCTCTTGGCGAAGAAGAAAAGGTGTCAGATCCTGTCCGTCGCCGGCGCGAAGCCGTCAAACGGCTTGCACCTGCTGGTATTACACTCGATGCCGGAACCTGCAAGGCGAAGGCCAGGGTCTATCTGGAAGCGTTGGCGGAAAAAATACAGGAGACCCATTCCGGTGATGCGCCGACGCTGGTTATTCTTAATAACGTACAGCGTTCACAGGATTTATATACGCGTCTCGCCAAATCTTTTCGAGGACAGGCTGACGCGCCCGAACTTTTGCTGGTGCACTCCCGCTTCCGGCAGGCGGAACGTAACGCGCTCAATCAACGTATTCTGAACGTAAAGCAAGACGACAACCTGATTATTATTTCTACCCAGGCGATCGAGGCGGGTGTGGATATCTCATCCCGGGTCATGTTCACCGAGTTGGCGCCCTGGGCCTCGCTCGTACAGCGCTTTGGCCGTTGCAACCGGGCTGGTGAGCATGACGATGCACAGGTGTATTGGCTAGATATCGCATCTGATGACGGCCTGGCGTTGCCTTATACGGTTGAATCGCTCGATCATGCCAGAAGTCAGCTGAAAGCCGGCCTCGAATCGGTTTCCGCCGCTGATCTGCCGCCTTTCGTTGATACGCTTCCCTTGTATCAGGTCATACGGCGCAAGGATTTTATCGATCTGTTTAATACCGATCCTGACCTGTCCGGTTTCGATATCGATATTTCTCCCTGGATAAGGGACGGCGGTACGCCGCCAGTGCAGGTGTTCTGGCGAGACTTCGACGTTGTGCCGAACGATCAGGATGCACCGGAGCGTGATGAGTTGTGCCCCGTATCGATTGCACAGATCAAGGATCATCTGAAGAAAATCAAGGGGCAGGCCGCCGTGTTCAAATGGGACGCGCTGGGTCGTAAGTGGCAATCCGTTACTGCCGACAGCATACGTCCTGGCATGATGGTGCTGCTGCGCTGCAAGGATGGTGGTTACGATCCGCAAACAGGGTTTTTGCCGGGGCACGATAAACAGCCTGTGCAACCGATCAGGCCATCTGAAAAATTACCGAATAATGAAATGCCGGAAAGTTACGGCGATGACCACCGCAGCGTGTCTTCCCGGCCGGTCAGGCTGGCAACACATCTCATCGACGTAAGGGAAGAGGCGGAGCGCTTGTGCGACACGGTGGATGAGTTCGAAGAGCGGGCTAGCGTGGTCAAAGCGGCGCGCTGGCACGATGTCGGCAAGGCGCATCGCGCCTTCAAGACGATGTTGTTGTATAACGACGATGAGGACGCGGTGAATAAGGAATCAGAACTCTGGGCCAAGGGTACTACCAGGGGCAGGAGTATCTATGCTGTCTGCGGTGGCAAGGGTGGATACACCGAACGTCGCTACTTTCGTCACGAGCTGGCTTCCATGCTGGCCTGGCTGCAACATGGCCCCAGGGATGAGAGCCACGATCTGATTGCCTATCTTATTGCCGCCCATCACGGCAAGGTGCGGTTAGGATTACGGGCCTTGCCTGATGAGACGATGCCCGAGGATGGTCGGCGGTTCGCGCGTGGTGTGTGGGAAGGGGATCGGCTGCCAGCCTTTGAATTCGACGAAGTGCAGTTGCCGGAAACGGTACTTTGTCTCAGCATCATGGAGCTGGGCGACAGCACCATGGGCGCGTCATGGGGCACACGCACGCAAAGGTTACTGCAACGCTACGGCCCGTTTCGTCTGGCCTGGCTCGAAATGTTGGTGCGTATTGCCGATTGGCGCGCATCCGCACGCTACAGTGCGGAGGAGTCAGGATGAAGCTGAGCACACTGGAAATTATTTTCCGCACACTCAACGATGCCGGTGTGCGCTATCTGGTTGCGGGTGGGCTGGCTGTCAATGCGCATGGTTATCAGCGGTTGACGCACGACCTCGACCTGGTCATTCAGCTGACCCGGGAAAATATCCACGCGGCCTTCGAAGCATTGGCTTCCCTCGACTACCAGACTTCCGTCCCGATTACTGCCGAGCAGTTTTCTGTGATCGAAAACAGGGAAACATGGAAAGCGGAAAAGAATATGCAGGTACTTTGCATGGTCAGCAACACACACCGGGAAACGCCACTGGACATTTTTATCAGCGAACCTTTTGATTTCGACAAGGAGTATGAGGCAGCACTGCGTGGCGGTATCGCCAAAGGGCTGGAAGTGCGCTTCGTCACCATACCGACACTGATTGCCATGAAAGAAGTCGCAGGTCGGGAGCGTGACCGGGACGACATCCAGCATCTGCGCTGGATACTTGAAGAGGCGGACAGCAATGAGTGACAGATCAAATGACAAGGATTGGGATGCCGCGAGCTGGGAAGGCAGTCGCCGCGCCCAGTTGCGCGACACGCTTCGTTTGACCGTCCGTGAACGTCTCGAAGCCCTTGAAACACTTGCCGAAACCAGCCGGCACTTTGAACAAATGCGAAAGGCGGGGCAGTTTCATTACGGAGAGCAGCCTACGGGAGTGAATCCTGCCATTGATAGACGGGTAGGAGAAACCGGCGGCCACTATGCCTCGGGAACGAGTGAAAACCGTCATGTCGTTCATCTTCGTGGCTGTATGCCGACCCCGCTTGCCAGTTACCTCAAGGCATTAGCCATCCTGCGATTGGTGGCTGAGCAAAAGGATTCGGAGGCCAGGGGGTGGTGGGAAGGTGAACACTTTGTGCTGGAAAGTGTGCTGGATGAGGAAGGGCTGAAACGGTTTTTCCTGGATGAGTACAGGCCGACGCCGGTTATTGCGCCCTGGAACGGAGGTAGTGGATTTTATTTCCGGGAAGAAAAGTATAAGGATTCAAGAACAGGAAAAAACATAAAGACAGGGAAACGAAATCAGCCAACGACTGCTACAAAAGTCATCGATAAGTTATTGCAAGGGAAAGCCAGCCGCCTGACGGGTTTACGCGAATGCGCAAGAATATCGAAAGAGATTTTGAAGGGGCTATCGCTTGTAGAGTCTCCAAAAGAAAGGGATAAAAAAAATCATCTATTAAATGTGTTGAGGGCTGAACTGCCAGATAGCGGGCTTTCTTCTCTGGATGCCTCGATATTGATATCCGGTGATAATTTGATGTTCCCGCCTTTGCTGGGGACGGGCGGAACAGATGGTAATCTTGACTTCACTAATAATTTTATCCAGAGATTGTTTGATCTCGTTGATAATGAGGATGGGAAACCAACGCCCGACGCTTCCGATTTGCTTATAAATACTTTGTTTGACGATATAGCAATGGGGTGGAAAAACGATGCCGTCGGCCAGTTTTCTCCCGGACAGGCTGGCGGGCCAAATGCAGGAACAGGGTACGAAGCAGCTTCGTTGATTAATCCCTGGAACTTTG
>JBHHXO010000152.1:0-8064 GCA_046757125.1 Thiogranum sp.
TAAACTGGCTGCCCAGCGTCGACAGGTCGCGGTTGCCTCCCCACTTGGCGTCGTAATAGCTGGTAAAACCGCGCTGCACAGCACGTTCCTGTATCTTGGCCGCCAGGGCCTGGAAGGCCTGCCAGTCGGTTTTTGATTCGAACATCGGCGCGATCGCCGGTGTGAACGGATGGATGAAGCTGTGCATGTCCGTGGTATTGATGTCGTACTTCTCGTAGTGGCTGGCTGCCGGTAACACGACGTCCGCGTACAGCGCGGTGGTATCCATATGGAAGTTGAGATCGACGATCAGGTCCAGCTTGGGGTGCAGGTTCTGCTCGACATAGTTATTGCCCTTCGCCTGGTTGAACCAGTTGGCGCGCCAGATGAACATGACCCTGGGATCCTTGACGGTAGCCCCGCTATTCACGAAGGCATCCTTATCGGAGCCAAGGCAGCCCTCCGGATACATCGGCATCCAGCCGTTGGCAACCGAATCGAAGATATAACCGCGCGTCGACTGGCTGAAGCCGGCCGCGGACTGGTCCTGGTCCTCGCCCCTGGAATGTACGTAGGTCCACATGGTCGTGTTCTGGAAGCGCTGTTTCGCGCCTCCGCCGGGGAAGCTCAGTTTTTTCAGTCCTGCTACCGGCCAGATTTTCTCCTGGCCCACGTAATGGTTGAAACCGCCGCCGTTCTTGCCGATGGCGCCGCACAGGCTCAGCATCAGCAGCATGGCGCGGTTGTTGAGGTCGTTGTGGAACCAGTGGTTGGTGCCGGCGCCGTGCATGATCATCACGGCGCCGCCGGTTGCCATGGCAATGCTGCCGATGTCGGCGGCTACGCCGTCGATGACATCTTCCGCAACGCCGGTAACAGGCGCGGCCTTCGCCGGGGTAAAGTGGGTGTCCAGGTGTGCCTTCAGGTCTTCGAACACGGGCTTGACCGTCACACTGGTGCCGTTTGCCAGCGTTACGCTGTGGCTTCCGGTGAGCGCCGGTGAATGACCGCTGATGTCGATGCTGTGCGTGCTGCTGCCCGCGGTTCCCGGGGCCAGTTCGATGCTGTTATGCGTGTCACAGTAGAAGTAGAAGCGGTCGTCGGCGCCGCCCGTCAGCACATCGCTCTCGCGCAGGTACTTGCCGGTATCGGTGCGCACCAGCAGCGGCATGTCGGTCTGCTCTTTCAGGTAGGCGGTATCGATGTTGCCGTCCGCGATCAGCTTCTGGCTGATAGCCAGGGCGAGGGCGGCGTCGGTGCCGGGCGTCACCGAGAACCACTGGTCGGCACGGATGGCGCTGGACGTATAGTCGGGATAGATGGCCAGTACCTTGCAGCCGCGGTATTTTGCCTCGGTGATGAAGTGGGCGTCCGGGATGCGCGTCTGCAGGGGGTTCGAGCCCCACAGGATCATATACCTGGCGTTCATCCAGTCGGTGGATTCGGCTACGTCGGTCTGTTCGCCAAGGGTGATCGGCGAGCCTGGCGGCAGGTCGCAGTACCAGTCGTAGAAACTGCAGACGATGCCGCCCAGCAGGTGGGCCAGGCGTGCGCCGGAGGAAAAGGATACCGGGCTCATGGCCGGGATCGGTGTGAAGAAGGTCAGCGCATCCGGCCCCTGGTCCTGGATGGCGTCCAGGACCTTGTCGGCGATCATGGTCAGCGCCTCGTCCCAGGACGCACGCCGCCACAGGCCTTCGCCCCGGGCTCCGGTACGAATCAAAGGGTACTTGATGCGGCGGTCGCCGTTGACGTACTCCGCGGCGTAACAGGCGCCTTTCTGACAGCCGCGGGGATTCACGTTGGGATAGGACGGATCGATGTCCGGATAGTCCGCCGCCTGCTCCTCACGGAGGATAATGCCGTCCTTGACATAGACGTTCCAGGAACAGGAACCGGTACAGTTCTGACTGTGGGTGCTGCGCGCTACCGTGTCCCACGTCCACTCGTCGCGGTAGAAATCTTCCCACCCGCGGTAGGGGTAGTTGAAGGGATCGTCAACTACCTGCAGGTTGATGTTGCTCAACCCGAACGCCTTTATGGACGCGGCCGATGCTGCGGATCCCGCCAGCAGTTTCAGGAATGTACGTCGCTCGATCGCCATGCGCATCTCCTCCTAGGAATACATGTCAGGCTGTTCCGTAGTGGCCCGGTCTGTGCGGAAGTGTGACTCGTGGTTTGTTCTTCAGGCCCAAGCATGCCGACAAACCGTCGGCAGATGAATGATTCGCGCGGGTCAAATACATAGCCCGGGCGGCTAAAATATTCATCTGTTCCTTGTGTGATCCAGCTTACAGACAGGATTCATCGGGGAGCGTAGGATGACACTGGCAGTAGCATTTCCGGTACTCGTGAAGGTTTAATGCCAGCTGGGGGGTGGCAGCGTGGCCGGGGAAATTATCAGGGAAACCGAAGCCAATGTCGGTGGATGTGAAGTAACACAATGATCTGTAAGCGTATCATTTTGACCCTTGCGGGTATGTGCTTGCTGTGCGGGCAGTTTGTTTGCGCCTCGCACGCACCCCATCCATCTGTCCGGACGTGGCACCGGGCCATGGCAACGTCAATGCACGATGGCGGCGATGTGCAGGGTGTGGAAAGTAAATCCTGCTGTGAGGAAAACTGCTGTTGCGATGAAGCCAATCTCCTGTTGGGCATGGTTAGCGACACGCCTTCCTGGACCCTGTCCGGCAGTCATCCGCTGTACAACGTGTCATGGCTCGCACCCGCGACCGTTGTCCCCGAACTCTCTACACCCCCGCCAAGAATCAACCCCGGGATCTGATTGACACCGGCAGGGAAGTGCTTTCCGCGCGTTCAGCATAGCAGTATCCATGTGTTCAGCGCCTGGCCGGCAATTCTGTATGCCATGGTGTCATCGCGGTTGCCTGGCAAGGCCCGGGCCGATTCAGGCTGCCGTTGGCTGGAGAAAAACGAGAAGTCAGAGTGGGGTGATGTATGAGTGCGCTGTACAAGCTTTTTGAATGCGGTACCGATGCTACATTTGGAGTGAGCCCGGAGGGTTCGATTCGTTACTGGAATGATGCCTTTGCCCGATTGCTGGGGGTGAGTGCCGGAGAGGTGCTGGGGAAATCCTGCTTCGGCCTTCTGTGTGGCCGCGACCTGGAAGGCAATGAAGTTTGCAATGGCAACTGCCGGATGCCCAAAAAGGCCGGAAGCAGCTATTGCGGTCGCGATTTCGATCTGGTGGTGAACGACAATCAGGGCAGGCCTGTGTGGGTAAACATCGGGGCCTACTATGTTCCTCCCGAACTGAAAAGAGTGGCAAATGGCGTCAGCGTGTTCTTCAGCCTGCGCCCGGTGAGCGGCCACCGCTTGCTGCGCCGCCTCGCGAGCGAGTCCCGTCACGGGGCCGCCGTAAACGGTGCCCATTCGATACTGACCACAAGGGAAACAGAGGTGCTGAAAACAGCCGCCGAAGGCAGGAATACCGCGGAGATAGCGATGCGGCTGTCGATCAGCGCGGCAACGGTAAAAAACCATTTCAAGAACATATTCTCGAAACTGGAAGTTCACAGCCGGGCTGAAGCCGTCAGTTATGCCATGCAGCACCGGCTGATGTGATGTATCCCGTCGCCGGGTTTCCTGCCCGCACCCCGTGTGCAGGCCGCACGTCGCTCGATCAGCGGAAAAACGGTAATTCGATATCGGCCCTGAAGCCGCCAAGGCTTGTGGAGCGTGAAAACCGGATGCTGCCGCCGTAATCGCTGACTATGTCGGTGGCTATGGCAAGGCCGAAGCCATGGCCCTGTACCTTTTCGTCCAGGCGCACGCCCCGTCCGGACAGCGTGTTGATCTTTTCCGGGTCGGCGCCCGGACCATCATCCTCGATACGGATATGTATGCCCGATCCGGTGCGCACACTGAGCGTGATTTTGTGCGCCGCCCATTTGCAGGCGTTATCCAGCAGGTTGCCGAGCAGTTCGAGCATGTCTTCCCGGTCAACCGGGCAGCTTGTGTCGTCGGGGAGGTCCGTGCTCAATTGCAGGTTTTTACCGGCATACATCATGTCCAGCGTTTTAAGCAGGGCGGGCAGGTCCTGTGGAAATGAAAACAGGGCGCCGCTATGGCTGTGGCCCGCCAGGCGCGCACGCTTGAGTATCCGGTCCGTTAATTGATAGATGTCATCAGTCTGTTTGAGCAATGTGGTTCTGGTGTTGTCGGGGAGATCGTTTTTTTCCGCTACCTGCCGGATGACGGTCAGCGGTTTCTTGATCGCATGCGCCAGGTCGCTCAGGCCGTCGCGCGAGCGGCGCAGGCGTTGTTTCACTATGGCCAGGAGGTGATTTATTTCATCGATCAGCGGGCGTAATTCGCCGGGCGAATCCGTGCCCAGTTTGTCCAGTTTGCCCTGCTCAAGTGACTGCAGTTCCGCGCGTATGCTGCTCAGGGGCTTCAGGCTGCTGCGCAGGATGAAGGTCTGCAATACAACCAGGATCAGCAGCATGCTGAAGGCCGTAATGGCAAACCGGTACTTGAAGCGGTCAATGTTTTCCGCGACGGGATTGAGGTCTTCCGCGACGGTGACGGTCAGTGGCTGCCCCTGCTTTTTGTAGCCGATGGACACAACCAGCAGGGATTGCCGTTCCGGACCCTGTTGTATCGTGCGCAGTTGCGCGCCGGGATCGAGCGGTGCGTATTCCAGTCGCTGGTCCCACAGGGAACGCGAGCTGACAGAGCGTGTGGCCGTACCAATGACATAATAGTGCCCGGAGAACGGCTGGTTGTAGATCAGGTCGATATGCGCCGGGTCGATTCCCGGTTCGCCATTTTTGTCAAACTGCACGGCACTCAGCAGGGTCCCGGCGTCGTGCGTGAGGCGGGAGGCGATGTAGTCTTCCGCCAGGGACTGTATGCTGGTGCTGACCAGCAGCCACAGCGCGGAGAAAGCGATAACCAGGCTGAGCAGCAGGCCCGTGCTGAGTCTTGATTGTATCGACCGCATCAATCACCGCTCATGAAGACATAGCCCTGGCCGCGGCGTGTCTCTATACGCCCGTTTCCCAGTAGCTGGCGCAGGCGCCTGACATAGACTTCAATGACGTTGCTGTCCTTTTCCGAGTCGAAGTCATAGACGTGTTCGGTGAGCCGGGATTTGGACAGGACCTGCCCGGGGTTCAGCAGGAAATAGCGTAACAGGCGAAACTCGATGCCGGTCAGCCTGTGCGTGTGGCCGTCTTCGGTGGTTACCGTTTGCCGCTCTTCGTCCAGGGACAGGCCGGCTACGCTGAGCTTCCCGCCGGGTTGCTGACTTGAGCGGTGCAGCAGGGCGGTGATCCTGGCCAGCAGTTCTTCGATATGAAAGGGCTTGCCCAGGTAATCATCGGCGCCTGCCGAGAAGCCATCGACACGCTCGTGCCACGCGTTGCGTGCGGTCAGCACAATGACCGGCAGGCGGTTGGCGGCGGCGCGCCAGTTCTTCAGTACATCGATGCCGCTGCGCTGCGGCAGGCCCAGGTCGAGCACGGCCACGTCATAGATCATTTCGTTGCCCAGGTATTCCGCATCCACGCCGTTATCCGCCACGTCCACGGCATAACCGGCAGACTGCAGGTCCTTTTTAAGCGTGGCAACCAGGTCCGGGTCATCTTCGGCCAGCAACAGGCGCATGTTCAGTCATCCTCCTTGGCGGATAACACTTTACCGTTTCTGGCATTGATATAAACCTCTGTTACGATGCCGTCCGCGTCCAGTATCTCCACTTCATACAGGATACGGCCGTCTTCTGTTTCAAGCTCGACGTCAAGGATCCTGCCCGGGAAGCGCTGCCTCAACCCGTTGAGTATTACCTCCAGGGGCAGTATCTCCCCGGAGTCCAGCAGGCGCCTCGCCTCTACGTGATCATCGTCCGCTTGCGCCGCATGCAAGGGGACGAGTGCCATGCTGATTGTCAGCAGGATGAGTACAGCGTAGAGGTTATTGCTCATGATGCAGGGCCGTGTCGGGGTCAATCATCCCACCGGCCGTAGCCCGGTATGTCGATGTCGTGTTCATTAAATGCACCGCGTTCGGCACCGGTGTGGCAGGCATCGCACTGGCTGAGACTTTTCACCTCCGGGTTTCCCGTCACCATGCGGTCAGGGATTTCGTCATGTTCATGTCTGAAATACGGCGTCTCCGAGATGCGTATGGGCGCGTCATTCGGTTTCACGGACCGGCTGAATTTGCGCGCACGGCGAAAATCCGACCGGTCCGCACTGTTTTCCGCCAGGAAGCGGCTGATCGCCCTGTGTGTCTCCGGGTCAAGCCCGGCATCGTCCCCGAAATGATCTGCAAGCCCCGCCAGCATCCGTGCCCACGACCTGGCCGGTAGCAGTCCGGGCGGGTAGGCCATGTGGCAGCTGCCACATTCCTCTTTGTACACCGGGTTTTCGGCGGCCGCAACATCGGTCGAGCGGTGTTCATATTCCTCCATTTCCTTCCAGCGGAAATCACCATCGCTCCAGACGACGGGGAGGGTGACAAACCCGATAGTAAAAATAACAGCGCTTACAGCCAGCGTGGCTTTCATAATAGCGTTCCCCAGGTCAGGATGGATTATTGATATAGGCCAGGAAGTCGGCCTTTTCCCGGGCGCTGCACTCGCGGCCCAGCGTCCACTTGCAATTGCGTTTGAACCATTTCTCGATCTTTTTGACGTCTGTCAATCGTTTCGGGTTGGCCGCAGGCGCCATGGGTTTGATTTCCCTGTTGGTCCTGACGTGCCTGCCGCTCGCCGTCAAATCAGTCGTATGGCAGGATGAACAACTGCGTTGCGGGAACTCGCCGTCCCGCCTGAAGGTTTCATCCCACATGCGCTTGCCGCGCGCGGCATCGGCGCCGGCGGCACCCCGGGCGGCATAGTCCTGCAACAGCCTGTCGATGGCTGCGTTCCCCGCCAGGGCGAAATCCGCCGGAATCGCGATGATCAATGCTGCAATCAGAACAGGGTTTTTCATGCTGTATCCTCGCCATGGCCCGGGTTTTCAGGTTTGAATCCGGTAATCATGGCGGATACCAGGTTCTCCTTGTGGATAACACTCTCCACGATGACGCCGACCACGTGAACGAACACAAGCAACAGCGTGAAGTTGGCAAAGAACTCGTGCAGTTCTTCCAGGGCATCGCCCCAGAAGCTACCGGTCTGGCTGAACCAGCCGGCCAGGGGGCCTGCCTGGTCTTCCGCGCCAAGCAACACAACCCCGCTTGCGCCGGTAATCAGCAGGCTCACCATCAGCGCGATCACCATCGCGCCGCCGGCCGGATTATGGCCGAGATAGCGCCTGGCCCTGAGGTGCAGGGTATCCTTGAGGAAGCGGATAATGCTGGCGGGGGAATACACGAAGTCCGTAAACCGCGCATGGCGTGTCCCGATGATGCCCCAGATGAAACGTATGCCGAGCAACGCGAGGATCAGGTAACCGGCCCAGATATGGACAAGCAGCAATTCCTCCCCGGTAATGTAGGCAAGGAAAAACGCACTGGCCAGTGACCAGTGGAAGAACCTGACGAGCGGGTCCCAGACCCTGATTTGAGATGTATCCGTCATGATTTTCAGACCTTCCGCTTTTAAACCGGATTTCAAGGTAGCAGGGGAAGATGAAATCAAGCTGAAAATTGCGGGTGCCGGGGACACAGGGTGCGGGAAGGCCAGCAGGCGGCATCAAGGCTGTCCAAACAAGTGTTTTCAGGCGATAATCACCTATTCGCCAGACACCCCCCTCATGAATTTGCGATGAAGCCCACAACTTCGAGGAGTTCAGCCAGGCGGACGATTCGACCACCCGCAACTACGGGGGGGCACCGGGCTGAGAAGCGGTATTCAGGCACAGGACTGCCCGGGTTGCTGTTTTTTACATGGTAATATGCATCCGCCACACACAGGTACATCGCATATATGAACAATACACCGCCCGGACGCACGCCCGTACCCAAAACAAAAATCGTCGCCACCATCGGTCCGGCCTGCAAGACACCGGAGATGCTCAGGGCCATGATCGGGGCGGGCATGAATGTCGCGCGCCTGAACCGCTCCCACGATACGCACGAGCAGCACGCGGCGCGGCTCGAGCGCATCCGACAGGC
>JBHHXO010000153.1:0-8014 GCA_046757125.1 Thiogranum sp.
TACCCCATGGATTCAAGGCTGGCCAGCAGGGCGGCGTCCAGTTCCAGGATGGAAAAAGAAGTCGTTGTCATAAAACATTATCCGCCAGCAAAAAAGAACCCCGCCGGAGCGGGGTTCTTCGTATCGGTTATCCGATGAGGTCTTGTTCAGGCAGCGCTAACGTTGGCCGCCTGCAGGCCCTTGGGACCTTTTTCAATCTCATAGGTGACCGGCTGACCTTCGGCCAGGGTTTTGAAACCCGAGCCCTGGATCGCGTTGAAATGTACGAACACGTCGTCGCCGCCATCGTCCTGGGAAATAAAACCGAAACCCTTGGCTTCGTTAAACCACTTTACTGTACCTGTAGCCATATCACTTTATACCTTGAATAAATTAAACAAATTGGGGTTGCGTACAGGTAATGAAACGAGGAATTCATGGGGGTAACACGGAGGAAACGACCAAAACTGCGAATAACAAAATCTGTAGCTGCCAGTACTGTAAAAAAACCCACCCGGTTTTGCAAGAAATATAATTTATATTTCAGAGGGATAAGCAAAAACCACGCGGACAGGCCGCAGATTACCCTGGCGCGGGTCCCCTGCGCTTCCTGCGCCCTGCCCCCTTGTCGCAGCGCCCCGGTGCCGCTGCGTCCGCTAACCCGGTGTGCCGGGTCCGAAACGTCCTGTCCCTGTCGGCCTTGCCGCGCCGGCCTTCCTGCGCAGCGCCGGTACCCTGTGGTTGCCAGGTCGGGATGAGGTGTTTCTTGCCATTGCCGATCAGGTCGGCACGGCCCATGCGTTGCAGGGCCTCGCGCAGCAGCGGCCAGTTGTTGGCATCGTGGTAACGCAGGAAAGCCTTGTGCAGGCGGCGCACGCGCAGCCCCCTGGGAATCGGCACGCCTTCGCTGTTGCGACGTACACGACGCAGCGGGTTCTTGCCGGAATGGTACATGGCGGTCGCCGTTGCCATGGGGGACGGCAGGAAGTTCTGCACCTGGTCGGCGCGGAAACCGTTGCGCTTCAGCCACAGCGCCAGGTTCATCATATCCTCGTCGGTGGTACCGGGATGTGCGGCAATAAAATAGGGGATCAGGTATTGCTTCTTGCCCGCCTCGCGGGTGTATTTCCCGAACATTTCCCTAAAGGCATGATAGGCGCCCATGCCGGGCTTCATCATTTTTGACAGCGGCGCTGCTTCGGTATGTTCGGGCGCGATCTTCAGGTAACCGCCAACATGGTGGGTGACCAGTTCCCGCACGTACCCGGGTGACTGCACGGCGAGGTCGTAACGCAGGCCGGAAGCCACCAGCACCTTCTTTATACCCGGCAGCTCGCGCACGCGCCGGTACAGTTTGATCAACGGCGTGTGATCGGTCCTCATGTTGGAACAGATACCGGGGTACACGCAGGAAGGTCGCCGGCAGGCGGCTTCGATTTCCCGGCTTTTACAGGCCAGCCGGTACATGTTGGCAGTCGGTCCGCCGACATCGGAGATCACGCCGGTAAAACCGGGCACGGTATCGCGGATGGTTTCGATTTCGCGCACGATGGAATCTTCCGAACGGTTCTGGATGATGCGCCCTTCGTGTTCGGTGATGGAACAGAAGGTGCAACCGCCGAAACAGCCGCGCATGATGTTGACCGAAAAACGGATCATCTCGTAGGCGGGAATACGCTCGTCTTTATATATCGGGTGCGGCCGACGCGTGTAGGGCAGCTCGAACACGCGGTCCAGCTCTTTGGTGGTAAGCGGAACCGGTGGCGGGTTGAGCCACAGGTCACGCTTGCCGTGGCGCTGCACCAGTACACGCGCATTACCCGGGTTGGTTTCCAGGTGCATGACGCGCGAGGCGTGCGCATACAGCACCGCATCCTGTTTGACCGCTTCATAGGACGGCATGCGTATATAACTGCGTGCGCGGTCGATGCGCGGCCGGCGCTGCAGGGGGACGACAACCTCGCCGTCGACGGGCGCAGCCGTATCGCAGGCTCCACCCCGCGTCTGCGCGGCATAAGGATCGGGATGCGGATCTACCTTGCCGGGCGAATCGATGTCCTGTGAATCGATCTCGACCCAGCCGGCGGGAATGCTGTTGATCACAAAACCGGTACCGCGAATATCGCGTAACTGTTCGATGGACTCGCCGGCTGCCAGCCGGTGCGCAATTTCCACCACCTGGCGCTCACCGTTACCGTACACCAGCAGGTCGGCCTTGGCGTCCAGCAGCACCGAACGGCGCACCTTGTCCGACCAGTAGTCATAGTGCGCAATACGCCGCAGGCTGGCCTCGATGCCGCCGATCACCAGCGGCACATCGGAAAATGCCTCGCGGCAGCGTTGCGCGTACACCAGCACCGAACGGTCCGGCCGGCTGCCGCCCCTGCCGGCAGGCGTGTAGGCGTCGTCGGAACGCACCTTGCGATCCGAGGTATAGCGGTTGACCATGGAATCCATGTTGCCGGCCGTGACACCCCAGAACAGGTTGGGCCGGCCCAGCCGGGCAAAGTCATCGACGCCGGTCCAGTCCGGCTGGGCGATGATACCGACGCGGAACCCCTGCGCCTCCAGCACCCGGCCGATCACCGCCATGCCGAAACTGGGCTGGTCCACGTAGGCGTCACCGGTGACCAGGATGATGTCGCAGGAATCCCAGCCCAGGTCGTCCATCTCCTCGCGCGTGCACGGCAGTACCGGCGCCACGCCGAAACGCTGCGCCCAGTAGGGACGGTAGGAAAACAGGGATCTGGCCTTGAGCATAACGGGGACCTGCGCGGCAACTGCCGCGGTCGGGGAAAATCGTTTGCCAGTATACCAGCTTACGGTCTGCCGGTCTGATGCAACCGCCTGATTAGCCGTGTGGTTATCCGGCGGCCGGGCGCCACGCGACACTGGCACTCTCAATACAGGGGTGTATATTACGGGCAGGTCAGGAGGGTATTCATGGACATACTGTTTTGTACCAGCGAGGCCTACCCGCTCATCAAGACGGGCGGACTGGCGGACGTCAGCGGCAGCCTTCCCAAAGCACTGTGCGAGCTCGGCAACGATGTGCGCATTGTCCTGCCCGCCTATCCCGAAGTATTACAGCACTCCGCCGGACTGAGCACGGTAGCCGAGCTCACGCTGATCGGCGCAACCGAGCCGGTCGAGATTCTGGCCGGCCACCTTGCCGGCAGCGATGTCGGTCTTTACCTGGTCAATTCACCGGCGCACTTCCGTCGTCCCGGAAATCCCTACCTGCAGGATGACGGCAGCGACTGGCCGGATAATGCGGAGCGCTTCGCGCTGTTTGCGCGCGCCATCGTAGCGCTGGCGCTGGGCCAGGCCGACAGCGGCTGGGCGCCCGAACTGGTGCATTGCAACGACTGGCAGACCGGCCTGGTACCCGCCCTGCTGTCGCAGCATGCAGAGCGCCCGGCCACCCTGTTCAGCATCCACAACCTCTCCTACCAGGGGCTGTTCCCCGCCGCGACCTTCAGCACCCTTAAACTGCCGGAGAATCTGTGGTCGATAGACGGCGTGGAATTTCATAACAGGCTGTCCTTCATCAAGGGCGGTATCGCCTGTGCCGACCGGATCACCACGGTCAGCCCGACCTATGCGCGGGAAATCTGTACCAGTGCTTTCGGCTACGGGCTGGAAGGACTGCTGCAGTACCGCTCGGACGACCTGACCGGCATCCTCAACGGCATGGACACCGATACCTGGAACCCGGCCACCGACAGCTTCATCGAGCAGACCTATAACGTCCACCACCTGCAGCACAAGCTCGCCAACAAGCTGGCCCTGCAGCGCGACCACGGCCTGCCGCAGGGCGCACGCCCGCTGTTACTGGCTTACATCGGCCGGCTGGTGGAACAGAAGGGCGTCGACCTGATACTCGACATGCTCGATGAACTGTTCCGGCACCCGGTGCAGCTGGTGATACTCGGCAGCGGCGACCGGACGCTGGAACAACGTCTCGAGGAAGCGGCCCGACGCTATCCCCACCAGCTGGCGGTATACACCGGCTATGACGAGCAGTCCGCGCACCGTATCGAGGCCGGCGCCGACTGCCTGCTGATGCCGTCGCGGTACGAACCCTGCGGCCTCAACCAGATGTACAGCCTGGCCTATGGCACCATACCGATCGTGCACCGCACCGGCGGCCTGGCCGACACGGTCGTCGACCTGAACGACACCACCGCCCGTGACTACAGCGCCACCGGTTTTTGCTTCGACGACACCACGCCACAGGCGGTTCTGGATGCCTGTGTACGCGCCCTGTCCTACTTCCAGGCCAGCCGCATCGACTGGTGGAAACTGGTCATCACCGGCATGAAGAAGGATTTTTCCTGGCCCGCCAGCGCGGCGCGCTACCTGGAGCTGTACCGGCGCATGTGCGGGGTGGAAGACAGTTCAGCAAAACCTGTGCCGATTGAGTCACTACCGCATGGCGCTGCGCTGCTGGACGCAGTACCACCGGAAACGCGCATACACTAATTTCACTACATAATCACATGGTTACACGCATGCCAGATAAAGCGGATCAGAACCCGGCATTCAACGGCGTTTCGAATACTGGTGATTATTCAAACCGAATGCCTTATCATAAAGCCGGTTAAAAAAACAATACTGACAACAAAAATACCCTGGTTTTTCGGAAGAATCTATCATGCAGGTAAACTTGGTTTTCCCCCCTTTTACCGTACCCAGCGTACCTCTCGGGATCGCTCATTTAAAATCGTATATCGAGGAAAACAGCAACTTCAAGGTCAAGTGTTTTGACTTGAATGCAGAATATTTGAGCATGCTGTATGACAATATAGATGCACTCTGCAGCACCATCGGCAACAATGGAGACGGCACCCGGCGTCAACCTGGCGCAAAAGAAATCCGCGAATCCATGGATGTCCTGAAAGGGGTTAATGCCGGTTTCTTTGATCAAAGCACCTACAATCATGCAGCAGAAGTTTTTACAACTTACTTCAAGAGCGTTAGTGATGCCTTTCTTGCCAACTGCGGCAGATCCATCAAGGGCGAACAGGCCCCTCCAGACATAATCTCCGAGTACGCCGACCTGTTGCTGGAAAATTCACCGGACGTGGTCGGATTCTCTGTTATGTTTCCTGAACAGCTCGGTTGTTCTATCCTCCTCGCGCGAGCACTCCGGAAATCCGGAAAGGAATTAAAGATAGTATTCGGCGGAGCAACCGGAAGCACGGTTCCTGATTTCCCCGTCATTGATTTCGTGGTGACAAATGAGGGTGAAGAAGCTCTCCTGGCTTTGGTTACAGCTCTCAATGAAGGTAACGGCCTGGATAGCGTACCGAATCTGCTACCGGGAAGAAAATACGGGCACGCCTGTGCCGGCCAACAGTCCCCGACATCAATGCTGACCAAACTCGATAAAATCCCTTTTCCGGACTTCTCCGATTTTAATCTGGAATCCGGGTATCTCTCCCCTTCTACTGTTATCCCGATATTGGGGTCGAGAGGCTGTTACTGGCGCAAATGTGCGTTTTGCGTCCACCATAAAACTTATTCCGAGAAATACCGGGTTGCCTCCATCAAGCATGTTATTGATGAAATAGAACAGCATGTTGACAAAGGATTCAGGTACTTTTCCTTCGTCGACGAGATGATCCCACCGAAACGATTCAGGCTTCTTAGCGCAGAGATTCGGAAACGTAATCTCGATATCACTTATTATGCACTGGCGCAACCAACAGATCGTTTCTCAAGGGAGATCCTGGAGGACATGTACGATTCCGGCTGCAGGTATATCCTGTGGGGCGTGGAATCAGGATCACAAAGGGTACTGGACCTGATTGACAAAGGCACTACCGTCGAAACAGTCTCAAGAGTATTAACCGAGTCAGCTGCGGCAGGCATAAAAAACCATGCCTTCATAATTATCGGATTCCCGACTGAAACAATTGAAGAATTGCAGGACACACTTAACTTCCTCTATAACCACCAGGACAGCATCCACCAAATACACAAGGGGGCCTTTTCTTTACACCAGGGATCAGGGGTATACAAAAACCCGGACAAGTTCAATATTACAAAAATAAGTGAACCCGGCCGAGCTATTGGCGATGTGCCCTGCGGGTTCGAAGTTTCAAGCGGTATCAGCCCGGAGGATGCACAGAAATACCTGGGTTACCTGAACAAGGGCTATTTCAATGACTTTAGCTATTTCTCAGGCTGGCTGACCGTATTGCGCGATCACGGACTCGTACTGTACTCGAATCCCGATAAACTGGTCTTCAATATGGGGCGGAGGTCTGTTCGATCGCCCGCCGATATAAATTTTCAGTTTAGCGCATAGAACTCTCGACGCGCTCGATTTTCGGATGCAGCCGCCTATGGACACGACGGCCGGAAACGCGCATACACTGATGCGCAACAGGGCGTCAGGCCCTGGAGATAAATTCGCGGGTCTCGGTATTCACCTTGATTTTCTCGCCCGGCGTCAGGTACTCGGGCACCTGCACCACCAGCCCGGTGCTGAGCGTCGCCGGTTTGGTGCGCGCCGACGAGGACGCCGCTTTCATTCCCGGCGCGCATTCCTCGATCTCGAGCACAACGCTGGCGGGTAATTCGATTCCCAGCAGCACGCCTTCGCTTATCAAGGCCGAAATGCCTTCCAGGCCATCGCTGAGAAACGGCAGCTCATCGGCCACCGCTGTCTCGGCCAGGGTGTACTGATCGTAGCTTTCGATGTCCATAAAGGTACAGCCATCGGCATCCCGGTACAGCAACTGCACCGCACGGCGCGCGATGTCGACCGGCTCCACGTTCTCCTCACCCTTGAAACTGCGCTCGAATTTCTGCCCCGTGGCCACGTCCTGGCCCCTGACCTTGTACAGGGTGTTGCCACTGCGTGACGAAGGCGCCTGCACCTGCATGTGCTTCACCACGATATTCTGGTCACCCATGCGGAAAACCAGGCCTCTTTTCAGTTCATTCGCTTTCATACGCCGGTATTCTAGCAACAAACATTTCGCAGACGCACACTTTCCACTACCATAGCGCCGGTTTTAAACGATGCAGGACAGGATTCGATAGTGCAGGATTTTATCCCCGGCCAGCGCTGGGTCAGCAACGCCGAGTTGAACATGGGTCTGGGTACGGTCATGAAAGTGGAGCACCGTACTGTGACGATGCTGTTTCTTGCCACCGGTGAGATCCGCACCTACGCCCGGCAGACCGCACCGTTGTCACGGGTCAGCTTTGTCCCCGGCGATACCGTGCTGGACCACGAAGGGCGCGGACTGCTGATAGAATCCGTATCCGAGCAGGACGGGCTGCTGACCTATAGCGGCACCGATGAAGATGGCCGCCCGGCACAACTCGAGGAAGGCCGGCTCAATAATTTCATCCAGCTGAACCGCCCGACCGAGCGCCTGTTCAGCGGGCAGATCGACAAGGATGCCTGGTTCGAGTTGCGCTACCAGTCCCTGCAACAGGCAAACCGGCTGGCGCATTCCGACCTGTACGGACTGACCGGCTGCCGCACCAGCCTGATCCCGCATCAGCTGTATATCGCCCACGAAGTGGCCAATCGCTACGCGCCGCGGGTGCTGCTGGCCGACGAGGTCGGTCTCGGCAAAACCATCGAAGCGGGACTGATCCTGCATCACCAGCTGCTGACAGAACGCGCCGGCCGGGTACTGATCCTGGTGCCGGAAAGCCTGCTGCACCAGTGGCTGGTGGAAATGCTGCGCCGCTTCAACCTGTACTTCAGTATCTTTGACGAGGAACGCTGCCAGGCCATCAGCGCCGACGGCGAACAGGACAACCCGTTCCAGAGCGAACAGCTGGTGCTGTGCACGCAGGAATTCCTGCACACACACGCAGACCGGGCGCAACAGGCGATAGCCGGTGACTGGGATCTGCTGGTTGTCGATGAAGCCCATCACCTGCAATGGTCACCGCAACAGGCCAGCCCCGAGTACCGCATGGTCGAACAACTGGCCGCCCACACCCGTGGCGTGCTGCTGCTCACGGCAACGCCGCACCACGGCGACGACGATCGGTTCGCACA
>JBHHXO010000154.1:0-7851 GCA_046757125.1 Thiogranum sp.
TCGTCACCCTGACCGCAGGAAAGCAGGCGGATTTCCTCCTGGATGCGGCCGGCTACGCGATTGACGCCGTCGCAGTCCGTATCCTGCAGGGCAACAATAAACTCTTCGCCGCCAAAGCGGGCAATGATATCCGCGCCCCTGGCGCAGTGCTTGAGTATGTTGGCGAGCGCTTTCAGGATGCGGTCGCCTTCCAGGTGGCCATAGGTGTCGTTGATCTGCTTGAAATCGTCGACATCGATCATGAGCAGCGCCAGCTTGTGCCGGTAGCGTGCGCATTGTTCGATCAGCGTGCTGACGTTGCTGATGAAATAGCGCCGGTTATGAACGCCTGTCAGCCCGTCGAGTATGCTCAGTGATTCCGCGCGTTCCAGTGCGACCTGCAGCTCCAGGGTGCGTTGTTCGATTTCGTGTTCCATTTTTCTCAACAGCCGGTTGGACTTGATCAGCTGTCCAAGCATGTTGCAGAACACATACAGGAAACGTTCGTCCCACTCGGTAAAAATATTGGGCTGGCGGTGCGAAATATTGAGCACCCCCAGTGCCGTGTCCTGAAAACAGATGGGCACGCTGATGATGGAGCCCAGGCCGGCATCCCGGTCGGTCTGCATCTGTTTGAAGCGGGGATCCATGCTACAGTCCCGGCAGTGCTGAATCGCACCTGTTTTCGCCGCCAGACCGACCAGGCCTTCCCCCACCCTGAAGCGGTGGGTCGTTACTGCGGCAGGCGTTTTTTTCGGGCTGGCTTCATTTTGTTCCGACCAGCTCAGGCCGGCGGCGTTCAGCAGTTCATCGCCCTCTACCAGGAAAATCGAGCAGCGTTGCATGTCCTGGTTGGCCATCAGCACCTTGAGGGCGCCGTGCAGTACACCTTCCTCGCTCCGGTCCTGGATGTTGATTTCGGTGAGCGCGCTCAGTGAGGACAGGGATTCAATCGTATCGACCAGCCGGTCTTTCAGTTCCACGGCTGCATCGGCGACGGCATCCGGGTCGCAGAATGCGGGTTTTTCCCCGCTGATCAGCTCGGCCAGGCCGGTAAAGGCTTCCAGTTGTTCAAGGCAACCGGCACCCACCGCCTCGCTGTCTTCGGGCTTGATGCCGAGGATATTCAGGCCATGCTGGTCGAAAGCATTGGTCCGGTCCTGGTGGATGACGCGATCCGCCCAGTCGTGTGCCACCGCGATGAGCCGGCAGGCCATCCAGCAGTCGCCCTGGTAGTCCGGAGCGCCGTAATGTTCCGTGGTACAGGTAAACAGCTCCGGCAAATGCCAGCGTCTGAGCAGCGCTGCCCCCACGCTATGATGCGCTGCGCCAAACTGCTGTTGCATACGTTCGGTGAGGGTTCCGGGCTGTGCATTGCTGTTTTCGAGGATCCGGTGCAGGTCTTCCGGGAACAGGTGCGCCATGGCCAGTAACCCGATGCCATGCAGCAAACCGGCGAGATAAGCTTCGTCAGGACTCAGTGCGAGTACAGGGGAGGATTTTTTTGCCAGTTCCCTCGCCACGTGGGCTGTCAGTGCCGCGTGTAACCAGAAGCGGCCGGGATGAAAGGAAGGGCACCGGTTATTGGAAAAGGGCTCCTGCAGGGCGGTCGCTGTCGCGAGACTGCGTACGGTGCGAAAACCGATCACGAAAATGGCATCCGATACGCCGTTGATGCGTGATGCCCGGCTGAAGTAGGCACTGTTGGCGAGCCCGACGAGTTTTGCGGCCAGGGACGGGCATTGATCGAGGATGCCGGCCAGCTGGTGCCTGTCGATGTCATCGTCCGACAGCGCTTCGAACAACTGGTGGATGGCAGCGGGCAGTTGCGGTAATTCATCGAGCAGCGCCAGCCCGGCCGAAATTGAATCGGTGCCGTTTTCCGAGAGCTGTCTGTTCGAATCCGTTCCCATGCCTGCCTGATCTGGTCCGCTGTCGTGCTGTGACGGGACAGGCGGCGCCGGGTTTCGATAAACGTTGTCTGTTCCGTCACAAAATCATGTTCTTACAGACCTTAGCGGCAGTGCGCCCGGAATAATTAGACGTCGCCGGTCGGCCATTTCATGCGGCTTGCCCGGGTTCGGTTATATATGCTTGACGTAATATATGGATAAGCATATATTGCCGGCCATGCCTATCGATACAGAGCGGTTTTTTACTGCCCTGTCGCACCCGTTGCGGTTGCGCGCATTGTTGCTCCTGCAGGGCGAGGGCGAGTTGTGCGTATGTGAACTGAACCATGCCCTTGGGGTATCCCAGCCGATGATTTCCCGCCATCTGGCCCATTTGCGCCAATGGGGGCTGGTGAGTGACCGGCGGCAGGGGCTTTGGGTCTATTACCGTTTGCAGGATGAACTGCCTGACTGGATGCGGCAGGTTCTGGCGGTCACCGCAGAGGGTGTGGCTCATACAGCACCCTATGTCGATGATCGAGCGGCTTTGTGCGCCATGCCGGACCGGCCGGGGGCTGACTGCTGTGCCTGACCCGCAAATGTATGCGCTAACAATGTTTGTATTCTGAGTTGGGGAAACCGGAATGAAGCTTCTGTTTTTATGCACCGGTAACTCGTGCCGCTCGCAGATGGCCGAAGGCTGGGCGAAACGGTTCGCACCGGCCGGCTGGCACATTGAATCGGCGGGTATCGAGGCCCATGGCCAGAATCCGCGTGCCATTGCGGTCATGAATGAAGCCGGCGTGGATATTTCCGGTCAGCAATCCACCGTCCTGACGGATGCCATACTGCACAACGCTGACTATCTGATCACGGTGTGCGGGCACGCGGACGAAGTCTGCCCGCTACCGCCACCGGGTACGCGCAAGGAACACTGGCCGCTGGACGATCCGGCCAAAGCGACGGGCAGCGAGGAAGATATCATGACGGCTTTTCGCGCCACGCGTGATGAGGTGCGCCGGCGGGTACAGGGACTGATCGAACGCCTGGCCGGTGAACAGGGGGCGGAGGCATGAGTGTACAGTGCGAAAGCACGGCAAAAAAGACGGGTGGTGCCGGCATGGGATTCTTTGAGCGCTATCTTAGCGTATGGGTATTTCTGTGTATTTTTGCGGGCATAGCACTGGGCCATTTTTTTAGTGGCGCATTCCAGCTGGTCGGCGCACTGGAAGTGTCCAGGGTCAACCTGCCGGTGGCGGTTCTGGTCTGGCTGATGATCATCCCCATGTTGCTCAAGATCGATTTGCGGGCGCTCAGGGGGGTGACACAGCACTGGCGCGGGGTCGGTATAACCCTCTTTGTGAACTGGGTGGTGAAACCCTTTTCCATGGCTGCGCTGGCCTGGTTGTTCATCGGCTGGTTGTTCACACCCTGGCTGCCGGCGGACCAGATCGACAGTTACATCGCGGGGCTCATCATCCTTGCTGCCGCGCCCTGTACCGCCATGGTGTTTGTATGGAGTCACCTGTCAAAGGGCGAGCCGCACTTTACGCTGTCCCAGGTCGCTCTCAATGATGTGATCATGATATTCGCCTTCGCCCCCGTGGTCGGGTTGTTGCTGGGTTTGTCCGCCATCACGGTGCCCTGGGACACGCTGCTGTTGTCGGTACTGGTCTATATCGTGGTACCGCTGACCATCGCCAACCTGTGGCGCAGCTGGTTACTCAACCGTACGCATGGTTACGCGCGCCTGCAGCGCACGCTTGAACGCATGCACCCGGTGTCACTGCTGGCGCTGCTGGCTACGCTGGTGCTGTTGTTCGGCTTCCAGGGCGAGCAGATCATCAGCCAGCCGCTGGTTATTGTGCTGCTGGCGGTTCCTGTTCTGATACAGGTGTTTTTCAATTCGGGGCTGGCCTACCTCCTCAACCGGGCAGTGCGCTCACCGCATTGCGTGGCCGGGCCATCCGCGCTGATCGGCGCGAGCAATTTTTTCGAGCTGGCCGTGGCTACCGCGATTGCGCTGTTCGGTTTCGAGTCGGGAGCGGCGCTGGCCACGGTAGTGGGTGTGCTCATCGAAGTGCCGGTGATGCTGGCAGCAGTGGCGGTCGTTAACCGTACCCGGAACTGGTACGAGGCACGCGAGGGCGTGGTCCCGCACGAGCAATGTTGCCCGGTGGATGTCCATTTGCACGCAGGCCGCTGATTCCGAACCCTCTGTTCGCGCGCCCCGCTTGCAGGGCGCCCGCTGTAGTTGTGTGCTCTTTAGTACAGAACGAACATGTTATGATCAAAATACCACCGGAAGGCAGCCAGAAATCCTGAAACCGCCGTTTGTCGCCGGTCCGGCGATGAAAGCTGGGGGGATGAGCAATGAATACTGTAGTCGAAAGCAACGAAAACCTGTTGGACGATTACCCGGAAGTGAAAGACCTGCTGAGTCCGATAACGCAGGTTATCCTCGCCTCTGCCGAGCAGATACAGATTCCGGCGGGTGCGCACCTGATCAGGGAAACGGAGCGTTGCCAGAATTTCATGTGGCTGTTACAAGGCACCGTGCGCGTTTTCAAGCATTCACCGACCGGCCGCGAAATCACCCTGTATCGTGTCACGCCCGGAGAGCTCTGCGTACTGAGCATGCAGTGTTTGTTGTGGGACGAGGGTTTTCCGGCCGAAGTGGTGGCCGAGACGGATCTTGTTGCGCTGACCCTGAGTAAAGATGAATTCGACCGCGCCATTGACGACTCGCGGGAGTTTCGTCGCGCGCTTCTCAAGATTCTTTCGCAGCGCATGGGCGATATCGTGCAGCTGGTATCGGAAGTTACCTTCCAGCGCCTGGACCTGCGCCTGGCGTGTTTGCTGGGGCAATTGTTCGAGCGTTCCGGCGGGGAACCGCTGAAAATCACGCACGCCCAGATTGCGCGCGAGCTGGGTACAACGCGTGAAATGGTCAGCCGCATACTGAAGGAGTTTGAACACCAGCAGTGCATCCGGCTGTTGCGTGGTGTTATTCACCTGGTATCCAGGGAAGGGTTGAGCTGGTTCGGTCGCTGATGGCCGGGCGGTCCGGGATCATACCGTGACTGTGGAGGGCGACATGACTGCTGCAGATGTGCGCAAGCTGCTCGGTGTGCGAATACGCGATCTTCGCGAAAGCAGGCGTTATTCGCAGGATGTCCTTGCGGAACTTTCCGGGTTGAACCGGTCCTATATCGGTTCTCTGGAACGCGGTGAACATAATTGCGGGATCACCAACATCGTCCGTGTCGCAAAGGCGCTGGATGTCCCCTTGTACAAGCTCTTCAACAAGGTTCCCGCGGGTTCGCAGCAACGCTACCTGGAGCCTGCCGGCGACAGTGACAGTGCGCGGCCGTTGGTCAACAGGAAACAGTTTCTTCAGCTGTTAAAACAATGCGCACACGACAGGCCGGACCTGGTTGCGATTTACCTGGAACGCTGTGGTGTGGCATTTCACGAATAGCCGTGGTGTGCCCGTTCGGGAAGTGTTAACAGGCCCTAGCCCGCGCAACAGGATAGCTGTTTGAGATCCTTGCTGAACGTCTGGGCGCAGAGTTTCAGTCCCTCCACCATGGTCAGGTACGGGAACAGCTGGTCGGCCAGATCCCGGATGCACATCCGGTTGTGGATGGCCAGTGCCGCTGTCTGGATGATTTCGCCACCCTCGTGCGCCAGTACCTGGCAACCCACTATGCGGCCGGAGCCTTTTTCCGCAACCAGCTTGATAAATCCCCGGCTGTCCATGTTAGCCAGAGCGCGGGGTACGTTTTCAAGATCCAGCGTCCTGCTCTCCACATCCGGTCCCCGGTCCCCGGCCTGTTGTTCGCTCAGGCCGACGGTGGCAACCTGCGGGTCGGTGAATACCACCGCGGGCATGGCGGACAGATCGATGGCGATGTCTTCACCGGTCATATTGCGTGCGGCACGCGCCCCGGCTGCCGCTGCTACATATACGTACTGTGGCTGGGTGGTGCAATCACCCGCGGCATAGATGTGTTCAACGCTGGTGCGCATGTGATTATCGATTATGATGTTCCCGGCCGCGCTTGTTTCAACACCGGTATTTTCGAGTGCCAGCGTGTCCGCGTTGGAGCGGCGGCCGGTTGCGACCAGCAGCCGCTCACACTTTGTCTCGCCGTGTTCAGTGCTGACAGCAAAGTTTCTCCCATCGTGGCTGATGCTGGTCGGTACAGTGTGAAGTTGAACTTCTATACCTTCGTCTTCAAGTATTGTTTTCAGGCCGGCACCGATAGCGGGGTCTTCTTTTGACAGCAGGGTGCTGCGCGCCATGACGGTGACTACGGAGCCCAGATGGTGGAATGCCTGCGCCAGTTCCAGCGCGACAACAGAGCCACCCAGTATCACCAGGTGCGTGGGTATGTATTCGGCGACGAGTGCTTCCGTTGACGTCCAGTAAGGCGTATCGGCCAGGCCCCTGACTGCCGGGATAGCGGGTCGTGCGCCGACAGCCAGCAGAATACGGTCGCTGCTGATCTCCTGTTCGCTGCCATCCGCTTTCGTAACGATCAGGGTCGTGGCATCCCTGAAACGTGCCATGCCTCTGACGAGATTGATTCCGGGGCTGGACTCCAGAATGCTTTCATACTTTGTGTGGCGCAACTGCTCAACCATCCGTTGCTGTTGCAGCACCATGGCGCGCCGGTCGATTTTCGGTGTGTCAAGGGGGATGCCATCGAACCGGTGGTGTCCCTGTAGGTGTGCTATCTGTGCGCCGCGGAGCATAATCTTGGAAGGGACGCAGCCGGTGTTTACACAGGTGCCGCCGATAATGTCGGCATCTTCGATAATGGTGACCCGCGCTCCGCGCTCTACGGCCTGAATGGCTGCGGCAAATGCGCCTGAACCGGTACCGACAATGGCTACCCGCAAACCGTTGTTGTTACCGCCAGTCATCGTTTGTCACTGGTGCCGGGTTCGGCTGTTTCACAACGCCCCGGGGCGCAGCGGAGGTGGGCCGGTGACAACAGGTCCCAGGCCGCCGCGGCCAGCATCAGTGCCAGTCCCCCGTACAGGGTCCAGGTGCTCCAGCCGTACTGGAACCAGGGATACAGGCTGAGCAGTACAATGACGGGACCGGTCATGCCGATAAAACTGCGCTGCCACTGGTGGTGACTGAACCAGCCCAGAGTATTGGCTGTCAGTGCAATCCATGCGAATGCCGGCAACAGGGTGTTGACGAACAGGCTTTCCCATTGCGCCAGGAAGCCCAGCCCGAGCGCGGCACCGATGCTGGCGAGCGCTGGAAAACACATGGCGCAACCCATGGTGGATACGACGGCACCCAGGGCGCCGGATTTGTCTCCAGTGCGTGTAAACAGGCTTAACAGGTTTTTCATGCATCACCGTGCGAACCGCGCTGTTCCCCCGTCATTCCGTGAACCCTGATATGCGCCAAGTCTAAATGCCGTACCTCGGTACGGAGTCAAGGATGCAAGGGATTTTCCGGTCGCAGCCAATCAGTACTTGACCTGGAGTCAACTCCAGGCTGTAGGATTTCCATACTGGTCGAAGCTGACAGGGGTTTGCAATGGATCGGGTAATCGCATTGTTCAGCGGTATGTTGATGTTCGTGACGCTGGCACAGGCTGCGCAGCCGCAACTGGTTGAAATTGAAGTGACGGGGATGAGCTGCCCGTTCTGTGTGCGCGGGACAGAGCAAAAACTGGAGGAACTTCCGGGTGTGGCCTCGGCCGAAGTGAGCCTGGAAAGCGGCAAGGCTATCGTGCATATGAAGCCCGGGGAGAAGGCCGATCCCGACGCTTTCCGCGAGGCGATTACCGATGCCGGGTTTGCGCCCGGAGAGGTACGGGTTCAAACGCAACCTGCAGCGGTTGAGAAGTGAGAAAAGGGACTACGTGTATTTCCCGGTTCGTGGTGCAAGCGCTCGCTTCCAATTCCGGGGGACAAGGTCATGGTGAATATACAGGTTGAAGTCTTTACC
>JBHHXO010000155.1:0-7755 GCA_046757125.1 Thiogranum sp.
TGCCATCGGTAAAGCCATCGCCATCCGTATCGCTCGCCAATGGATTCAGGTCGGCACCCGGCGTGTAGGCAGCCGCATTGCCATCGTACGCTACCTCGTCAAAATCGTTGACCGTGTCCCGGTCGGTGTCGACAGCCAGCGGATTGGTGCCAATGCCCAGTTCAAAGACATCGCTCAGGCCGTCATTGTCGTCGTCCGGGTCGCACGGGTCTCCCGCGCCGTCGCCATCAGTGTCCAGCTGGTCGGGATTGGCAACACTGACGCAGTTGTCGCATAAATCGCCAACGCCGTCGTTGTCGGAATCCGTCTGCTTCCTGTTCGCTGTGAGCGGGCAGTTGTCCAGGCTGTCTACAATGATATCCCGGTCGCTGTCCCTGTAGGTATTTTCGCTCCATACCATGATCAGGGAACTGTATGGTGCCAACTGCACGGGCCACTCGACTGGCTGCCCGTCGAGGCCGATATATTGCGAACAACGGCTGGCATCGATGGTGCAGGTGGGCAGGATCATCGCCCGGCCATCAGCGCTAATATATTCATTCCCCGAGCAGGCTGCTGTATTCACGGGGCACTCCATCGTCTGTGTCAGGGCGGTGTGATTCACCAGCATCAGGCTGTCATCGACCGGATCGTTGAAGGTGGCGTCCACTTCCTCCAGGCTGACATTGTCGAAGTAGACGCTGTGGCCCGGGGAGACTTCAAGATCGACCTTGGCATTGTCGACCTGGGTCGCGGTGGCGACGAACACAAACTCCAGATCCTGTCGCTGCAAACCGGCTACCACCGGGACGTCAAGCCCCAGCGAAGTCTTGGTCGCGTTCTGTTTGACCAGAATTCTCGCGGTCTGGCCGGCGCTGTCAGCGATCACGCTGGCCCTGAACCGGTAGATCCGGCCCTGGGTGATGGTAAAGGCTGTGGAATTGGCGCTGTTTTTCGCGTCGGCGCTGCTTTCGTCCCGGCCAACCACATTCACGCAGCCGCCGTCCAGACTGCAGTCCGCCTGCCAGTAGATAAACCCCGGGTAATCCGTCCAGCCGGCGGTGGATGTGTCGAAGTTTCCGTTGACAACAAGGTTTGCGGGGCTGATGACATTGTTGACGATATAGGGCTGAAGGGCGAAGGGGCTGAACAGTACGCTCGATACTTCGCCGGCGCGGTCTTTCCACTGTGTGAAATCGTAGTACTGAACCACTTTCCTTGTCTGGGGCGGCGGAGGAAGGTATTCATCGCTAACCAGTGTTGGCGAGTAAAAATCGTTATACAGGTTTGACTGGCTGAGACCGAGAAATGCCAGTGTGTCGTCGACACAGGACGAGAGGTAGAGCGCGGGCGTGGGTGTCAGCGGGAAGAAAATGTTTCCGCTCGACGTGTTATTGGAGATTACTCCTGTCCCCCGTACGCAACTGGTGCTGGATTCCTGCGTGACGTCTTCGTTGAACTTGAGTTCGACCCGTCTGTTGCCATAGGTCGTGTTGTTGTCGAAGTCTGCCCCGTAGACGGTATTTCCACTGACCGTCACGCCGTGGACCAGGTCATCGAGGTAGATTCCCTTGGCTGTGGGATCTTCCGTCGGCCCCAGGCCGTCGTGGTTTCCCGGGCTGCGGATAATGATATTGTCGAGCAGGCGGGCATTGAGGTCGGGGCCGGCGGTTGTATAGTCCTTTCCGATCCAGGTATAAATCCCGCCACAGTCGTCCAGCACCATGCACGAGTCGATAATCACATTATTCCGGACCGTCGCTTCGGCGGCAAAGCGGATGCCGAGGTAGCCGGAGTTCCTGATCATATTGCCTGATATCACGGCATTGGTGGATGTGTTATTGAGAAAGATGCTGGCCAGCGTGTCTTTGGTGGAACCGACCGTTCCGCTGTTTTCCAGCCGATTGTTTACAATGCTTGCATACGTGATGTTTCTGAGTGCAATGCCTTCGCGCACGCTGTCGGTGATGATGGAATCGAGAATGTCGATGCGCGTGCTGTTGTCCCCGCGGATGCCCACGTCACCCGAGTCATCGATTGTCAGCCTGGTCAGTTTTATGTTGTCGCTGTTGCTGATCTGCAGGCCATACAGGTTTGCCTTGTGCAGGTGCAGGTTGTCGATTTGCACGTAGCTGCTGCTGGAGATGCGGATGCCGTAGTCGAAGCGACTGCCTTCCATGCTTGACAGGTTCGGGTCGGAATTGTCTGGCAGCCACACGTAAACAGTACCGGTGTTCGTGGCGGGGTTCCAGTCCTGGTACCATTCCCCCGGCGCATCCAGCATCCACAGCTTGTTGGTCAAGTAATAGCCATGCTCCCTGGCGATCCAGAAGGCGGTAGTGTTGTTCAGCTGGAAGGTGCCGTTGGCTGCGTCAAATGCAGTGACACGCTTTTCCTCGAAACGCCAGGCAACGGTACGGATATGTATACCGGCGTTGCTGAAATCATTCAGTTTGATGCCGTCGATTTCGGCGGCATCGGCCACCAGGAAGTCAGCGCCATCAAACTTGTCGAACGTGGCGGCGGTTTCACCAGGTGGTATAGAGTCGGATGAAATCCTTAGCAGCGCTGCTCCTGCGTCCGGGTACTGCGCCAGGCCCAGGTGCTGATCATTGGCGAATAATTGGGATACCGGGAATGTCGTGGCGGCGGAATAAATGTTCCCCGATACCGGTGTCCACCCGCTTATTTTCGTGGCCAGATTGATGGCCGGTTTCGCGCTGCAATCGGCCGGGTAACTCGTTACCGTTATCGGGGCAAGGGCGGTGCCTGTTGCGCTCAGGGGGAGCGGGGAGTTCCATTCCTGGCCACATTTCAGCAGCACCCTGTCACCGGGGTTCAGTGTCGTGGATTGAAGGTTGGAAAAATCCTTCCAGGGTTCCGACGCGGATGTCCCGGTGTTGCCGTTGTCGCCCAGGGCGGATGAGTCCACATAATAGTCGGCGGCAAACCCTGCGCCATGTATAAGCAGCCCCCACGCAATCAACAGCCCCCTGAATGGTTGCATCCCGGTTTCCCCCCAGACCTGATGTCCGGCGAAGAATAAAAATTCTGCCGGGAGAAGTCCATACCCTCCCTTCAGACTCATTTCATAGTGGACAAGGCCCGGTCTCGTATTCCCCGCAACCCCGGTTTATACTTCCCGGACACGCACCTTTAATAATCAACGATAAGCGGATCTCGGCAGATGCAGTGTAATATTTTTCCCTGCTTGTACCGGAAGCCCACAGACCTTTTGCAGCGGTGTTCCTGTGTCCTGCTGACGGGCATCCTGTTGCTCGGCCTGCCGGCCGGTTCCGCCCGGGCATCCGCTCATGCAGCCAGCTGCCTGGAGAACTGGAGTGAGACCAACACCCGCAACCCGCTGGTGAACGCCGGGTTCGAATCCGGTTTTTCCGGCTGGTCTGTCGGCAACAGTCCGGCCGGCGTCAGCACCACGATCGATACGACAGAAAGCCACCTTGGCGCACAATCTGTCATGGTTAGCTTCGATGGCCAGTCGGAAAGCCAGAATTACAGCGCGGTTTCCCAGGTCTTCCCGGTCATTCCCGGACGCACTTACCGCTTCGGTGCCTTTATCAAAACCGAAAACCTGAGCTGCGCGAATTGCGCGGACCCCGTGATCAGCCGCTGGAACGGCGCCCGAATCGAGGCCATTGATGCCGACAACGGCTGGCAGGCGTTTTCGCAGGGTGGCACCAGTGTAACCGGCACGTCCCCCTGGACCGAGGTCAGGGACGAATTGCTGGTACCGGCCGGCACCAGCAATATCCGCCTGCGACTGCGCCGCTACGTCGGCTCGCAGTCGGGTACCTCGACCGGGACGGCATGGTGGGACGATATCCAGTTTCTGCCGGTACCGGTCATCTCGACCCTGCAGGCTTCCTCCGGCCAGATCACCATCGACGGGGAAGGCTTTTCCACGGACCCCGTGGCGCGGTCTACCGCTGAGAACTGCGTTCTTTATAACGGTTCATGCCTGGCGGAGGCGGATATCCTGTCGTGGTCGGACACCCGGATCGTCATCTCTGCTGCCGGCAATGCGCCGATCCGCGTGCGCAGTGGCGGCATTGTATCGAATGCAATGTCATTACAGCCGGATGTTTCACTGGCCAGCGCCTCGCTGATCCTCGATTTTTCCGCCCTGCCGCTGGGTGGCGGTATCACGCAAATCACCGATGTCGCCACGGGCAGGGCATTCGTTGACACGACGGTTGCCGAACCGCTGTACGAGCTGACCGTAAAAGACAGCGTGGCTACCGACCTGAAATCGACGCTCAGCTCGCGAGATGCCAGCAGTATCAGCTACAACCTGTCGACTACCGGCAGCGAACAGGTACTGACGGTCACCGCGGATCATTGCGGCGAATTTATCGTTACCGCGACCGCCACGCTGCCGGCCGCCGGTGCCGCCCGCTTTGCGATCGATGTCAATAATACCGGGACGCGGGTGGCACAATCGGTGAGGTACCCGATCGTGGCGGCTACGGCCGCTCTCGGCAGCACGCCGGACGATGACGCCATCATCATCCCGTACCTGGAAGGCTACCTGCTCAGGAACCCGGCTGCGGAAGCGGCGACGACCAGCTACCGGGATCTGAACTATCCCGGCCGGATGACGCTGCAGATGACCGGCTTTTATGACGCCGAAGCCGGTGCCGGCCTGTACCTGGCGATGGACGACAGTGCCGGTTACAAAAAACGCTTCGGCTTCGAGCGCATCGACAACGGCAGTGAAAACTACAATCGCTTCTCCTTCAGCCATATACGCCCGGATACTGCGGGTGGCTCGATCAGTCCGCCCTACAATGTACTGGTCGACCGGTTCCAGGGTGACTGGCGTGACGCAGCGGATCGCTACAAGCAGTGGGCGATCAATCAGCCCTGGACGTCCAGAACCCTGTCCGAACGAAGTGACACGCCGCAATGGTTGTTTGACATCGATGCCATGGTCGATTGCTACCGCTGCAAACCCGGGGACTACGGCGCCCTGGTCGACAAGTACAAGACCATGCTCGGCGTAACCGATCTGTTGCTCTATCCCGGTGGATTCTGGGGCATCAACAACGGTCTTTACACGCGGGAGAATGTCGATACCTACGTGTCCTGGTCCGGTGTCGATTATTTTTCCGACAACCCGGTCTATGACCCCGCCAGCGAGCCGGCCAGCCCGCCCCACGTCGAGCTGAAAAACGGCATCGATGCGATTCACGCGCGAAATGCCGAGGGCCTGTTTTTTATCGAAGGCCTGAACTGGGATCACTACTCCTACAAGTCGAGCAGCAACTATCCCGGCTTTGATAACTGTGACGTCCCGCTGGCGCCGGATGTTCCCATTCCGGGAGCCATCCTGTTCTTCGACGACCGGCCGGACTATACCGCGTACGGGGCGCCCGATGCGGTCATGAATGAAAACGGCAGCATAAAGACGACAACCAACTGGGCGATCTCGAAGGCGTACCAGGGGCAGCACTGCCGTTTGACCTCCACCATGTGTGTCGGCACAGACAGCAACCATGCCATGGAATACGTGTTATACAACAACGTCAACCGCGGCATCGATCATGGCGCCAGGCTGATGTCGCTCGATGCGCTGGTATCCGGCCGCATCTATGGTTGCTGGAATCCCGCGCACGGCCATCCGCTCGGCGAAGGCCGCTGGACGCATGACCGCCTGGTCGGGATCTTCAACCGTATAAACCAGATCGTTGCCGATCGCGGCATGAGCGGGCAGTTTGGCCTGGCGATGGAAGATGTGAGCGAACTGTATCTCCAGGACCTGCAGTTCCAGTACCTCAGGCACAGCAACCTCGTCGGGAAAGGCAACAGCAAGATCCCGCTGTTCAACTACATTTACAAGGAATACTACCTGGGCGTGGAACGCGGCATGAGTCTCGCCAGCGGCAACACGCTCGGCATGCGCTGGGCCCTGGCGATGGATTTTGTGCAGGGGAACATACAGGGGACGATGACCAGCTCTGACCTGGCTTTTGAACCGGACCCGGATCTGCTCGCGTACTACAAACGCATCATCGGCATGAAGCGGCCCGATTTCTACTATGGCAGCATGCAGCGCCCGCCGGCGATGACCGGCCTGTTGCCGGAGACCACCATCATCCAGAATCCGGACAACGGCAGCTTCTTCATTGAACCGGTGGTCACCAACTCCCTCAGGACCGATGCGAATACAGTCAGTCACCTGCTGGTCAACGTCTATCCCGACGCCACCAACCCGACGGACATCACCCTGTCGCTGGCGCCGGGCGACATGCCGTCGGACCGCAATGATCTCTCTGTCATAAAAAACGGAGTAACCATCTACTTCCAGGAGAATTTTTCCGCTGCCGACGCGCCGCCGGTCATCAACCTGGCCGGTGGCGATGTCGTGGAAGTGCGCCTGCAGCACTGGGATCTTGACGGCGACACGCTGTCCAACGTCACTGAGGCCGCCATCGGGACGGACCCATCCAGCCCGGATACTGACGGGGACGGGCTGACGGACGGTGAAGAGGTCAATACGCTCGGCACGAATCCCCTGCTGGCTGACTCCGATGGTGACGGCTATGACGACGATGTGGAAATCAATATCGGCAGTGACCCGCTGGACAGCGCCAGTATCCCGCCCGACGGAGATATCAATGGCGACAACCGCGTCGACCTGGCCGACGTGCTGCTGGCGGGACAAATCGCCCTTGGCTACAGGACCGCGACAGCCGATGAACGGTTACGTGGTGATGTTGCCCCGCTGGTCAACGGAGTACCGCAACCCAACGGCGTACTGGACGCCGGGGACCTGCTGTTGATCCAGCGGAAAGCACTGGGCCTGGGCAGTTTCTAGGGCGTGTTAACACTAATCAGTGCATTGGTGATCAGTGCGAAATGAATGAAGAACATGAAAACGCAATCCAGTTTGTCGAATCGGGAGAAGATACGGCGAAAGCCCTTCAGTCGATTTTCTCCCCTCCGTGGCATCACCCGCCTGGCCGGGAGAAAGCGATAAGGTCACGGCTGTTCTGGCGTCAGCCGCAACCATGTGAATTTTGGTTGTCCAGCTCGCGCGCGATTTGCCAATCGATTGTGGAGCGTTTTTTAATGCGCCTGTTCCATCAGGGTGGACTTTGACGGCCCGCCCTCTTCCGTATGCTTCAGGCGAACAGCCCGACGACAAGCGCGGTCAACGACAGCAATGCCACCGACAGTACACGGAAATCGCCGTACCACGGGCCAGCCGGTACAGCCGTTTGTTCCTGTTGCCCGGCGCCTCTCCACATCAGGGCCTCCACCCCTTCCGTCGGCGTCCCGCGCAAACTGACAACAACGAGCACGGCTGTGCTGAGGACAAACAGCAGCGGTGCGATATAGAGAAAATGTACCTGGGTCCATTCCAGTACGACGTTGACGATGAACAGCGACACACCACCCAGCAGACCCGCCACCAGGGCGGCAAAGGCGCCCGACGCGCTGGCCCGGCGCCAGAACATGCCGATCACCAGCACCGCGACCACCGGGCTGACCGCGTAGGCCAGCACCTGCTGCAGGTAGTCGAACAGGGAGCCGAATGTTGCGATCTGCGGCGCCCAGGCCATGGCCAGCAGCATGAACAGGACGGTGACGCCGCGGCCGATCCACATCAGCCGGCGGCCGCCGATTCCGGGAGCACGGGTATGGACGAAATCCATGGTGACCAGTGTCGAGGCCGAATTCAGCGTGGAGTCGATGCTCGACATCAATGCGGCCAGCAGGCCGGCCAGCACCAGCCCCAGCACGCCGGGCGGC
>JBHHXO010000156.1:0-7753 GCA_046757125.1 Thiogranum sp.
ACTGCAGCAAAACCTTGTCAAGCACTTTCTTCAGTTTTTTGCTGAATAGTTACCACAAATATAACAATAGAAAGGCAGCATGAGAGATCACAATCTGTGATTCCTGGATTTGATCTGAACGCGTGTTACCCGGAGTAATTGACATCGTTATAAGCAAAACTTGGATGCGGCCGATAATATGCTATATTTAGCATCACCATGGATGATGAAAAGTCCCTCTATTGGGTGGGTTCTTCGCTGCGTGATTTGCGCGCGCTGCCTTCCGAGGTCAAGGATGTCTTCGGTTATGCGCTGCATCTGGCCCAGTGGGGTGATAAGCACCTGAAAGACGCGCAGGCCGGATCTTGATTTGATCAAACAGCGGTTGAGGTTGGTGAAGAGCTGTATCACAGGTTAGCCCAGTATGATGAATAAGCAGATGACAAAAAGCAGCGGCAACATTTTTGCGGATATCGGTGTTAAAAATCCCGAGGAAGCACTTGTGAAAGCCAGGCTGGCGCATGTAATTGCACGGTCAATTGAGACACGCCGAATGACTCAGTCGGAAGCGGCTGATCTACTGGGTATCGATCAACCCAAAGTTTCCAACCTGGTGCGCGGCAAGCTTGCCGGTTTTTCCATTGACCGCTTGTTTCGCTTTCTGACGCTTTTGGGTAGCGATATCGAGATTGTCGTTAAAGACAGTGAAAAGCGGAATAAATCGGGGCACATGAAAGTTGCTGTTGCATGAGTGTGACGGGAGGTTTTTCCGAAGCAGGCATAAAAAATAAATGGCCCCGACATCATTCCGGGGCTATCGTATTGGTAGAAGTGGCGGGTACTGAACCCGCGAACTGCACCAACACTCAAATCAACAAAGCAGTATCACACTGTACCCGGCTGCCAAAGATCTACCCGCTATGAACCACAATTTCCAGGAAGTCATCCTTCAGGCGACCGGTGCCGATACGCTGTATCACATCGAAGATATCCAGTCGTTGTGGAGCGGTTATGGCAAGATCATGCGCTATGGTCTGCGCGGTGCGGACCGGGAGCGGGTGGTGGTCAAGCATGTGAAATTGCCGGACCAGCATCATCATCCCCGGGGCTGGAATACCGATCTCTCGCATCAGCGCAAGATCCGTTCGTACCAGGTGGAGACGGCCTGGTACCGGGACCGGGCCCCGGCCTGTGATGCCCGCTGCCGGGTGCCGGCCTGTCTTGCGCTGGAATCGGATGCGGATGAGTTTCTGATGGTGTTCGAGGATCTGGATGCCAGCGGTTTTCCATTGCGCAAGAGCGCCGTTTCCCTGGCCGGGATGCAACTGTGCCTGGACTGGCTGGCGCATTTTCACGCGACCTTTATGGGCGAGTCGCCCGGCGGCCTGTGGGAGGTGGGTTCCTACTGGCACCTGGAGACGCGCCCGGATGAGCTGGCGGCGCTGGAGGATGTCCAGCTCAAGAATGCGGCAAGCGAGATCGATGCGTTATTGCGCGAAGGGCGTTTCCAGACCTTTATCCATGGCGATGCCAAGCTGGCCAATTTCTGTTTTTCCGCAGACGGCAGGCAGGTGGCAGCGGTGGATTTTCAGTATGTCGGCGGCGGCTGTGGCATGAAGGATGTGGCCTATTTTATCGGCAGTTGTCTGTATGAGGAAGATTGCGAGCGGCATGAAGCGGCATTACTGGCGTATTATTTCAGCGCACTGGGCGATGCACTCGAAAGCCGTGGCCGGGATGTGGACCCGAAAGCGGTCGAGCAGGAATGGCGTGCCCTGTACCCGGTCGCCTGGACGGATTTCCACCGCTTTATGAAAGGCTGGAGTCCGGGGCACTGGAAGATTCACGGCTACAGCGAGCGGCTTGCCCGGCAGGTGCTGGCACAGTTAAAAGCAGGGGTTAGCGAATGATGCGTTTGTCGGGGCAGGACCTGGGCGAATTACTCCAGTGCGCCATGTCGGCGGCAAAGCAGGCCGGTGCTTTCATTCAGGCTTCGGTTGCCAGGGGGATCGAGGTGCAGCACAAAAGCGGGGGCAGCAATATCGCCGCCCAGGTGGTTACCGAGGTGGATCTGCGCGCGGATGCGATGATTACCGAGGCCCTGCGGCCGACCTGTGTGCAGTATGACCTGGCCCTGCTCACCGAGGAGAGCACGGACGATCACGCGCGGCTGGCGAAGGATGCCTTCTGGTCGGTTGATCCCCTGGACGGGACGCTGGCCTTTATCGAATCCAGGCCGGGCTACTCGGTGTCCATCGGCCTGGTGGCGCGGGACGGCACGCCCCTGATCGGTGTGGTGTATAACCCGGTCACGGACATCCTGTATTCCGCGGTGCGCGGGCAGGGCATGCAACGCCAGGGCGAACCCTGGCAGCCATCGACAACAGCGCAGGCAGGCGGGCCGTTCACGCTGGTGTTTGACCGGGGTTTTGATCAGCGTGACTACTATGCACAGGTGTCTGCCGCCCTGGATGAACTGGCCGCCCGGCACGGGTTTTCCGCGCTGCAGACGCTGGAAGGGGATGGCGCGGCGATGAACGCCCTTCAGGTGCTGGAAAATCCGCCGGGGTGTTATTTCAAATTTCCAAAACCGCAGCAGGGCGGCGGCAGTCTGTGGGACTTCGCGGCAACCGCAGCGATCTTCGCAGAATGCGGTGCTGTTGCCAGTGATTTTTACGGTGAGCCGCTGGCGTTGAATCGTGCGGATTCCACCTTCATGAATCACCGTGGCGTGCTCTATGCGACTAATGCCGTATTGGCGGCTGAGCTTCAGGGATTGTTGCCAGTTAAAAAAACCCGGTAATGATCGGAGTCCGTTCGGATAACCTGGCCAGAGAACAGGGCTTGTAAAAGTGATTACATCAATAGCTTAACGACTTGAGGTCACAAATTGTGACCTCAAGATGGGGTGGCCGGCGTTATCCGCCATACGCGTTTAGCGAGCATGGCGTTGCCATGCTTTCCAGTGTGTTACGCAGTCCGCAAGCGCTTGCTGTGAATATCGAAGTTGTACGAGCCTTTGTCCGGATGAGGAAATTCTCTTTCGCAAATGAAGAACTGGCGAGGAAAATTGACGAACTCGATCGGCGCGTGTCTAAATACGATAAATCTATGGCCGAAATCATTGAGGTCATTCGCCAGCTCATGACGCTACCGGCATCGAAAGATAAACGCTCAATAGGGTTCGCGCCCTGGAATAAAGATTGAAGCGCTAAAAAAATAGCCCCGGCTCATGCCGGGGCTACCGTATTGGTGGAGGCGGCGGGAATCGAACCCGCGTCCGCAAGTCCTCCGCCCTCGGCTCTACATGCTTATCCACGCCTTTAAATTTAACCGGCTGCTACCCGACGGGCAGGGAAGACATACGGCGATTCCGGATTAGGGTTTTAACGCATCCGCCCCGGAAGAGCTTCTGCGCGATCCTGTATGGGATGACTCCGGTGATCCGGGCGTACAGGCACACGCCGGGCCGAAGGCTTTACACCGGTTTTTAAGCGGCTAAAGCGTAGTTGTCGTCGTTGGCAACTATAAGTGTTACAGCTGGATTTACGAGGTAATCTGTCCCTCGGCATGCACCTCGGGTTTTGCAACCCACGTCGAAGCCAGGTCGCCCCCGGTTCGTACAATTGACAGTATACAGGAGACCGGAGTTCCCGCCCATGCATGCCGCCAGCGGCGGCGCCCATCGACGGATCCCGCAGCATACGGGCCCGACTTTGAGTTTCAGACGGGGAACTCCGGCTCCCTTGTCTATCAATATGGCTCTTTTGCGCCGGATTTCAAGGGGGGGCGGGTCAGGTTGGGGCTGGCAATCTCAGCCATGTTTGAGGATGCGCCGCTTGTCGCGCTGCCAGTCGCGTTCCTTGATGTCGGCGCGCCGGTCGTGTTCTTTCTTGCCTTTGGCGAGCGCGATTTCCAGTTTGGCGCGGCCTTTTTTCCAGTACAGGGCGGTGGGGATCAGCGAGTAGCCCTTGCGTTCCACGGCCCCGACCAGGCGGTCGATCTCGTCGCGGTGCAGCAGCAGCTTGCGGGTGCGCCGCGCCTCGGGCTGAATGTGGGTGGAAGCGCTCAGCAACGGGGTGATCAGGCAGCCGAACAGCCAGGCCTCGTTATCCTTCAAAAGCACGTAGCTCTCCACCATCTGCACCTTGCCGGCGCGCAGGCTTTTGACTTCCCAGCCTTCCAGCGCCAGCCCGGCCTCGAACCGGTCTTCCAGTGTATAGTTGTGGCGCGCCTTCTTGTTCAGCGCAATGGTGCTTGACTTCGCCTTGTCTTTCTTTTTCGGTTTTTTCGCCATGTGCGCATTATACGCATGCAATCAGGAACTTGAGCATTTTCGCCGTTTTAAGGACAATCCCGGGTCAAACCGGTATTCGCAGGGATTTCCATGACCGAAAGAAGAAAATCGATACACGGCAGCTGGTCCGGCCGCCTGGCCTTTGTGCTGGCCGCGACCGGTTCGGCGGTCGGTCTGGGTAATATCTGGAAGTTTCCCTATATTGCCGGCGAAAACGGCGGCGGGGCCTTTGTGCTGGTGTATCTGGCCTGTATCGCCGTGATCGGCATTCCCATCATGATGGCGGAGGTCATGCTGGGCCGGCGTGGCCGCCAGAGTCCCATCAATACCATGCGCAGCCTGGCGAAGGAGGCGGGCGCGCACCCGGCCTGGCGCTGGATCGGCTGGGCGGGGGTGCTGGCCGGGTTCCTGATCCTCTCCTATTACAGTGTCATCGCCGGCTGGGCGCTGGCCTACGTGTTTCGGGCTTCGGCGGGGGCCTTTGCCGGCGCCACCGCCGAGGGTGTTGCGAGTATTTTCGAGCAGCTGACCGGTGACCCGGAGCGCCTGCTGGCCTGGCATACCCTGTTCATGGTGCTGACCATGATCGTGGTGTCGCGCGGCGTGCGTGGCGGACTGGAAAAAGCGGTGCGCTTCCTGGTGCCGGGGCTGTTCGTGCTGCTGATCCTGCTGGATGGTTACGCGCTCGCCAGCGGTGCTTTCGACCAGGGCCTGAAGTTCCTGTTCACGCCGGATTTCAGCAAAATATCGGCGAACGGCGTGCTGATCGCCATGGGCCACGCTTTTTTCACCCTCAGCCTCGGCATGGGTGCCATCATGGTCTACGGTTCCTACCTGCCGGAACGTGCATCGATCGCCAAAACCGGTATCACCATTGCTTTCCTGGACACGCTGGTGGCGCTGCTGGCCGGGATGGCGATCTTTCCCATCGTGTTCGTCAACGGCCTGGAGCCCGGCGCCGGGCCCGGCCTGATTTTCCAGACCCTGCCGATCGCTTTCGGGCACATGCCGGGTGGCTGGTTATTCGGCACGCTGTTTTTTGTGTTGCTGGTATTCGCGGCCTGGACGTCGGCCATTTCGCTGATCGAGCCGGCGGTGGCCTGGCTGGTGGAGAACAAGGGCATGACGCGTATCTACGCGTCGGTCTACGCCGGTATCGCTACCTGGGCTTTCGGACTGTTGACCGTCATGTCCTTCAATGCCTGGGCTGATTTCAAGCCGCTGTCCTTTATTTCCATATTCGAACACTATACGGTGTTCGACCTGCTGGATTACCTGACCGCCAACATCATGTTGCCGCTGGGCGGGTTGTTCATCGCCCTGTTCAGTGTCTGGGTCATGAAGCGCAGCGACAGTGTGCAGGAACTGGACATGGGGGATGGCGCCGGCTATGTGCTCTGGTATTTCCTGGTGCGCTACGTGACGCCGCTGGCGGTGCTGATTGTATTCCTGAACGTGACCGGCATCGTCAACTTTTCCGGCCTGTTCGGTCTGGCGGAGTAGCACCATGACTTCAATCAGCAAATCGGCGCTGGTGCCGTACACGCCGGCGGAAATGTTCGCGCTGGTGGACGCGATCGAAACCTACCCCGAGTTCCTGCCCTGGTGTCGTGGCGCGAAAGTACTGTCGCGCACCGATGATGAGGTAAAGGCCACCATCGAATTATCCAAGGGCGGAGTGGAAAAGGCCTTCACTACCTGTAACCGCAACCAGAAGGGCAAGATGATCGAAATGCGGCTGCTGGAAGGGCCGTTCAGGCACCTGGAAGGGTTCTGGCGTTTTGACGCGCTGGGCGACGAGGGTTGCAAGATAAACTTCGACCTGGAGTTCGAGTTTGCCAGCCGCATGCTGGACCTGGTGGTGGGGCCGGTGTTCAGCCAGATTGCCAATTCACTGGTGGATTCCTTTCACAAGCGCGCGGTAGAGGTTTATGGAAAACGCTGAGTCGATCCCGGTAGAAGTGGCCTACGCCAAACCGGAGGAGCAGGTCATTCTCAAGCTGGACGTTACTCCCGGAACCACCCTGCAGCAGGCCATCGAGCAGTCCGGTATTCTCGAACGCTTCCCGGAAATCGACATCACAAAACTGAAGGCGGGCATTTTCGGCAAACTGAAAAAACCGACCCAGATCCTGCAGCCGGGTGACCGCGTGGAGATCTACCGGCCGTTGATCGCCGATCCCAAGAAGGTGCGAAAGGAACGCGCGGCAGCGGGCAAGCGCATGAAGAAGGGTGGCGGCAGTCTCGACGAGACGTCTTGAGGAAAGCATTGCAGTATCGTCATTCCGGCGCATGCCGGAATGACGGGTAGCAGGTTAATCAGATATTCCCTGAACGGAAGGTCTCAGGAGAAACATGGATATTCTATCAAGCAGGATCGAAGGTGCTTTCGTGGTCACCCCGGAGGGCAGGCTGGATACCAACAACGCACCGCAGGCGGAAAAACTGCTGGTGGAGAATATCAGCGCCGGTGAAAAGCGGGTGGTGGTCGATTTCTCCAGGACCGACTATATCTCCAGTGCGGGCCTGCGTGTGATACTGCAGGCGGCCAAGCTGGTGCGCCGGGACGGCAGGGTGGTGTTGTGCAACGCCAACGAACAGATTCGCGAAGTGCTGGAGATCAGCGGTTTTCTCGACATGATCGCGTACAGTACCAGCCTGAAGGAGGCCATCAGGTCGGTCAGCGAATAATGCCCGTAAAGCATACGATCCTGGTTGTCGACGATGAGCCCGTCAATATCGATGTGCTCGCCGGGTTGTTGAAACAGGATTACAGGCTGATCGTCGCCACGGACGGGGAACGCGCGCTGAAGGTGGCGCACTCGGGTAATCCCGACCTTATCCTGCTGGATATCATGATGCCGGGCATGGACGGTTACGAGGTGTGCCGGCGCCTCAAGGCAGATACGTCGACGCGTGACATCCCGGTTGTCTTTATTACTGCGATGGACCAGATCGGCGACGAAGCCCTGGGTTTTGAAGTCGGCGCGGCCGACTATCTCACCAAGCCGGTGTCAGCCCCCATTCTCCGGGCGCGGGTGAAAACCCAGCTCGCCCTGGTGCAGGGGCGCAGGGAACTGCAGGCGGCCTACGCCACTATCAGGATGCAGAAAGAACGCATGGAAGTCGAACTCAACCTTGGCCGCGATATCCAGATGAGCATGATGCCGCAGGATTTTCCGGGCGCTTCCGGCAATGAAAACTTTTCCCTGTACGCGCGCCTGGAAGCGGCGCGTGAGCTGGGTGGCGATTTCTACGACTTCTTTTACCTGGATGAATCGAGGCTGTGTTTCTGTGTCGGCGACGTATCGGGCAAGGGCGTGCCGGCAGCGTTGTTCATGGCGGTGACCAGGACGCTGATCCGGTCTGCTGCACAAGGCACTCCGTCCACGGCGACGATACTCGACCGGGTAAACGAAACCCTGAGCGCGGACAACGAAGGCTGCATGTTCGTAACCCTGTTCGTGGCGGTGTGTG
>JBHHXO010000157.1:0-7674 GCA_046757125.1 Thiogranum sp.
TGATAAAACGCTCTCTCACCCTCTCTTCAGACTCATTTATGGATTGGAAAATACTTAGAAACCGCTGGTGTGCATTTGCGCGGCGGCGGAGTTCTGGCATAAACTGTTTGTCTGTAATCGCGCCCGGTCCGGGTTGACGGGACTGTTCGAAAGAGGTCATGTTGATGAATAAACTGAAATACGTGTCTGCCGCGGCGGGCCTGCTGGTCATGCTGCCGGGGCTGCTGGTTGCCCAGGAATTGATGGTCTACCCGGCCAAGGGCCAGAGTTCGCAGCAACAGGAAAAGGACAAGTTCGAGTGTTATGGCTTTGCCAAGGGGCAGTCCGGTTTTGATCCCATGGCGCCGCCGACAACCACTACCGCGCCGCCGCCGAAAGAAGCCCCCCAGGGCGGTGCCGGGCGCGGAGCGGTTGGCGGAGCGCTCGGTGGCGCGCTGGTCGGCGCTATAGCGGGTGATACAAGGAAGGGTGCAGCTATCGGTGCGGTTGGCGGCGGCTTGCTGGGTGGCGCGCGGCGTTCGGAACAGAAACAGCGGGAAGCGCACAACCAGCAGCAATGGGAACAGCGCGAGGTCCAGAACTACTCCCGGAACCGCAACAATTACAACCGGGCTTACGCGGCGTGTCTTGAAGGCCGCGGTTACACGGTTCGCTAGGGCAGAGGATGGTAATGATGAAAAAACTGTATGTATGCGGGGCAGTGGCGTTTGCGTCCGCCATGCCGCTGGCGGTGTCTGCCGGTCTGGATGGTTCGTCGGAATTTTTGTGTGCGTCCGTGGACGTCATGGAATGCCTGCCGACCAGCGGTTGTAACAGGGTTGCCGCCGATGACGTCGACATTCCGCGTTTTATCAGGGTCAATGTAAAAGAAAAACGCATTGTCACCGGCGCGAAAGATGACAAGCGCGTAACGGCGATCGAACGTGTGGAAACCGTAGACGGCAAGCTGATGTTGCAGGGTGCGGAAGACGGCAGGGAGGGCGGCGAGCGCGACGGCGTAGGCTGGAGTCTGTCGGTTGTCGAGGACAGTGGTGACATGGTGCTGACCGCGTCGGGCGACGGTGTGGCATTTGTTGTGTTTGGCGCCTGTACCTCGACGGACTGAATCCCGCCGTTCCTGCAATTTGATACTGAGTGGAAAGCCTGTACCCCCGGGGGTACAGGCTTTTTTTACGGCGTTAATACCGGGCTTTTCCGGAAGCGGAAGGGGCGTTGCAGGGCTGACAGCACCGCCGGGTCGCGCTTGTAGATATCATTCCTGAATATGACATCGCCTGCATCGGTGGTATCGACCGTCCAGTACATCAGGATGACGGTAACGGGGTTGTCGAGCGATACCCTGGTCGTTTTCCCGGTGGCAACCGTGGCTTCTATCCTGGCCTTGTCCCACTGGTCACTGTTCAGCAGCAGCTCGCCGAAGTCGTACGGATTCTCGATGCGTATGCAACCCGAACTGAGCGCGCGTTCGGTTTTCGCAAACAGCGACTTGCTCGGTGTGTCGTGCAGGTAAACCGCGTGCTTGTTCGGGAACATGAACTTGATTCGGCCCAGTGCGTTTTTAGGCCCCGGGTTCTGGCGGATCATGTAGGGAAAACTTTCCGCCGGATACCGGCTCCAGTCGATCGTGCTCTCGTCGACCGGTTTGCCGTCAAAGGTGATAACGCGCATGTTTTTCCTGCGCAGATAGTCCGGGTCTTTTTTGAGCCTGGGCAAAATGTCGTTTTTCAGGATGGTCGGCGGCACAGTCCAGGTGGGATTGATGTCGAGATAGGTGATTCGGGATCTGAATACGGGTGTTTTGCGGTAAGGTTTTCCGACCTGTGCCCGTGATTCCCAGATCACTTCACCGTTACGGAAATAAATCACACGAAACCCGGCGATATCGGTAAGCACGTATTCATCGGGCAGCTTGTGCAACACCCAGCGTGCGCGTTCCAGGTTGACCCGGATCTGGTCGATGCGGTCCTGCACCGGCACATTCATGGCCTGTAGCGTGGCTTTGCCAGCGATGCCGTCAGCTTCCAGAGCGTGGCGCCGCTGGAATTTCTTTACCCCGCTTTCAACATCGGCATCGAACAGCGTCGAGGCAGGACCGGCAACGGCCATGTCGCCTGTCGCTGCCAGCCGTTGCCTCAGCTCGCGGACACGGGGATCGGTCATGCCCGCTTTCAGCACCGGACCCGGGGTGACAGCTTGCCAGCCGCCGCGCTGCCGGATGTCGCGGTAGCGCGCCAGCGTGGCCCGGAGTTCTGCATATACCGGAAGCTGCGGTCTTAAAAGTTCTACCAGTTCGTCAACAGTTCCCTTGTCGATTGCCAGCGCCAGCGCCAGCGCAGTGTCGAGGTCGCCGATGGTGTCGGTCATGTTCCAGTTGTTGTCCAGTTCGACCGGGTCCACTTTACCTACCAGCAGGTGATAACCCAGTCGCACCAGGCTGTCTGTCAATAAAATGTCATAATCGGCGGCGAGTGTCGGGTCAGTGGACCGCGCTTTGGCTATTCTGGCACGGAGGCCGGACAGGGTCCTGTAGTGATAGTCCGCGGCATCCAGGCCATCCCCGTCAATCGTTTCCAGCGCTGCAAACAGCTGGTCAATCGAGTCGGAACGTGACCAGACAGGCGTGTAATCACGATTTTCATACAGGGCCGGTAGCACCTGTACCGAGGCGATTGTCTCTGTCCCGATGGTCAGGTTGCCGTCGGAGCGAATCAGCTCGACACGTTCCCGAATCTGATCGCGGGCGCTGGATTCAGCCGCGGAAAGCAGGCCGGGAGCGAAAAACAGGCAGGTGAAGAGAACACAGATACGCTGCAGCACGGGAATCGGTACTCCTGGTGGCCATGAACAGAGGGGTTTATATTTCATTGTCGCGGGCCGCAGGCTACACGAAACAAGTGTCTATTTGAAATAATTATCCCTGTTTTTGCAAATAAATCAGGTAACAATGCGATTAAACTGGGTTATAATCGCCGCGTTTCGTGATTCGAGCAGAATAAGTTACCCCGAATTTTTGGTATACATACGTTAAGGAGTCGTTATGTCATACATGAGTAAAAAAACCGCAGCCGCCCTTGGGCTCGCCCTGGCCGTGAGCCTTCCCGCGCATGCAGTCGATAAACTGACGGTTGATGGCTATGCCAAGAGTTCTTCCGGAAACCCGGTGACCGATAGTTCCGGCGAATGTGTTCGTACCGTATACGAGGACAGCAAGGAGTTCCTTGAGAAGTGTGGTTATGAAAAAGTCGTAACGGAAACGGTTGAGGTGGATAACCAGCCGGCCGGCTCCGGTGTTGCGGTTGTCGAGGAAACCGCGATTGTCGAAAAAGGCAAGGTGCTTGCTGCAAAAGAGGAAATCGTGGCGGAAGCCTTTATCCAGAACCTGGAATTCGGGTTCGACAGCGCTGGTCTGACTGCAGCGGACAGGGCCGAACTGGATGGCGTTATTGCAAAGCTGGATTCCTATCGTCCAATGCTGCGCGCCAACGTCGCGCACATTAATGTTATCGGCCACACGGATTCACAAGGTCCGGAAAGCTACAACCAGGGTTTGTCGGAACGTCGGGCCCAGGCAGTCGCCGATTATCTGGCCACAGTTGGTAACGTAGATCGCCAGAAGATGCAGGTTAGCGGCAAGGGCGAAGCGGAGCCCATTGGTGATAACAGCACCGATGAAGGTCGCAGGCTCAATCGCCGTGTGGTCATCGAGGTTATCAAGCACTAGAACGCGAGGGTTGGGTCAGCGCTTGATGCGCCGGCCTGATTCCTGTTGCGGTACCCTGACCGGGGCTGGTTGAAACCAGTCCCGGTTTTTTGTGGGCCGGCTGATCGCCCCTGTTATAATTGCCGGGATGACGACGCCCAGACGTGTATTTTCTGCCTTGCTGGCAGTGCTTTCCCTTGTCGTTCTGACTGCGGGTGGCGCCTGGCTTGTCGTTGACGATGCGACACTGCTTGGCTGGCTGGTCAAGCGTGTCGAGTCTGTGTCCGGAACACGTATCAGTTACCGTGCCGACGCCGCTATTACACGGACACTGTCACCTGTCCTCCAACTGAACGGCCTGGTGGTCGAGGATATCGAGGGGAAATACCGGGTTGAAACCCGTTCCCTGTCGATGCAGCTCAACCTGCCCTACCTGCTGGTGGGTCGCGTGGATATTCCCCGGCTGTTCATTGGTGATACCAGCGTCAACATCAATAGAACCGACCCTGCCAGGGAAGCCGGTTCGCCGGTGGCGGTTGATTTATCCGTACTGCGCCTGAAACCGGTATTGCACGATGTCCGGGTATCGGAAATATCGCTGCTGATCGAAGGTGACAAACTGCGATTGCCCGCCCGGGAGATCAGTGAGCTCGCCTTGCGGCTGGAAGCGGGCAAGGACGTTCCGCAGTTCACCGCCCAGCTGGATATCGAGGGCGAGAAGCTAACCGTGGACGTGACGCTGCCGGAACTGCACGAGGCACTGAAGCGCGAGCAGTTGCCGTTCTCGGTTGTGGTGAAAGGAGAACTCGCGGATTCATCTGCCGTGGGGCAGATCGATTTCAGTCACCCCGATGCCGTAATTGATGCAACCCTGCACATCCTTGTGCCGGACCTGACAAAATTGCCCGTTGCCGTCGAGGGCCTGGAGATTCCCGGCGAACTGGTTGCCACTGGCAGGCTGGCGGGTGCTTTCAGCAAACCGGCGCTCGAAGACCTGTCCATGACCTGGAATGGTCCTGCCCGGTCAACAGCCACATTGACCGGTCGTGTAGCCCATGTGGCCGATTTCTCGGGCGTTGATCTTGACCTGGGCGGGCGGCTAGACAGAGGGAACTGGTTGCAGCCACTGTTGCCGGAATCGATGGGTCCGCTGGACACGGCTGAACTGGCCGTACGTATATCGGGTAGCGCATCAAAACTGGATTTGCACGACTTCAGTGCCAGAGCCACGACCGGGGACGGGCTGGATCTGTCACTGACCGGTCAACTCGCTGTCACCAGCCTGTTTTCAGCGCCGCAACCTGAAAACATAAAACTGGATCTTGGCTTCAACGCGCCAACCACACATGCAGTCCGCGCCTTGCTGTTCGACGAAATACCCGAGCTTGGTGCAGTTCGCGCAAGCGCTGAGGTTCGCTCAACGCGCGGCGATCCACGGCTTGACAATATCGCTATCCGGACAAAGGACAAGGCGGGTATTACTGCAAGTATCGAGGGCAGTATCGCACAGTTCCCGCTCGACGCGGACAAACCCAACGCGGGGTATGCGCTGGATACTGTCATCAAGGCGGCACAGACTTCGCTCATAGCCGAACGCGTTGGCCTGGACCTGCCCCTGGAGGGCCCGCTGGAGCTGGTGTTCCGTATCGAGGGCGATACCGAAGCACTGCAACTGAACCAGGTCAGGCTGTCGGCCGGCCGGGATGACAAGACCTTTATTGGCGCAAAGGGGCGCCTGGATTTTCGTGACTGGGAGAAGAAGGATCCACTGAACAGCATTGATCTGGCAATCGAGCTGAAAGGCCGGGATACCGGTTTCCTGAGGGCATGGACAGAGCAGGATCTTCCCGAGACAGCGTACAGCGCGCGTGGCCGGTTGCACACGGTAGCAGGCCGGCACAGGTTCGACGACTATGTTCAGAACACGCCTGCGGGAGAGCCTCTGAATATTTCAGAGACCGGTTCGGTGGATCAGGTGATCTTTTTTCCGGAGTTTGATCTCCAGGGTATCAATGTCGATGTCAAGGCCAGTACCAATAATATTGCCACGCTCAATACACTGTTTAGCCTGGATGACAGGATTCCCGCGATTGGTCCACTCAAGCTGAGTTTCAACTATAGTGGTACGGACGAGAAACTGTTTCTCCGCGATTTTTCCCTAACCGCCGGTCAACCGGACATCATGCTGGTGACGGCCAAAGGCCACCTGGGATACATCAGTGCAGCAAGGAAGTGGCGGCTGGAAGATACCGACCTTGCCGTTCACGCCAGGTCGACCAGCAGCCAGGCTTTTGCGAAGTCGCTGGGGGTTAAACTGCCGCAACTGGGCGCTGTATCGGCAGCAGCCAGTCTGAATGACAAGGACAAAATGCTGGGCCTGAGGTCTTTGCGACTTTCTGTCGGTGACAGCAGTGCGCCGGTACTGACGGCCGACGGGTATATCGGCAACGTCTATTCGGCCAGCCAGGTCAGGCTGGACGTCAAGCTGAATCTGGGCGGGAACCACCTGGCTGCGTTTGCAGACAAGGAGGCGCTTCCCGGCCTCAAACCTGTAACCGGTAGCATGGTGATATCAGACAGCAACGGAACACTGGGCATGGACTCGCTGCAGGTGGAAAGTTCATCGCCGGGATTGCTGGCCATTAAAGTGGACGGCAGCTATGACGACTTTGCAGATCCTGAGACCCTGTTGCTCAATAGCGAGCTAAAGGCCAGGGACCTGCAGTTGCTGGGCGCCCTGTTCGATCAGCAGTGGAGCAAAGTTGGCCCGGTTGAATTCAACGCGGTGGTAAAGAAGGCTGGCAAGGATGCCGTGTTGAATGCGAGCCTGGTGTTGGAGAAGGCTGCCGCCGATATAAAGTTGCGTGGCGACTTTGACAGAACACCGCCCTATATAAACGGTGCGATTACGGCGCGGAATGTGTTTTTCAAGGATCCGATTGACAAGGCCGCAGAGGAAAGAAAAGCGCAGCAGAAAGCGAAGGACAAAAAGAAGAAGCGCAAGAAGAAAAAAAGCGACAAGGAAAAGAAGATCCCGGTTTTCTCTCGCGACCCGTTACCCTTTCACTGGCTGAAAAAGGCCGACCTGGATCTGACTGTTGATGTCGATTCCTTTGATCAGGATGGGTGGGATGCGCAGTCTGCAAAGGCGGTTATAGCCCTGAAGTCCGGGCGTTTTGTTGCCAGACCGGTGACTTTTGTCTATTCAAAAGGAACCCTGGACACGGAGTTTGAGCTTGATGCAGGGGATACGCCCGGTCTGTTGCTGAAGGCGGTGGCGAAGAACGTGAACCCCTACCGCGGGGAGAGCGGGGAGGCGGGATATGAAAGATATGTAAAAACGGATGTCGATCTCGACCTGTTTTTCAAGGCCGCTGGTGAAAGTGCGCACGAACTGGCTTCCAGTGCAAACGGCCATGTTTACCTTACGATCCAGGACGGCAGGCTGCGCCGTTCACTGGTCGATCTGCTGTTTGTCGATCTGGTTGGCTGGAGCCTGAATATGGTGAAGGACAGCAAGTATGCGCCAATAAACTGCGGGGTGGCAGACTACAGTATAAACAAGGGTGTTGTAAGTACCGATGCATTTTTTATCGATGCAAAGAGTATCACTGTTACCGGTGAGGGAGCTGTTGACCTCGGCAGGGAGGAGGTCGACTATGTCTTTATCCCCAGGAAGAAAAGCCGCCTGGTTCTGAAAGCCGAGCCGGTAAAAGTCAAAGGGCCGTTAAATGATCCGTCGGTAAAGGCTATACCGGTAAAGTCGGCAGCATTGACTTTTGGTACGCTGATTTTTGCACCCTATGTTTTTGCAGGTATGGTGGCTGCCGATTTCGCATCAGATGCGGTACAGAAAGGCAATGATGGGAAATCAGCCTGTGTGGAATATAAAGAACTGCGCAGGAAGATGCGGGAAGAGCAAGGGAAAGCGGCACCATAACAGGGTGTTAAAGAAGTCATATTCGGTTAGCCCG
>JBHHXO010000158.1:0-7661 GCA_046757125.1 Thiogranum sp.
AAAATGGATGAGACCTGATGTGGCTGATCGTGGCAGAATGGGCTGAATAGTTACAAATTGTTTGCCATGGCTGATTGACCGCGATGGGCGCGTAAAGAACGGTCATTGCTGAATTCATGGGCGGCCCGGTATCGCGGGGCAGCCGGTCAGGCAGCATTGTTTTCCTTATCGGGCGCCGGTTTTTTATTCCACGTTCCTGGCGGTTTATCAGCTTGTGCAGACGGGGCGTCCCCGCTCGATTCAGCAATCGTCCCGCCGCAGTTTAGCAGATTCCTGTGTTTTTGAATCAGGGTGGTTTCGGAGTTTTACGGCCGGAGTGGCCCTGTCTGAAGTGCTACCGGTTTTGTTCTTCCCCGGACAAAAAAAGCCCGGTGTAACCGGGCTTTCGGATCCTGGCTCACGTGTGCCGGCGGGTTATTTTATTTTCGCTTCCTTGTAGGTCACGTGTTTACGCACAACCGGGTCATATTTCTTCATTTCGAGCTTGTCGGGCGTGGTGCGCTTGTTCTTGGTCGTGGTGTAGAAGTGACCGGTGCCGGCGCTGGATACGAGTTTGATTTTATCGCGCATGACCGTTCCCCCTAGACCTTTTCGCCGCGGGCGCGCATATCGGCCAGAACCGTATCGATACCCTGCTTGTCAATAATGCGCATGCCCTTGGAGGATACACGAAGTTTCACCCAGCGATTTTCCGAGGCTACCCAGAAACGGTGGGAATGCAGGTTCGGCAGGAACCGGCGGCGGGTTTTGTTATGCGCGTGGGAAACATTGTTGCCCGCTACAGGGCGTTTCCCGGTCACCTGACACACTTTGGACATTGCTCAATTCCTCAAAATTCTTGCACGGCCCGCCAGAGGCGGACAACGAGAACCGCGCTTTATACCAGACCGGTGTGCGACAGACAAGGCCGGTCGCCGGGCCGGGGCAGTTCATGTGGGCGGTGAGCAGGCCTGGATACGGATATTAACCTATATATTACATCCTGTTACAGCAGTCCAAGTTCCGCGAAGGAGGTCGCGTCCCGGTCGCCGATAATGACATGATCCAGCACCCGGATATCGATCAGTCCCAGGGCCTCTTTCAGGCGCCGCGTGATGCGGCGGTCAGCGTCGCTGGGTTCGGCGACGCCGGACGGATGGTTATGGGCAAAGATGAGCGCTGCCGCATTATGCTGCAGGGCGTGACGCAGCACTTCCCGGGGGTGCACGCTGGCGCCGTCGATGGTGCCCCGGAACAGTTCCTCGTAGCAGATCAGCCGGTGGCGGTTGTCCAGAAACAGGCAGGCAAAAACCTCGTAGGGATAATCGCGCAGCCGGGCCCGCAAATAGCTTCGGGTCGCGGCCGGGTCTTTCAGCGTATCGCTGCGCACCAGGTTCTCTCCCAGGTGGCGGCGAGCCAGTTCAAGGACTGCCTGGAGCTGGGCGTACTTGGCATTACCCAGTCCCCGGGTGCTGCAAAAGCGCCGGCGGTCGGCCTGCAACAGCTTGCGCAGCCCGCCGTGTTCCAGGATCAGGCCCCGCGCCAGCTCAACGGCACTCAGGCCGGGCAAGCCGGTGCGCAGGAATATCGCCAGCAGTTCGGCGTCGGAAAGGGCGGCGGGCCCCAGGGATAACAGTTTTTCGCGGGGCCGTTCGGCCGCCGGCCAGTCGCTGATCGGCATGTATAACCTCCTTGTTGTCCGGTATCCGTGCACTTGCCTGTGCCAATGTGCAGGACGGTATTTCCGCCGCCCCGCCGGAATCATGGGATGGCGGCAGTCCTTTGTAAAGGCTGTCCTTTTCGCTGGCGTTGGTTCTGGTACACTGCTTCATGATGAACCGGCTCGACGGAAAACGGATCCTGCTCGGCGTATGTGGCGGTGTTGCCGCCTACAAGAGCGCTGAACTGGTGCGCCGGCTGCGCGCTGCGGGCGCCACGGTGCGCGTGGTGATGACGCCGGCCGCTACCGGATTCGTGACGGCCCGGACCTTTCAGGCGTTGAGTGGCGAGCCCGTCTGGTGCGGCTGGTCGGATGACCGCAGCGGGATGGACCATATCGAGCTGGCGCGCTGGGCGGAGCGCATTCTGGTTGCGCCGGCGAGCGCCGACACCCTGGCGCGCCTGGCGCAGGGGCGTGCCGATGATTTGCTGGCGGCGATCTGCCTGGCCAGCGAGGCACCGTTGCTGGTAGCCCCGGCCATGAACCAGGCGATGTGGCGACACGCGGCCACCCGCGACAACGTGCAGTGCCTGCGGCAGCGTGACGTGCAGCTGTGCGGGCCCGACACGGGTGAACAGGCCTGCGGTGATGTGGGCCCGGGGCGCATGCTGTCGCCGCAGGACTTGCAGCAGGCGCTGTCGGATTCCTTCGCCAGCGGCCGCCTGGCGGGGCTGAAAGTCGTTATTACCGCGGGTCCGACACGCGAGGCGGTTGACCCGGTGCGTTTTCTCGGCAACCGCAGTTCGGGGAAAATGGGCTACGCGGTTGCCCGGGCTGCCCGCGATGCGGGCGCCGACGTGGAACTCGTCAGCGGTCCCGTCGCGCTGGCTGCGCCCGCCGGGGTGCAACGGGTGATGGTGGAATCCTGCCAGCAGATGCTCGATGCCGTGCTGGCGCAGGTTGCGGACTGCGACATCTTTATCGCGGCGGCGGCGGTGGCGGACTACCGACCGGTTGCTCCCGCGCTGCAGAAAATCAAGAAACAGGCAAGCGACTGGTCGCTGCAACTGGAACCGGCGCCGGATATTCTGGCGACCGTGGCGGCGCTGGAAAACCGGCCGTGGTGTGTCGGTTTCGCAGCCGAAACCGAACAGCTCGAACAGAACGCCCGTAAAAAGCGTATGCATAAGGGTGTGGAAATGATCGCGGCCAACCAGGTCGGGGCCGGGCTGGGGTTCGAAACCGATAGCAATGAGCTGCTGCTGGTCTGGGAAGGCGGGGAGCGCCACCTGGCTGTGGCGCCCAAGAGCCGGCTGGCGGTTCAGCTGGTCGAGCAGATTGCCGATCTTTATACCGATCCAAAGACGATAGACGAGACCTCCGGAAACGATGCAAAGCATTCAGCTTAAGATACTAGACGCGCGGATTGGCCGTGAATTTCCCTTGCCCGATTATGCGACCGATGGTTCGGCGGGCATGGACCTGCGCGCCTGCCTGAACGAGCCCCTGGTTCTGGAGCCGGGGCAGACCGAGTTGCTGCCCACCGGCATGGCGATACATATAGCCGATCCGGGCCTGGCGGCCATGCTGTTGCCGCGCTCCGGCCTGGGACACAAGCACGGGATCGTGCTGGGGAATCTGGTCGGGTTGATCGACTCCGACTACCAGGGACAGCTTTTCGTGTCTTGCTGGAACCGCGGCCGCACTACGTTTAACATCGAGCCGGGAGAACGGATTGCGCAGATGATCTTTGTCCCCGTGGTGCGTGCCGGATTTGAAGTTGTCGAGGAATTTGTCGATAGCGATCGTGGAGTGGGTGGATTTGGTCATACCGGTCGCGCCTGAGGAAGCCGTGTCAGGACATATTACTATTCAGGGATTTTGATGAAACTACCTTTCCGCTCGGGTAAAGAAAAACAGACCAGGGTCAGGACGGCGAAGGAAGGCATGGCTGCTGCACCCGGTCGTTTGAGTCTGCGCAGCCAGATGTTATTGCTGATGTTGATCGGCGTCCTGCTGATTGCCGTTCCCCCTGTCATTGTGTACCTGCAAACAGTACTGGAGCTCAGGGCGGCGGAGCAGAAACAGTCCGAATTGTCAGCTGCCATGTTCGCCGACAGTTACCGGCAGTGGGTGGAACGGCAGGCGGCTACCGCCGAGCTGGTCAGCAAGGACCCGCAGCTTGCGCGTCTGCTGACCGCCGGCGATGAAGAGGCGCTGGCCGCGAAAGCGGAATCCCTGGCCTACCTGTTCCCGTCTTCGGTGCGGGTGCGTTTGTTGCCACCCGGTATTGAAGAAGTGGATCTCGAAGCCAGCCCGCCGATCAGTTATGCCGCGCTGGATATGCTGAAGCATTCGGAGACCAGGGACACGCCGCCCCCTGTCGAAGTACACATGTCCGGGACACCCCAGCAGCACATCAACCTGGTACGGCGGATACTCGATTCCTCCGGGCGGCGTATCGTGGGACACCTGATGGTCAGCTTCTCCGTGCAGCAGTTGCAGAAACTGTGGGGGCACGGCGAACTGAGCGGTTATGTGGAGCTTCAGCAGGTCGCGGGTGGTGCGCCGCTGGTGATCGGGAGCTACGGTGCTGCGGCTTCCAAAGCAGGCTTGCCGGACAGCCAGGTGCCGGTGACCGGCAGCCGCTGGCGGATTGCCTACTGGGCGCCCGACCAGGCGCAGACGGGCAGCGGCGTGCTGATGAGGACCGCCGGGCTGGCCGGTGGTGTTGCGGCGATCCTGCTGGCGGGTCTGGTCTGGTTTGTCTTTCGCAAGCTGGGGCTGGCGTTGCGCAGCGACCAGGCGACGCTGCTTACCCTTATCAAGGATATGAATGAAGGCCGGGTGAAGTCCGACTATTCGAGTACGCTTGTGGAAATGCATGACACCATAGAGTTGATGGCGAGGGCGGCAGGCAAGGGTGCTGCAGCGCGTGCCGCGCAGGGCATAAAAGCCGGTGAAAGGCAGGCCGGTGAGGGTGTCGAGCCGGCCGGGGTCGAGGAAGTCGTGGATACGGTCGATGCCGACCTGTTGTTCGATGATAATGCGCTGGATATTGCCCGTACCGAGGTCGGGGAATGCAAGGTCGATCCCGGCATATTCCGGTCTTATGACATACGCGGCATCGTTGGTGAAACGCTGACGACAGAAGTGGCTTACGACATCGGTCGCGCCATCGGCAGCGAGGCGTATTTCCGTGGCGAGCAGACCGTTGTGGTCGGGCGCGACGGACGCTTGTCGGGCCCGGATATGACGGCGGCGCTGATTCGCGGCCTGAAGGAGACCGGGCGTGATGTCAAGGATGTCGGGCAGGTCCCGACCCCGGTGCTGTATTTCGCGGCGCAGTACCTGGGAACCAATTCGGGTGTCATGGTGACGGGCAGCCATAATCCGAAAGACTATAACGGTTTCAAGATTGTCCTGGCCGGCGAGACCCTCGCCAACGAGGCCATCGACAGCCTGCGCCAGCGTATTGAATCGGGCGATATGCTGACCGGTGAAGGCAACGTCGAGGAAGTGGACGTGTTGCCCGACTATATCGAGCGGGTCAAATCCGACGTGCAGCTGGTGCGTTCCATCAAGGTGGTAGTGGATTGCGGCAACGGCGTGGCCGGTGTGGCGGCGCCGCAGCTGTTACAGGCGCTGGGTTGCGAGGTGGTCGAACTGTTCTGCGAAGTCGACGGCAATTTTCCCAATCATCACCCGGACCCGGGCAAGACAGAGAATCTTGCCGCGTTGATACACGCGGTACAGGAGCAGGGTGCGGAGCTGGGTATTGCCTTTGACGGTGACGGTGACCGCCTTGGCGTGATCAGCTCGCAGGGGGAAATCATCTGGCCGGACCGCCTGCTGATGTTGCTGGCCATCGACGTGCTGTCGCGCAATCCGGGTGCGCAGATTATCTATGATGTGAAGAGCTCGCGGCACGTCGCCGAGGTGGTCGCCGAGAACGGCGGGGAGCCGTTGATGTGGGCAACCGGCCACTCGCTCATAAAAGCCAAGATGAAGGAAACCGGTGCCCTGCTGGCCGGTGAAATGAGTGGTCATATCTTCTTCAAGGAGCGCTGGTTCGGGTTCGACGATGCGCTGTATTCCGCGGCGCGCCTGCTGGAAATACTGGCCAATCAGCAAAGCAGTTCGAGTGATCTGTTTGCGACCTTGCCGGACAGCATGAATACACCCGAGCTGAGCGTGCCGATGGCCGAGGGTGAGCCGCAGCTGTTCATGGAGAAGCTGCTCAACAGCGCCCATTTTGAAAATGCGCGCATAGCGACAGTGGATGGTTTGCGCGCCGAGTTTGAAAGGGGCTGGGGCCTGGTGCGCGCCTCCAATACCACGCCCAGTCTGGTGCTGCGTTTCGAAGCCGACGATGAGCTTGCGCTCAGCGCCATCCAGGACGAGTTCCGCCGGGTCATGCTGCAGGTGGACCCGGGCCTGTCCCTGCCGTTCTGACCATGAGTCTCGGTTCAGAAAAAGCCACCGAAGTCGCCCGGGTCCTGGGCGAGGCGCTGCCTTATATTCGTCGCTTCCGCAACAAGACGGTGGTGGTCAAATACGGCGGCAATGCCATGGTGGATGAGCAGCTGAAAAGCGGATTCGCGCGCGACATCGTGCTGATGCGGCTGGTCGGGATCAACCCGGTGGTCGTGCATGGCGGTGGCCCGCAGATTGGCAAGGTGCTGGAACAGATTGGCAAGGAAAGCCGCTTTGTGGACGGCATGCGTGTCACCGACAGCGAAACCATGGACGTCGTGGAAATGGTGCTGGGCGGGCTGGTGAACAAGGATATCGTCAACCTCATTACCCGCCACGGCGGACGTGCGGTCGGCCTGACCGGCAAGGACGGTGACCTGATCCGGGCGCGCAAGCTGACCATTTCCAGGGATTCTCCGGAACTCGACGCCCCCGAGATTATCGATATCGGTCACGTGGGCGAAGTGGCCAGTGTCGATGCATCGGTGGTCGACATGGTGGTGGCGGGAGGATTCATCCCGGTTGTCGCGCCGATAGGCGTCGGCGAAGACGGGCATTCCTACAATATCAATGCGGACCTGGTGGCGGGGCGCGTGGCCGAAGTGCTGGGCGCCGAGAAACTGATGCTGTTGACCAACACCGGCGGGCTGCTCGACAAGCAGGGAGCCCTGCTGACAGGACTGACTTCGGGTGAAGTCGATGAGCTGATTGCCGACGGGACGGTGCATGGTGGTATGCTGCCGAAAATACAGTGTGCACTGTCCGCGGTTAAATCCGGTGTGCGCAGTGCGCATATTATCGACGGGCGTGTCGAGCACGCAGTGCTGATCGAGCTGTTTACCGATGAGGGTGTTGGAACCCTCATCCGCGGCTGACAGGCAGCCGCTGTTTATTCCGACATCAGGCTGGCCTGGGCTGCCTTCAGCTCGCGAAAGCGGTTGATGTCTGCTTCAAACTGTTCCCGGATACGCTGCTGTTCGACAACGCGATTGGCGACGTATTTTGTGTTGGAGCGGATCTGGTTGCGGGTTTCGGCGATGCTTTTCAGCAGCTTCTTCGGGACCGCTTTCCCGGAGCGTTCCAGGTTGGCCGCCCTGAGTTTCAGTTTGGCCAGGCGTTGCCTGTTTTTTTCGGTGCGGTCGTTGGTCACGCGTATGACGGCCTCGATCGCCTCGATCTTGCCGTCACGCGTCATGACCATCTCGTCTTCATTGGTGAAGGTGTCGAGCAGGATGCTGTCCTTGCGCGCGGTTTCGATGCGAATGCGTTCCTGTTCCTCGGCGAGCGCTTTCTGACGCTGTTCTTCTGCAATCTGTTCGGGGGTTTTTGCGGCCTCCTTGGTTTCAACCACGATACCCTGATCGCTGAGCGTCTCGTTCTTTTTCTTTGCATACCGGGGCGGGATGCGATCACCATAACGGACCTGGCCGCTGTCGTCGACCCACTTGTAGAGTTTGCCGGCGTGCGTGGCCGGTAAGCAGAGAACACTGCCGAGTACCAGTGCCATACAACATTTTGTGCGGACATTTATGCTCATGTTCTGTCT
>JBHHXO010000159.1:0-7651 GCA_046757125.1 Thiogranum sp.
CAATGCCGTATTGGAATTCGGCATTGGTGCTGATGTCACTACCACTGTTCATGGTGATACTTTAATATTCGACAGCAAGCTGGCGATGGAAGTCCAGGAAGAAGATATCGATATCAAGTTTGTCATGGATTTGAAGACCGGTAACAAAACTGACGGCCTCAGCGGTACGGGCGGCTTGAACTGTACGCTTACCAATACGCCTACACATTCCGCTCCAGCAGGCCCGGCGGGATGGCACAGGCCGTTCGGCATCCCCGGTTTCACGCTCTACAATGTCTCCATGGATTTGGGCATAGGCGAAGATGGGGCGGTTCATCTGGGCTATGCAGGCGGGGCCAAGGTCGCAGGAGACCGTTTCTGTGTTACAGGTGACACCGACCTGCTGCCTGAAGCCGACTTTGCACCAAAAGACATGGCATTTATCGGTATTGTAGATTTTGTCAAATCAGATTTCCCGGAAAACCTGGCTATCCAGGTGGCAACCGATCTGGCGAAGGAAAATTCAACAACCGGCAGTATTGTCAGCAAATTTTCTCCTCAAGACATTAGTCTGATGATGGGTAATCTGCCCCAGCCGGAATTCAAGAACGTCAAATTCGCGTACGCCACACCCGGCGCGTCTGATCCGGACTTGAATATCCAGGGCGCAGGTGTGGCGCTCAAGGGCACTTTGTCGTGGTTGGGCAAGGATCTTGGCTCAATAGATATGGCGATAACCGAGTCAACCGGCCTTAAAGTCGAAGGCACCATTGGCGAGCCGAAGCCGGACGGTACGGCAGGGCCACTTAGCCTGGGGCCGCTGGATTTCAAAAACACCTATCTGGATCTCAAAGTACCCTTCCCGCCGAAAAATCCGCTGGACGGTTATTTCAAGCTGAATGCCGATCTAACGATACCGGTGGTAGATGTCACCGAGAAGATTTATGCCGATTTGACAAACAAGGGCATGAGTTTTTCGGTTACCAATACGATCCTCAGCGATTTTTCGGAAACTCTTACTCTGGCATTGTCCGGTGTAGACCTGTCGGTGACCCATCCGGATGTATCACATGCCGACTTCGCCATTTCCGGCTCTTTGAAGGCTGACTTCGGCGACTTCATCAAGACCGCGCTGAAGAATACCATGATTGCCCTGTTCGCCGAACTGAACCAGACACTGCAGGACGGTGAGAATAAAGTCAAAGCTAAAAGGAAAAAAGTTGAAGATTTGAACACTAAGATTAACCACGAACGTGCCGTTGTCAGGGCAGAAAAGGCCAAGGTTGAAGCCAAGCTGGAGACCGCCCAGGCGCGGGTCGATGCAATTAATAAAGATATCAAGCACGACTGGAAAAGGTATCACGGCTGTTCGTACTGGCATTTCTGGTGCAAGCCCAAATGGGCCATCATCATTGGTATCGATAAAGGCATCAAGGAGGTCGCTGATCTGGTACTGGAAGCGATCGAGGAACTGGTCTCCCACGTTCCCATCGATTTTGACCCGCGCGTATGGACCCTGATAGCCGCCAAAGAAGTTGCGTTGACAGCCCTGGATGTCGCCCTGGCCAGCATCGAGGGGCTGGATGATCTGGACAAATTAGCTACCAGTGGCCTCGACTCCATTGCCAATTATGCAGGCGGTGCTGTAAACCTGAAAAGGGCATCGTTCAACGGCGACCTGAGTGACATCATTGCCAGCGACGCGCCAGTCGACCTGAACATTGATCTTGAACTGTTCGGCAGCGACTTCAGCGAAACCTTCGCCTTCAAGCTCGGTGACGCGGCCAATGAACTTTCCAACCTGGGCAAGGAGGGGGCTGCGGATACCGCGCACCTGGCCATACTGGCTTATGTTGCCGCAGATCACCTGTTCAACAAGGTGTTGTCCGACATACCGGAGCCGTTCAAGCGGCAATTACAACGCTCCATTGGCGAAAAAATACACAAGACCCAGACTGCGCTGAAGACCGAACTGGCAACCTACAAGACGGATTTCCAGAAGTATCACAAAACCGCACAGGCCCTGCAGGCAGACTATTCCCACTTCTCCGACAGCTATTCCAGGACCATGATGCAAAAGCGGGTGACCAAGCTGGACAAGGAACCGGCCAGTAAAACCTTCACTGATGTCCAGTTTGAACTGGCATCGACCGGTATCTGTCTGACGCAGGGGTCAAGGTATAATAATACTGCCATGGAGGATCTATACACTGGCTGCGCCGCAGAGGGTGAGGGAGGTGGGCACGGCAGTTATGCAGCACAGAAAATCTCGACCATAAATCTGCTTTACAAAACAGGCAAGAAAAAAGGCAAGCCAACAGGTTATGTCAAGATCCTTGTCGGTGGTAAAAAGTGCCTGACCGTTCCGGGCAAGTTGAAGTTTGAGGAGGTCAATTACGACAATAAAATCGTCGAGCAGGAGGTTTTTAAACCGTATACAAAGTACGGGGATAGCTATGGTGGGACTGAGACCTATGGCCGGCTGAGGTTAGTGGATAACTGCAATGATGATGTACAGAATCAATGGAAGATTCTGCCTCACGGCGAGGACTATTTTCAGATTCACAACCGTGCCACCCAGGCCTGCATCTGGATGAAATCTACTACCGACGACTATGGCGATTATAGCAACTCACTGCAAATGATTCCCTGCGTTGGCGCCAACACCGGTGTGTTCCGCATCGTCAAGGCTTCCCCTGCAGTCCTGCACAAAGTCAACCTGCCGCTTAAGCGAGGCTACTACCAGCATGGTGAAAATTATAGTCAAGAGTCAAACCTTGACGGGAACCAGTCACTATGCATGTCGTACGGCGATTCTGCTGTTAACTGGGTAAAATGCGACAAACCATACAATAGAAATAATAATCCCATGGCTACGATACATTTGATTACTTCGAAGACAGCCTGGGCCGCCGACGCTATGTCAGCAAGAAACTGAGTAACAAATGCCTTGCATGGAGCGACAATCTGTTCTATACAGACTGCGACAGTACCAATGAAAGAGAATGGCTGCTGACCACCCAGGTGGTCGGCGGTTTGACGCTGGCAGCCCCCGGCGACAACATCACGGATGAAAAGATAACGCTGGGTGACAAGTTCCCCGATCCCAATGACATATTGTATCAACCACTTAATCCCAGGGCGGGTGTGGAGTGGTCCAAAAAAACGAGCCACTATAGCGGCAGCGAGATGGATGTAGCCTATACTAAAGCCCAGCAGGCAACCAGTGCTATAAACAAACGAGCCAGAGAGTGGACAGCAATCAAGACTGGGTTGGCAGCTAAGGACAGCGATCTGGCGGCAGGCAAACAGGTCTGCGTGAAAAGCGGTAAAAATAACTACTGCTATCGCCTGGGTGCACAAACGGGCTACGTCGACAAGGCAGTTCCGACGGGACAAACAACTACTCAATTGACCGACGGCACACCGATCATTGCTGACGACGTCAGCGATGCACAGGCAAATAAACTTGCTGCTGTCGCGACGATAACGGAACCTAAATGGTTCCTTTGCCACACCAAAACTTCCGTTATTAATGATGTTGATGCCGAGATGTATTTTCCAGGTGTGGTCGTGCATATGAACAACTGCGTCTTCAGCGAGGGTAAAAATAAATATAATCAGCACCAATTCAAGGTAGTGAAGGGTGGAACAGATCTATTCTGGCAGCCGGCGGGTAATGGCTACCTGCCGTCATCGGCAGCGGTTACCGGACGTCTGAGTCTTAATACTGAAACGGGGATCATTGATGCCACAAACATGAAGACCGGCCAACTCACCGGTTCCACCATGGCGGCGTACTCGTGCCGTGCCATGATCGGACGCAAGACCAAAATCGGCTGGACTATAGGCGGCAAATATTGTCACATTACCACATTCGCCGGAGGTGCGGTGGTTAAAAACTTCGAAGTGTTGACCGTGAATGGTTCCATCGCCGCTCCGCCACCACCGCCACCACCGGCGCAGCCGAAATGCACCTATCAGATGGTTGAGAACTATTTCTACGGCAAGACGTGGAAACCCCACTGCACGCCGGATCAGTACAACCGGGAGCATCCCGACTGCCACTTTCAGTCCCGTAAAATGGGATTCTGTGATGGCGGTCCGCCTTAGAACGATGGCGACGGCGGGGTAGAGTTTTAATAAAGATGCTGGATGAAAAGGAGTCGATATTCCCAGGATAATATATGATATATGTTAAAATGTTATAACTAATATTTATAGCTGAGAGGAGGTGAAAATGATTAGTATTCTACGAATAATAGTGGTCGTAGGGTTCATTGGAACGCTGAGCGCCTGCAGCTTGACGGGAAGCAAGAGTACGATGAAGGGACAGGATGCAAGTGATGAAGCTGCCAGTTTTACCGAGATGATCAAGGACGTAAAAGGCGACCGCCTTAACGATTCCTTTATCCGTGCGGGACTTAAGGCGCTTGATAAAAATGACCTGGTCGCTGCGTCCGAGGCATTCAACAGGGCTTTGAAGTTCGAGCCTGCCAACGCCCATCTGCATTTCCTAAACGCCATGACCTATCACCTGCAGGTGGCCGGTGGTGATTCCAGCAAGCTGGATAATGCCAAGGTTGGCTACGATCTGGCACTGCGATACGATCCAAACTATTTCTGGGCCGCCTACCAACTGGGATTGATACATTTTACAGAACAGCATTTCCGTGATGCCCAGGACGCCTTCTCCTATGCACTACTGACAGATCCTGAAAATCCTATTATCCTGCGCGCCCTGGCAACAGCATCATATTATGCCCAGGACTTGGAAACGGCGATCAGCGCCATCGAAAAAGCTTCCGAACTTGACCCCAGTGATGAGGGTATCATCTATACCTCGGCGATGATCAATGCCGCTGCAGGGCGCGGAGACAAGGCCAATGCCGAACTTGCGCTCTATGCCGACCGTGCTGGGGAAAAGATAAATCCATTTCGCAAAGAGCATCTCACTAAGCGTGTTCAGGACTGGAAAAAGTTCCATGATACAAGACCGCACCTCCAACTGGCTGCGTCGACTTCTGACATCTTTGGCTCAGACGCATCGCAAGGTTTGAAGCCCGGTAGTAGTAAATCTCACAAATCCAGTAAATCCGGCAAATCAGATGATGACGACAAAACCAAGGCTGATCACAAGAGCATGGTCCTGATTGACGTGATCATCATACGTTCGGAAGAGCGTACCTCCACTATCAAGGGCGTCAACCTGTTGAACGGGTTGACATCGACCCTTAGCGGCACGCTGTGGAGCTATAGCGATACCAAGACTGTTACCAGAAATGACACGTTCGATGTTAACACTGCCAGAAGCACTGTATATACGATTGCGCCGTCTTTCTCAATAGCCGCATCCTATGCTCTTAATATATTTAACGATGATTATGACAAGAACGATGTCCTGGCACGGCCAACCCTGGTAGCGCTTAACAACAAGAAGTCGGATTTCTTCTCCGGCGCCGTGTTCCATGTGGAATTGACAGGAGCTTCGGGCAGCCAGGGTGCGGTGCAAGCCGTGCCGGTCGGCATCAAGCTTGAGGTAACGCCCAAGTTCTGGGAGACGGATGAAGTCGAGTTGAAGGTAAAGGCGGCACGTGCCTTTGTAGAAGGACGTTCGTCCAATCCCGGGTTCAACAACTTTATGCAGGTATCAAAGACATTGTTGTCAGTAAATGTCACTATGAAGTTTGACGACACCCTTGTACTGAGTGGCTTGAGTGAGAAGGAGACAGAGAATCTGCGCGACGGGGTACCGTTTCTGCAGGATATTCCCGGCCTCCAATATATCTTTGGCAATAAAACCACCCTGGACTATACCAAGTCGGTATTGATTCTTATGACTCCGCGCAAGCCGCGATATACTTATGAAGACGGTACAGTGAAAATCGATCCGGAAAACCCGGTGGATAGAGATGCTGAACGGAAACATCTTCATAAACTGAAGCATAGTACCGAGTGGCACAAGCCAGCGGATACCGTGGACGCCGTTTTATGGCACTTGAAGGATTCCAAATTTGTTAAGGAATTTCGCTCAGGAGATGTACGTATGGAAAAGTGGCACTATCCTGGTCGGATCAGGCGAATGACCGAGCGGGCGATTGAATTTCTGTATTGGTAATGATATGATTAATACGGTTTTGAAGTCTCTTGTTGTCAGCGCGATTACTTTGTTGATTGCTTCAAGCGGGGCAGTTGCTGAAGAAGCTTCCTCGCCATGGGTCATTAAGGCAGACATAAGCGACGATCTCGACGATTTTATTGCAAACTCTCCCATTGTCCGGGAGATGCGCACCAACAATGAACCCAACGAGATGGTCTATGCCGTGGGCGTGGATCAGGCCCCGATGCTGCCGGTCTACGAATTGCTGGGTTGCATGCACCTTACCAATCCGGATTCAAAGATGGAGGTAGATTCTGGAGGCGGATTTGACATCACCATCGAAGATGTGACCTTTCCAGGCGGGGTGTGGACGGTCTATCTGCGAATACGACAAATCGAAAGGATCGAACTGCTGGATAAAATAACCATGAATGTTCTGGATAAGATCAGTATCGACGACTTGATCTTCACGGATATCGAACAGATCGTCCGCACCGCCAGACTCCTCTCCTCCGCCTGCCTGGCAGACCCATCGGAGCAGTGAAGCAATCCAAAGGTCAGGTTGTAAAATGGTAATTAATAATCCTCTATACTCTCTTTCTGCACGTCTACATTCACCACATATCAGTTTCTATCTGAATATGTAGATTAAAAGACACACAAAATGTCATTTTTAAAAGCAATTGTTTATTTATCCTATCAAGGTATAATCTTGACTACTTTATCAATTTGATTTATGAGTTATCATTAAATGAAGATAGGTATTCCAAAAGAAATATCTGAGGGAGAAAGACGTGTTTCTGTTGTCCCAAAAACGGCTGCACAGCTTATAAAGAACGGCTATGATGTAATTGTTGAGTCCGGCGCAGGAGAGGGATCGTATTTCTCTGACACTGAATACGAACAAACAGGTGCTTCTATCGTTAATAATCCACAACTGCTCTATTCAGGAGTTGACATTATTCTAAAGATTTGCCCCCCACAAAGACGTGAAGTTGAGATGATGAAAAGCGGTTTAATTTACATTGGCTTTCTCTCTTCTGCTTTAGATTCTGAATTCATTAAGCTAATGAGAGAAAGAAAAATTACAAGTTTTGCCATAGAGTTTATTCCACGTATTTCACGATCACAAAGCATGGATGCACTAAGTTCAATGGCCAGTATTGCAGGTTATCGTGCAGTCCTGATAGCGGCACAACATCTTGAAAAATTCTTCCCTCTTATGATGACAGCTGCAGGAACTATTCCACCGGCAAGTACCTTAGTAATCGGTGCCGGGGTTGCCGGTTTGCAGGCAATTGCCACTGCACGCAGACTGGGTGCAAAGGTTGAGGCATTTGATACTCGTCCTGTCGTTAAAGAGCAGATAGAGAGCCTTGGGGCACAGTTCGTAGAGATGGAAGTTGTTGCAGACGCTGAAACAGTTACTGGATACGCAAAGGAAATGACAGACGAATTTCTGAAAAATGAGCGGGAAATCGTTGGCAGTAGGTTGGCACAAAACCATGTTGTAATCACGACAGCACAAGTCTTTGGCAAGAAGGCACCTGTCCTGATAACAGAAGAAATGGT
>JBHHXO010000160.1:0-7599 GCA_046757125.1 Thiogranum sp.
GGCATCGGGGAAGTGCACGCCAGCGGCAAGGCGTTTTTCATGGCCACCAACGTGCTGCCGCACAACAGCAAGGTGCGGACCTTCATGGCGGACATGGAGCCGATCATCGAGCTGGGACCGGATGCGCTTATTATGGCGGATCCCGGTTTGATCATGCTGGTGCGCGAGCGCTGGCCGGAGCTTGCTGTGCACCTCTCGGTGCAGGCCAATACCATGAACTACGCCAGCGTCAGGTTCTGGGAGAAACTCGGGATCAGGCGCATCATCCTGTCGCGCGAACTGTCCCTGGACCAGGTGGAGGAGATTCGTCAGGCGTGTCCCGATATGGAGCTGGAAGTGTTCGTGCACGGTGCGCTGTGTATCGCCTATTCCGGCCGCTGCCTGTTATCCGGTTATTTCAATCACCGTGACGCCAACCAGGGCACCTGCACCAACGCCTGCCGCTGGGACTACAAGGTCAGGGACGCAGAAACGGATATCAGCGGAGACAGCCGGCCGCTTGCGGCACACCTGCTGGAAGAAACCAGTCGCCCCGGTGAGTTGATGCCGATCGAGGAAGACGAGCACGGCACCTACATCATGAATTCCAAAGACCTGCGCGCCGTAGAGCACGTGGAGCGCCTGGTGAGGATAGGAATCGACAGCCTGAAGATAGAAGGGCGTACCAAGTCGCATTACTATACCGCGCGTACCACGCAGGTATACCGCAAGGCGATCGACGATGCCGTCACCGGCAGGCCATTCGACGCGGGCCTGCTGGGCAAGCTGGAGAACCTCGCCAGCCGCGGTTACACCGACGGTTTTTTTCAGCGCCACCACGACCACGAGACCCAGAACTATATCGACAACCATTCAAAGAGTGTTCGGCAACGTTTTGTCGGGGAGCTGGTTGCCTGTAATCCGGCCACCGGTATGGCCGAGATCGATGTCAAGAACAGGTTCGCGGTCGGGGACGAGCTGGAACTGATCATGCCGGGCGGCAGCCGCAGTTTCCGGCTGGAGGAAATGCACGATATGCAGGGACAACCCACCGCGGTTGCGCCCGGCAGCGGTCACCGCGTACAGATCCCGGTGGAAGATGGTGAATGTGAACCGGGCCTGCTGGCCTGTAACCTGTAGAGGGCGGAGTATTATGCGAACAATCCTGGCAGTTTTCCTGTTCACGATGGCCGGTGTGGCGCAGTTGCAGGCGGATACCTCGAACCTGCGTGTCTGGAATATAGACAAGGATCTCGAAACTTCCTATAAAGTAGTCTATAACAGTCTGGAAGAACACAGGTTTTTTGTGGTTTTCGAGCCGGATATCCAGGGCAGTATCAGTGGGTTCGCTGAGCGCTGGGGAGAAGATTACAACCGCAACGAGCTGGAAGGCATCCGCGCCATGGTGTTCTGCAATGGCTGGTATGCCAATGCCGTGAGCAACGCCGATCCGGATATGCTGGCCCTGTGTCCCCTGCACATCACCCTGATCCAGAAAAACGGCGCCACGCGCGTACTGTTTGTACGCCCGAGCGCGGTGGCAAACGGCAGCAAGGCCATGTCGGTCGCGAGTGAAATCGAGCAGGATGTGGTAAAAGCAATCGATGCGGCGGTAAAGGAACTGAGCCGGTAAAGCGCCGCGGACGCAGTTTTATGTCCGGTCTTTCCCCGTACGGGTTGCGTCTCCGTCCTGGTCGAGCAGGGCGGTCATGATATCCCTGACGCCCTCGAAACAAAACGGATCGCTCCAGGCATTGCCCTCGACGATAAACGGTCCGTCGGGGGTTATGGCGATATCCCAGCCCACTGTGCGCAGAGGCAGGAATTCGCGAGCTGCCTGCCTGGCCAGCTGGCAGGTTTCCTTCCACAGCGGCATCTGAAAACCTTCAAAAGGCGTACCTGTTACCGGGTGGGCGAGTACGGTTTTCTCCCCCGAGCCGTCGTCGGTCATGATACTGGCCGGGCGGAGTGTGCCGGTTTGCAGATCAACCTGTGCCACCAGGTTCCCCGTCTTGCCATGGTCGTGGTTGTCGGAAAAGTTCAGTCCCACTATCGGCTTGAAGAAGGCAAACAGGATGTTGCAGTGACTTGAATTGTCGACGTATGTAACGATACGAGTTGTCTGCAGGTACTCGGTATCACTGAGCTGCACGAGTTCAGCATGGTTCCTTAACCGTTTCTGGATAACAAAACTGTGGTATTCGGGATGCGACAGCATGGTGTCGTAGATTTCAGCTGCGCTCTGTTCCAGTCCGGCGGCATCCATAAATGCCCCGTTTGTTGACCGATGGAGAAGGCTTATACCGGTGCCGTAAACACCCCAGGCAGGCTTGATCACAAACTCTTCCGGCAGTTTGTCGTCCAGAAAGCTTATCCAGTCGGCACGATTCTGCAGGACCGATCCGTCCGGGGAACAGCCGGCCTTGTCCTTGAAGAACAGGGCGTATAACTCCGGTGTCGCGACGCCCAGTGCCGTACAGTATCTGTAGAAGATGCTCTTGTCCTCGGTAAGCCGGGTCCACGAATCGGGGTTCACCGCCCCCTGTATTCTCATCAGCATCCGTTTGCTCACGAAATCCCGGATATTTTTCTCGGGGAAAGCGGGATCCAGCACCCCGTCGAGGTAGGCTTCTTCCGGGTCATAGAGTTCTTCGCGATACAATTGCAGTGCGCGTCTGAAGACCTTGACGAAGCCGGGATTCGGCAGCGGGGCTACCTTGTGACTTATCCGGGCGAACTCGCCCAGCAAGCGGAGTCGTGCAACAGGGTGTCTGAATAATCTCGGCATTGTGCGTGTAAGTGCCATGGGCAAGCCCCGGTCGTTGGTCGATAGCATCGAATGCTTTATCATAGCGGAACCCGAGGCAGGAGTCTGGAATCGGTCCCGCACGGCCTCAGGTTTGCCTGGCAATCCCCCGGTAATTGAAGGCGGCAAATCTGGATCCCGGCAGGTAGCCGGTTTCCAGCGACTGTATGTTAAAGCCGCCGGCTTCGATGCAGTCCGGAATCGGGCGGTTGAGGTTGCAACCGCCCGCGATCTTTTTCCACAACGGGTTTATCCTGTCCTGCCACTTTCGAAGCCGCTCCTCCGGCGCTGCGCCGTGCTCGCAAAAAACGACTTTCCCGCCGGGCCTGAGTACGCGCCGCATCTGTTGCATGGCGCTGCGCCAGTCCGGAATGGTGCACAGGGTATAGGTCAGCAATACCGTATCAACGCTATTGTCGTCGAGCGGGATTTCCTCACCCGGCAGCTCGAGCAGGCGGACCTCGAACGGCGCGCGCGCCAGGTTCCTGCGGGCTTTTTTGCGCATGGCCCGGGAAGGTTCCAGGCCCCAGACGAGTTCGACCTTGGCGGGATCATAGAAAGGTATATTCAGTGCCGAGCCCATGCCGATTTCCAGCACCCGGCCTTCGGCCGCAGGTACGACCTTTGCGCGTTGTGACTGAATGCCTTTCAGGCCGCAGGCGCAATGTATCAGGTGCGGCAAACAGTGGTCGTCGTAGAAACTCATGGGCTTGCGTGTTTTAACCTTGTGTCGGGCCGGTCGGTGGTTTTCCGCTGGAATGCCGCTGTCCGGGACGATTCTGTTACCCCGGGGTTATTCGTCTGCCAGTGTGATACGGGTACTTGCCGTTTGCCTGTCAATCGCAAGCAGGATTTCACAGTACTCGCTCTGCTCGGGAACCGGCGTCGGGTCGTCACAGCAGCCGCAGCCGGCGATCACGCCGGAATAGAATACCCCGGCCTTGACGTGCAGCGCATCGTCATCCTCGCGGGCACTGATGATCATGGCGCTGAAATCACCGCCTGTGACGTAACTGCTGCGGGACAAACCCCGTTGCAGGGGCAGGGCTTGCACATCCAGTTGTTCGATCTCGTTTTTCAGAACGTCGTTGAATACGGGTGTTCCCCAGGCATGCAATGATTTTTCCAGTCTGGTCATACGGGATCTATTTTGCGAACAGGGATGATTCAATATCCCTGAAAGCCTTGAATTCGAGTGCGTTGCCCGACGGGTCGGAAAAAAACATGGTGTACTGTTCGCCGGGCTCGCCCCTGAAACGCACATAGGGCTCGATGATGAAGTCGCTGACGAAGCCTTTGACTTTCTGCGCCAGCTTTTCCCAGTCATCGACGTTGAGGACGACCCCGAAATGGGGTACCGGCACATCGTGACCGTCAACCGGGTTCGACAGGCCGGGGATTTTCCCGTGCCTGCCGATGTGCGGGTTCAGGTGGGTGACGAACTGGTGGCCGAACATGTCGAAATCAATCCACGTCGCTGCACTTCTGCCTTCGGGAAAGCCCATCCTGTCCGCGTAGAATTCCCGCGCTTCCCCGATATCCCGTACCTGGACCGCGAGGTGAAAAGGTGTCAGTTGCATACCATGCTCCGTGGTCGGTGACGGGGGCTACTGCTTCCCGTCGTTGCGCCCGGGGCGGGAGACCTGGTTGGCCAGGCGGCGTGTCTTGATGGCCTGGGCGCGTATCTTCCTGCACAGCATTTCCAGTGTCCCGGGGTCGGCATCGCCACGCTTGATGCGGTTCATGACCATGGTGGCGAACACGGCGATATCGATGAGATTGTCGGATATCGTGTTCAGGGTTTCCTGATCGGGGTTGGGGCGCGGGCTGCTTCGGGGTGCCGGTGGCGTGTCGGTGATCTGTTCCTCTGCGGGTGTAGCGTCGGCTGTTACGTTTTGTGCTTCAGCGACGGGCACGTCTTCGGCTTCTTCGTCGGCGGAATACAGGGGTACGGTATTGGTGTCGCGCGCCGGCCCGTCAGGTGTTTGTTGCGTCCCGGCCGGTACGGCGTGGTCCGCCCGCAGGGGGATTTGCAGGTCCGCCACGTCGCTGTGGAATGTCGCCTGTTCCGGGTTGAATGTCAGGTTATAGACAGGCGCGGAGCTTTCTTCCGTCCGGCGGTTCATATAGGCCGTCAGCCGCGGGTACAGGCTGTTGACCAGCAGGAAACCGGCGAACCCGAACGGTGCGAGGTACACGATATGTGTGACGCCACTGTTGACCAGGTGATCGGAAATACCCGCCAGCAGCAGCACGACAAGACCACCTCCCAGGGCCAGGGCGGTCTGTTGTCTGCCGGTGTTGTACAGCCTGTAACTGGCGTACAGTGCGTACAGCAGCGAAACCAGCATGGTGAGTTCCAGCGCTGTCCACCAGGGGCTGATGGCGGGTTGCAGCACCGACTGTCCGGTGGCCGGCGTTTGTGTCAGCGCCGCACTGTCGGCGTACAGCAGGCTGTTGGCCGACAGCGCATTCCTGATCAGGAATATGATCCAGGCCGCGGTCAGCATGTCGAGCAGGATGAGCGGGCGGAAGCCGGTGCGGAATGCCACGAACCAGATCAGCGCTACCCACAGCAGGATGCCCAGGGAGATGGCGAATTTGCCGGCCGGCAGCAGCGTGGTGAAGCTGTGTGCCTGGTAGGTGAGCGCACTGGTCAGGGCAAAGCCCGCCAGCAGCAGGTACATTACGCCCAGTGATACGGGGTAAGGTCGGGCGGTTCTGTTCGCACCGGCCAGCAGGTGGTGCGCGCCCGCGTACAGGGTAATCCCGGTAAGAATGTAGAGCGCTGCTTCGATCATCAGCGTGTCCTGCTCCGTAAGAAGGCGTCCGTACAATAGTATATTAGCGGTTCGGGATCTATTTTATGAAGGGCATTCGGACTCACTGCCACCACAGTGACAGCACGGGCAGGTAGGTCACGATCCCCAGCCAGACCAGCATCAGGGCCAGGAACGGCAGGGCGGCGCGGAACAGGCTGAGTACCGGTTTTTCGAAGCGCTGGCTGGCGATGAACAGGTTGATGCCGACCGGCGGTGTGGAATAGCCGATTTCCAGGTTGGCGAGGAAAATAATGCCCAGGTGCACGGGGTCAACGCCGAAGCGTTGGGCCAGTGGCAGTAGCAGCGGAACGATGACCACGGTGGCCGAGAAAATATCCATCATGGCGCCCACCGCAAGAAGAAATATATTAAGTAATATCAAGAATTTGAGCTGACTGTCTATACTGTTTTCCATCCACTCCAGCAGCTGCATGGGGAGCTGTGCGTCGATCATCAGGTTGGTCAGCCCCATCGCCACCCCGAGAATGATCAGGATGCTCCCCACCAGCACGGCGGTATCTCCCAGCAGCGCCGGCAGCTGTTCCCTGAGGACGATGGCCCTGTGCACGACACTCTCCAGCAGCAGAACGTACAGCGCGGTGCAGGCGGCGGCCTCACTGACGGTGACATAACCACCGAAGATTCCCACGACGATCAGCAACGGCAGCAACATATCGCCCGCCGCGCCGCGCATGGCCCTGAGGGCGACGTGCCAGGCAAACGGGTGGCGGTGAACGTTGAAACCGGCGCCGGTCACGGCGGCATAGATGCCGAGCATCACCAGCAGTACCAGGCCCGGCACGATACCGGCCAGGAACATGTCGTCGATATTGACGCCGGCGACAATGCCGTACAGCAGGATGGCCAGACTGGGTGGAAACAGCAGGCCCAGCGAGCCCGAGGTGGTGAGCAGGCCGAGGGTGAAACGCTCGGGGTAGTTGACCTTCATCAGCACCGGGAACAGCAGGCCGCCCAGCGCCAGGATGGTGACGCCGGAAGCGCCGGAAAACGAGGTAAAGAAAGCGCAGGCGGTGAGGGCCACAATGCCCAGGCCGCCGGGCAACCAGCCGAGTATGGCATTGAACAGGCGGATCAGGCGCTGCGGCGCGCCGCCGGCTGCAAGCACCACGCCGGCAAAGGTAAACAGCGGTATCGCGGTCAGGTTCGGTGAGGTGGCCAGCCGGTTGAGTTCGACAATCAACAGGGCGGGATCCAGGTCGCTGTGCTGCGCATAGATCAGGCTGCCGACACCCAGTACCGTGAACAGTGGCAGACCGAACAGCGCCAGCGCAACCAGGATGATCAGCGCGTACAGCATGCCGTGTCATCCTGTCCGAGTATCGAGGCCAGCACAAACTGGAGTGTAAGCAGCGCAAAACCGACCGGTATGATCAGGCCGACCAGTGCCAGCCAGCGTTCGTGGTCCGGCGCGAATTGCCAGCTGTCGATCCAGAATCGGATCGCGGCAGCGGTGAAGAAGGCGCATACGGTTGCGGCGAGGACGCGCAGGGGGCGGTAGAGTTTCCGCAGTGTGGCGGGGTCCAGCAGGGTGCAGCACACGTCGATCTTGATATGACGGTCACGATCGACCGCGACCGCGGCGCCGAAGAAAGTGACGTACAGCACCAGGTAGCGGGTCAGGGTATCGGCGTCGGCAATACCCGCGTCGAACAGGTTGCGGATCAGGATTTGCAGCAGCGCCAGCGCCAGCAGCAACAACAGGCTCGCCGCAGCCAGCCAGATTTCCAGCTGTACCAGTCCGTCACGAAATGTCCTCAGGAGGCGCATGATGACCCCGGTACGCAGATCGTCATCCGTGCGCTGGTGAAGCGTTTATTCTGCCGGCGTGGAGGCACTGGCCTGTCCGGCCCGTGCCTGCTCCAGCAACTTACGGGTCTTGCGGAAAACCGCAGCCGGGATGTAGTCGCTTCCGACCAGGTCGGCGGCCGCACGGTCACGCAGTGCTATGAGGTCGGCTTCACCCAGACCGGC
>JBHHXO010000161.1:0-7576 GCA_046757125.1 Thiogranum sp.
CGGGCGATCCATGACGATGTTTCCTGCATACACACCGTCGTGGAGTAGCAAACGGTCACCGGGACCGGCCTGGTCAATGGCCCGCTGCAAGGTTCCCGCACCGGGCAGCACTGTCCGGTCCTGCGCCATAAGCGGCGCGGACAGACAGGCAGCCAGAATCAGTAAACACCAGCCTGCCAGTACCCGGGAAGCTCCGGTCAAACCGTCATGCCGGCGCAGGCCGGCATCCAGTAGGCCGGAGAGTCATGGATCCAGCGCGTTGCATTCCTGGATACCGGCCTGCGCCGGCATGACGGATGAGAACCTGATCAAAACCTCCCTGACGCAGAACGCAAACGCTCTACGCCGGCTCCACCAGCATGCGGCCGCGCATTTCCATATGCAGTGCGTGGCAGAACCACTGGCAGTAGTACCAGTGCACACCCGGACGATCCGCCGTGAAGGTCACCGACGAGGTAGCCTGTGGCCCGATCTCCATGGCGATACCATAGTTAGCCAGCGTAAAGCCGTGCGTCAGGTCATCGATCTGGTCGTTATTGCTGACGTAGACCGTGACCTCGTCACCCTGCTTGACGGTGAATTTTTCCATACTGAAGTTGGGTGCTATCGACCAGATGTAGACACGCACCTTGTTACCGTCCCGGATCACCTTGGAGTCGGTGTACAGGGTCACGCCGTCCTTTTTCGCCTGGGCGGTTGCCTCGGCCCACATCGGGTCGTCCTTTTTCCATACCGAACGCGGATTGACAATATCGGTACGCACGATGATGCAGTCGTGCGGCTCGGCGAAGGTGGGCCCGTCATGCACAACTGTCATATTCTTGCCGGAAATGTCGATCAACTGGTCGTTCTCCGGTTTCAGCGGACCAACGTTAATGAAACGGTCCTTGGAAAACTTGTTGAGAGACACCAGCCATTTGCCATCGGCTTCCCTGGTTTCACCCATGGAGGTATGGTTATGGCCCGGTTGATAATGCACGTCAATTTTTTCCAGGATCGGATCGACCTTCTTGCCGGTGTAGGCATCAACCGCCTTCTGGATATTCCATTTCACCGCCTGGCTGTCGAGGAACAATGTGGTGAAGGCGTTGCCCTTGCCGTCAAAGGCGGTGTGCAGCGGCCCCAGACCCAGTTCCGGCTCGGCGGCTACCACGTCGCGCGGCTTGATCTTGTCGTTGAAGAGGTCCGGGAAGCGCCGCACGTCCAGCACGGTAACGGTCGGTGACAGCTTGCCGTTGATAACGATGTAGTGACCATCCGGTGCGGTGTTACAGCCGTGCGGGCTGTTGGAAACGGGGACGTAGCGGGTGTATTTCGAACCCTTGCGGCCGTCGATCACCGGCACGCCGTTGATCTTCTTGTAGTCGCCACTCTTTACTGCGGCCTCGATACGTTTGATATCGAAGATCACGGCCCAGTCCTGCTCGCTGGCCGTCATCTCGGCCAGGTTGACGCCCTCCTCGCTGTTGTAGCAGGTCGAGACGGCATACAGGCCCTGGTAGTCGGCATCGCAGTTGTCCAGGTTACCGTCGACCATCACCTGCCAGGCGACCTTCATTTCATCGCCGTCGATCGCGGTGAATATCGCGTGGTATTTTTCCGGTTCATCCAGGATGCTGCCGTCGTTCGGAATCGGCACACGGTGCTCGCCATTGGCAAAAACATAACCGGTACGCGGGTACTTCTGCGGACGCAGGCCGTGAATGTCCGACGCATTCGGAATATCAATCATCTTGTCGCACTTCATGACGTCGCAGCGCACACGGGCAACGCGCGTGTTGGCCTTGTCGTTCATGAACAGGTAACGGCCGTCATAGGTACCGTCGGTAAACGACATGTGCGGATGGTGCAGGTCGCCGTTCAACCAGACGCCACCGCGGCTTTCCAGGAACTTTTTCGTTTCCGGCAGCATACCTTCGGTCATGATCTTGCGGCTTTCATTGGTCTCGCCCCAGCCGCTGGCGCTGCAGCGGTTGAATACCGGGACACGCATCAGTTCGCGCATGGAGGGCACGCCCATGATGCGCAGCTCGCCGGCCTGGCCACTGCTCCAGAAACCGTAATAATCATCCAGGTCGCCGGGAGCGACACTGCCCTTGGCACCCGCTGCCTGCGCCTCGCTGGAATACAGCATCGAGCCACCGGTCAGTCCGGCCACACCACCAGCTCCGGCCAGCGCCACCAGTTTGGCAGAACCACCCAGAAGCTCCCTGCGGGTAATACCCGCCTTTTTGTCATCATCTTTTGACATTGCACCTCTCCTCTTCACATTGCTGCTCTTGTTTTATCCGTGTCCCCGCGGGACATGGACGCACCGTAAATTCATTTTCCGCCATTCCGGCCTGCGCCGGGATGATAAATTAACCTGACCTTCCCTAGTCCGAGGTTATAACAGCCCCTGATTCCAGCTGCGCTTTCTTCCTGATTTCACCCCCCTTCAGGGCGACACCGGACTTGCGCTCCATCGACAGACTCGACTGCCGCTCCCGTTTCAGGCGTTTCTGGATCAGCACCGGGCAGGCGTGATCGTCTGAATACACCACCTGGCAGTGCAGACAATACAGGCATTCGTTAACATTGATATTGCCTTCCGGGTGAATGGCCTGGACCATACACTCGTTGGCGCAGCGCTGACAGGGCGAACCGCATTCCTTGTAGCGCTTGAGCCATTCGAACATGCGCAGCCGGCCGGGAATGGCCAGCGCCGCGCCGAGCGGGCACAGGTAGCGGCAATAGAAGCGCTCGATAAACAGGCCGGGCACCAGCACCGCCACGGCAAACAGCACGAAAGGCCAGTCGCGCACGAATTTCAGGATGATCGCCGTCTTGAACGGCTCGACTTCGGCAAGGCGCTCGGCCACGCCGAGAGAATGCAGGGAAAAACCGAACAGCACCAGGAAAATCAGGTACTTCAGCGGCCACAGGCGCTCGTGCAAACCCCACGGCAAGGGCAACTGGGGAACCCTGAGCAGTTTGGCGAAACGGTTAAGCAACTCCTGCAAGGCACCGAAAGGACACAACCAGCCGCAGTACACCCCCCGGCCCCAGAACAGCAGTGACGCGGCCACCGATCCCCACAGAATGAATATCAGCGGTTCCATCAGGAAATAGCTCCAGTCAAAGCCGCTGATGAGCGCATTGAAAACCGCGAGAATATTGACTACCGACAGCTGCGCGTTCGCGTACCAGCCGATACCGAACAGGGTGAACGCCAGGAAGCCGACGCGCATCTGGTCGGTCAGCCGCGGCCGCTTCACCAGCCAGTCCTGGAAAAAAAAGATCAGGGTCAGCATACCGAGCGCCACCAGCAGGACCACGATCTCCGTTACCTTGGTAACCCACATCTTCGTCCACAGGGGGGCATCCGGCGCATCGACATCGAACCAGGCCAGCAGTCCCCCGGATTCCTCGGGCGCGATGAAACTCAGGTATTTCTGCGGCGGGCTATAGGCCAGATCGAAAGTCAGAAACGCTTTTTTGGTCGGCCCGATGGCGCGTCCCACCAGCAGTTCCAGTTTCCAGCCCGTGGCCGGATCAAAACCCTGGTCGGGCGGCACCAGGAACAGGTCCACATCCTTGAGGTCCGGCGCACCCTGCGCCGCAATATGACGCAGACGCTTGTGCTGGAAATCGTGGAAGCGGATCGAGGCATCGCCCTGCACCAGCTGGAAACGGTCAAAAATACCGCCGCGCACATAACCCGAACCCTTGAAGGAATAACGACCGTCGCCGGCCAGCAGAATGGCCTGTTGCCCGGGTTCCAGGCGTTGCGTCAGGTTTTTGTACTCCGCCTCCCCCAGCAGGCTGCGACCGATGGCGGGAATGGAGACCACCGCGGCATACAGCTCGATAAAGGTGTCGCCCGGATCGCCCCGCTCGGGCCGCTTTACCGCCATCGCGTCGCCAGAAGCTTCAAACGCCTTGTTGACCTGGTCGAGTGTCAGCACCAGCGGCTGCACCGAGCCATCGGCGAGCAGGGCCGGCCAGTCCTCGACCGTGCCAGCCCCGGCATTGATCACCGCCCTGGGACCGGTGTGTTTGCGTTCCGGCGCCAGGCCGCCGAGACGATGGGCGCGCGCTACCTTGATGGCACTGCGCAGAATGGTGTCGTCCATCACCATCACCGTCACCGTGGCGCCGGTGACCACATCGACCTTGTGATCCTCGTTTTCGTCGCGCACCAGCGCGCCAATATCCATGCCGTTATAGTCCTCGAGCACGGCAATAATGCGCTTCTCCGGGATCCCGATGAGCACAATCGGTTCGTGGTGTTCGACCAGCAGCACCTTGCGGATCACGCCATCCAGGTCAATGGCAACCAGCTGGTGAATGGGTTTCCCGGAATAACCGGTGGTATTGACATAATCGCTGGTGAGGAACACGAAACCGAGCTGCTGGTCGCCGCTGAAGACCGGCGCCACCGGTGGATCACCCTCCGGTTCGGCGATGCGATCAGCGCCGGGGAACAGCATCTGTGGCTCCGTACCGGCCAGAAAGCGCGGCAAATCGGTGGCAGCGACGGAGCTGCCGGGCAGAAACTGCAGCGCCATCACGGCCACAAACAGATAAAAAACAAGGGCAACACGACGCCCACGCACGCCTGTAACCCGACAGGTAGGGCGCAGCGCCGTAGCACCACCATGCTCCGTTCTATTCACCTATATTGTTTAAGCGTATTATCCAGAATGGGACGGCAAGTATAGCCAATCCCCTCAAGGGTTCTACTTGATCTGCATCAAGGGTCCCGGGAAACTTTTTCGGTGGCAAATCAATGTATGCGAAGCTTCTGACAAGCGATGTACAGACCGCCAGTGAACTTATGTCCATTGCCCTGTACGCGGAACACGAGGCCATCCGGCGCTATGCCCGCCTGGCCGAGGCGATGCACGGTTACGGCAACCGGGAAACCGCGTCACTGTTTGAACGCCTGGCCAGGGAAGAGCGGGAACACGAGCGCCTGATCAGGGAATGGGCACAACTGGAAAATATCGAACTGCGCACCGATATCGGGCCGGTGAAATGGGAAGATCCGCAGGTGGCGACGGACTACGACAGCGAGGCCGTCGACCCGGCACACAGCACCCCTTACCGGGCGCTGGCCTTCGCGGTGCACAACGAGGAGCGCGCCTTCCACTTCTATGCCCAGGTGGCCGCCACCGCAGAAGATGAGACCGTGCGCGAGTATGCCGAGACCCTGGCCCGCGAAGAGCTGGGCCACGCCGCCCTGCTACGCGCCATGCGCCGCCGCGCCTGGCGGGCCGAACGGGAAACCGGCCACGAGGAGCCGCACATCGACCCGGCAGCCATCCACACACTGGCCGACCTGCTCGCGGTCGCTGCCAGCGCGGAGCGCTGTCTCGCCGACAATATTGCTGCCCTTGCGGACAGCCACCCGGAGCTGGCAAAGGTGGGCAAGGCCGCGAGCGCAGTACTGGCGGGGATCGAAGCCCAGCGGGTCAGCGCGGGGCAACCCGGCGGGGATGCCGTCCGGGCGATTGAATCCATAGCGTCCTACAAACGAGCCGCGGCGGCGAAAAACGATGACCCGGATACCATGCTGCAACGCCTGCGCTCGGACAGCGATCGCTGCTTCGCGTTCTACGACACCGTGGTAACACACGCCGGGGACGAAGCCGTCATGCTGGCCGCGCAGAAACTGTCCGAATCGGTGCTGGAACGCATCGATTTGCTACGCGACGTCGCCCGTTCGTAAACGACATCCGCAGCCGCTGTCAGTTGCAGGCGTGGTGCTGCCCGCACCACCGCAGCACATACAGAAAACCAGCCAGCGCAGTAGCGACAACCAGACCGGCAATTGTAAATCCATCGATGATCATGATACGACTCCTTGATTCAGGGAACTCTCCGTTTCACATGACGTAACGGATTACACTGCGATTGTTTCAGGAACAGGACGAAACAACCTGTAACACTTTATCCGTTTCCGGAAACGCTTCTTCAGCGCGGTCATGCCATAATGCAGCAATCAACCCGGCCCCGGGTTTCCAGGGGAACGGGACAAATAAATTTTCAGTATTCGTGGAGCAGGTGGATTATGTGCAGATTTTGCTGGTTACTTGTGGTTGTGCTGCTGGTCGCGACCGGCACGCTGGTCGGAAAATTCATTATCGTGGGCGAGACGCAGCCTGCCAACGACGGGCGCACCGCCATCCTCCTGGAACCGGCCGAACGCGACCTGATCCTGACCGAGATGCGGGCCTTCCTGGGTAGCGTGCAGGGAGTGCTGATAGCCGCCAACAGCGATGATATGAAAACGGTCGTCGAGGCCGCACAAAAATCCGGCATGCCGCCCCCGGGGCAGGTCCCGAACGCACTGGTTGGCAAACTGCCGCTGTCATTCAAAACGCTGGGGTTCGACACCCACAAACGTTTCGACCAGCTGGCACTGGATGCAGAACAACTCGGCGACAGGGAACACACCCTGGAACAACTCGGGGAATTGATGAATAACTGTATCGCCTGCCACGCGCAGTATCGCCTGGAGGCGGTAACGGCGACCGGCAAATCCGTTGCCCGTTAAAAACTGGGCACCGTTGCACAGGGGTACGAAGGACATTCGCTAAAGAATGATCCTTATGACGCCAGTCGTTTGCCTGCTACACACGGAGTGAATTTCCGTTTTGGGCCGGAAAATGCCCCTACCAGCACCCTGATATATTAACAATAATTGTCAATATATGCCATTATTTCGGCAGGAGGTATCTGCGATGGCAACCATGAATGTTTCCCTTCCCGACCGCATGAAGGAATGGGTGGAAGAGCAGATCAAAACCGGTCACTTCAGCAATGCCAGCGACTATGTCCGCGATTTGATACGCAGAGATCAGGAATACCAGGACCGGCGTGAAATACTCATCAAGGCCCTGATCGCTGGCGAAAACAGTGGGGAGTCCGAACGCAATATCGAGGACATCTGGCGGGATGTGAAGGCTCGGCACGGTCTCTAATGTATAAACTTTCCGAAGCTGCTGCTGAGGATACTGAAAATATACTGACGCGCTCCATGCTCGACTTCGGTTTGGCGCGCACTGAGATGCATTACAAGTCCCTCACCCAATGCCTGGAACTGCTCGGAGAGAATCCGGAAATGGGACTCCAGAATGGAGGCTACCTGTTCCCAGGCCGTGTGCATCGTTGTTCGCACCTGTCTACCCGCCAGTATGCGAGAATCGTCGACCAGCGGGTGGCAGCAGTGGCCTTGATCCGCACAAATACGGGACGCATTCGATGCGACGAACCAAGGCAGCACAAATCTACAAGAAAACGGGCAACCTTCGGGCTGTCCAACTCTCGCTGGGGCACACCAAGCTGGAAAGCACCGTGCGCTATCTGGGTGTCGAGGTCGATGATGCTTTACGTATTGCCGAGCAAGTAGAATTGTAACACTCTCGCGGCGGCAAGCACCCAGACTGTCGCCACGCTCCTGCCTTCACTGAACAGTCAATTACCGGCCACTTCCCGTCATTGCGAGGAGCGTAGCGACGTGGCAATCTCCGTCACTCACATACTTCCGCGTAAAGATCTCTCCACCCCGGGTTGTTACTTTCGATCAGTT